>CAXTOO010000130.1:0-10692 GCA_964245875.1 uncultured Fimbriimonas sp. | reverse complement strand
TCGCAGGACAGGCCGGGTCCGGTGAAGGACTCGGCGAGCGGCAGGCGCTACATCTACTCGCAGTTCGCCACGTTCCGTCGCGCTACGACAGGAACTCCTGGCACGCCCTAACGAACCGGTCCGATAGTACGTCTATAGAATGTCCCCGCGCCCGGTCGCAGGGACGCAACCTCCAAGGAAAGAGATGAACAGCAATTTGAACCGAGCCCTCTCCGCCGCCCTCGTGGCGTTCGGCGGCGTGGTCTCCGCCGTGGCCCAGGTCGACACGGACTACATCTGCGTTGACCCCAACAACACGAAGCCCTACTCCGACGACTACATCTATTATCAGAAGCGGGACGATCTCTTCGGGGCGAACATCGGAGTCTCGGGAACCAAGGCCTACGTGACGGGTCCTTATTGCCAAGGAGGAGGTCCTATTGCTGGGCGCATTGGCTTTGCCATTGGACCCCGAGGCAGCTTTCAGGACGAGGATCCTAATCAAGCAGGCGCATTCCACGCCGTGGACTCGACGCAGATTCCATTAGTCGACAACTACCTACAGCTGACAAAAGGCGGGAACTTTGCGGACACGAGGGGTCTCGATTACGGGAGTACATACCCTGGCTTCTTCCAAGGCCCTCCCGCAGGTGGATCAAGCTTCGCTCGCATCTACGTCCGGCAGGGTAACGCGACAACGAACTACCTCTTCGGCGGCACGGCCTTCAACTACGCATACGAGGGAGCGGCGGGCCGTTTCATGCTCGTTCAGGGTACGGTCGACGGCACTGACGCCAACAACAGCATCGATGTCCGTCTGATCATGGAGGTCATTGGCGACGCGGCGCGCCTTAACTGGCGGTTGACGAATAATCTCACCACGACGGACGCCGTGGCCGTCGGGCTGTACTTCGCGCAGGACATTCAGCTATACGACAGCAATACTCGGACTCTGCAGGTCGTCCCGTTCTCCGATACCAACACCGTCTACACGACAATTCCGGGCCGGCGACCGCTTACGATCGAGGAGCGGTTCAACCGCACTGGCCTGGGGCCGAACGGTGAGGCGGATGCGGCCACCGTTGGCGTACCGTCCTTTGTCAACTTCTCGTTGAATCAAACTACAGGCTTTGGACTTCAGGTTGTCAACAACCCATCCGCTCTTACCGGCTTCGATCCTAACAGCGGTTTAGACCAAACTCCCGTCGATGAGTTCGTCTTCGGCGATCCCAACACGCTGTTCGACGGTGGTTTTAGTGCTAACGATCCTAAGATCAACGATTTCATTTTCAACACGCCTGGCAACGGCAATAACGACGCTGCATCAGTCGGCTTGACCCCAGGGTACGTCCAGAAGTGGCTCCCGACCAGCGTTGCTCCGGGCCAAGCCCGAAACATCGTCGCCTACTACCGCTCGACGAACGGCGACTCGAGTTATTCAACCGCCTTCAACGGTTACAGCGCGGTCATTGACACTCCGAAGGCAATCTCGACCAACCCGGCGACGATCACGACGGATCAGCCTTTCTCTTCAAATCGTTACACCATCCGCGTGAACGTCGACAACACGGGGGGCTACAGCAATCCGGGTACCGAAGTCACCCTTCAGAGCGTCAACGTCACTCTGAACCTTCCTTCTGGACTGACTGACGCAGACACCGGCGCACGGACGATCACAAAGACGATCTCGTCGATCAACCCTCGGCAAGTTGCCTTTGTCGACTTCCCAATTACGGTTGACGCCAACGTTTTCGGTACCCAAACCTACTCGGTAACGATCTCGCCCAATCCTCGCATCGGCATTAAGACGGTAACGGGAGTCATCAACGTGGCAGCTGCACCGCGGCTGCTCATCCGTCAGAACGCGAACCTTGTTTCGCCGCCATTCACCTTTAATGACAGCTCTTGGGAAACGATCCTGAGCACGCCGACGAGCCCTCAGCAGCTCAACCAAACCTTCCAAGCCTTCACCTGGGACGCCTTGCGGCAGCAGTACACCGCCCAGGTTTCGGCGGAGAGAGGTCGAGGAACGTTCATCGTCTCGACGAACGACTTGGGCTACCGCTCGCTCGGCGGCACGCCGCGCCAGCCGAATGACGAATTTCCGAGTCCGGGCAACTACGACATCGCTCCCAACGGTGGAGCCCCGCTCCTGCGGATTCAGCCGGGCTGGAACCTCGTGGGCAATCCGTACAATTATTCGTTCCCCATCAACCAGATCATCGGCGCGCCGGTAGGGGCTACCCAGTCGGTCAGGTTCACCGACCTTATCGCCCAGGGTTACACCGACGGCACCTTCCAGTACTACGATCAGGACGGAAGGCAGTACCTTCCGATCTCGAATTCGACCAGCAACGACCCGCGGCTGCTGCCGAACTTCGGCTATTGGATCTACGCGAACTTCGCGTTCGATCTCCAGTTCCCGCCGATCTACGAACTGTTCACGCGCGCGGCCGCTCCGAAGCCGGAGGTCCCGCAGACGGTCAAGGATTGGAAGCTCCAACTCAGCGCGGCGACGGCAAACTCGCGAGACACGCAGAACTTCGTGGGCGTCGTCAGCGACGCCGGGACGAAGTCGGTTCGCAAGGCGCCGATGCAGCCGTCCTCGGCGAAGGGCGATGTGCTGTACACGTACATCTCCGAAGGCAACGGGGGAATGGCGCAGAGCCTTCGCCGCTCGACCGGAGTCCAGACCTACACCTATAACGTCTTTTCCAAGAACGGTGGACCGGTGACGGTCTCTTGGCCTAACCTCGCCGCGATCCCGAAGGGGTTCAAGGTCTCGTTCACGGACTCTGCCACGAAGAAGGCGATCAATCCGAGAGACAAGGCGGGCTATACGTTCACCGCGAAGGCGGCTTCGGTCCATTCGTTCGCGGTAACGGTCAACCCGAACACGCCTGACCCCCAGAGGATCACCTCGGCGACCTACTCCACCATTCGCGTTGGCAAGGGGCTGGCGGCGAAGCTGACCTTCGGCATCACGGCAAAGGGCACGGCGACGATCCGACTCTTCCGGGGAGGGACGGCCTTGGGCGACATCGCTGCGGGCCTGAGCGTCGGGGTCGGCCAGAACTCGCTGGTGTGGCCCTACACCGATGCGACTAGCAAGGCTCTATCGACGGGCAACTACACGGTGGTCTTCGAAGTGATGGGTGAGGGCGGAGACGTCGCCACCCGAGCCATGCCGGTCACCATTCGCCGCTAAAGCGGCAACGTCCCGGCGGGGAAATCCTCCCCGCCTTCCTATCCTCCATCATGCGATCGCTTCGAGCTGCCCTGGTCGCCTCGCTCTTGGCCGCGACGGCGCTTGCCGCCGCGACGTACTCGATCCGCCTCTCTCCCTTTCCCGCCACGGAGGTCGCGGACGGGCGCAGCCAGGTCGTCGTCAGCGCACAGGTGTTCTCCGACGGGCGCGCCGTTCCGGACGGCACCCAGGTCGTTTTTGAGACGAATCTCGGAAGCTTTCGCGAGAGCGTCGTCGGAACGACCGGGGGTTGGGCGAGGGCGACCCTCGTCGCGGGCGGCGTTCCGGGAACCGCGCACATCAAGGCGACCGTCTCCGTGGGCGACGCCTCGGGCAGCACGTGCGACGTCGAGTTCGTGAAGTCCCGGGAGGAGCTTTCGATCGCCCGGGAGACGATCGAGGCGAGCTCGACCGGATCGCTGGTCTTCTCGGGCGACACCCACGTCATCGAGGGGACCGCGCCGGACAAGGGGGTGACCGTCCGTTACCGCGATCTTGAGATCCACGCCGACGTTCTCCAGCTCGATCTCATGACCTTTACCCTCAAGGCCAAGAAGGCCGTCGTCCGCCGGGGTCGCCGCACGGCGTCTTTCGACTCGTTCTCGATCGATCTCGTCAAGCGCACGGGCTACGGGCTGACCAACTTCTCGACGACCCGTCCGGATTCCATGACCGCCTACCCAGGCGGCGTCGCGTTCACCGAGTCCTCACCGACCGGTGAGGCGAGCGTCGCGCAGTCGAGGCTTCGCTACGGTTTGGTCGAACTCGGGCGGGACAAGGACCAGGCGCTGACGACGCCCACGCCGGAAGACGCGTTCGAGATGCAGGATCTCTCGAACGCGCCGAGCACGGTGGCGGCACGGAGTATGGTCGTCTACGCCCGTCGCGAGGTGCAGTTCCACCGCGCGGAGGTCTACGTCAACAACGTGAAGGTCATGCGGATGCCGCTTTTCGTGGTGAACCTGAACGGCGGTAGCGGGAGTCCGCTCGTGACGGACGACATTCTCAGCGTCAACGACAACCAGATCGCGCTGAACTATCCGCACTATCTCACCTTGAAGCCGGGCCTCACGAGCTTGGTCCGACTTCGCACCGGACAACGCTATGGGCAGGGTCTGACCGCCAGCCGGGGCGCCTTCCTCGATTACGAACTCGCTTGGTCGAAGGGCGACGACATGACCGGCGGCTTCACGCTGGCGGGCATGGGACGGTCGGACTGGGACGCTTCGGCGCGACAGTTCTGGCGGGTGAACAACAAGACCACGCTGTCGCTCCAGGGCGACTCTCCGGGCGGCAACAGCCTGTTCGGATCGGGGAGCCTCGCCTATAGCCTCGCCGCAAACTACCAGCTTGCGCTGAACGGCTCGCAGAATCACTCGCTGGACCGGGTGCGAACGGGGTTCAGCGATATGCAGAACTACTCGCTGTCGCTCGAGCGCAACCCCGCGCGCATCCACCAGACTCCGCTCCGTCTTTCGTACGGCCTCACCGCCAACAATTCGCAAGCGACCGTGCCCAACATCATCGCTGGCAAGCTCGACGGAACGCGCACGATCCGAGAGCAGGGAACGGGACTCACTGCCCGGATGTTCTCGGATTCGATCAACCTGGACAAGGCGAGCAGCGTCAACGGCTCATTCGGAGCGACCCAGCTCTACGGACCGAGGGTCATCGGCAATGGACTCGCCCTGAACGGCTCCCTGAGCTACACGCGGAAACTCAGCAACAGCGCCAGCGCCTTCGTCACCTACAACTACATCCAAGACGGACTGAGCGAGCTGGTGACGGGACGCCATAGTCTCAGCCTAATCGGCAACTACAATCTCGGAAACACCACGTTCCGAGCCTCCGTGAACAAGGGGATCGGCGTCGAGCGACTCAACTTTTCGGGCGAGGCCTCCTACCGGCTCAGCGGCCTTTGGCGCGTGAGCTACACCCATTTCGTCAACGACTCCGCCTTCGGAAGTCTCACCGAGTTCTTCACCGTCTTGAGCTACCGGATCGGCTGGCGCGAGGTCGGCGTGTCCTGGTCGAGCCGCTCCCACCGGCCTGGACTCCAGCTCCTGAACGTGAACCTCTGATTCGGGCATCATAGAGAGACCGATGCTTTCCGCACTTGCCCTGCCCGGCGCCGCGCAGGGGACGTTCCGAACGCCCTACTCCATGCGGGAGGCCTTGCGGCTCGAAGTCCCGAGCGTCCCTCCTAGCGTCCCTCGCTACGGAGTGCTGGACCTTCCCATCGACGCGACCGGAAGCTACGACGATCCTTTCGATCCGACCCAGGTTCGGCTGGATGCGAAGGTCACGGAGGCCGACGGTCGGACCTACTCCGTTCCAGGCTTCTTGAGTCGCGCATTCCGCCGGGACCTGGAGAGCGGCGACGAGCTTCTCGAGCCGGACGGTCCCGTCCTTTGGCACCTTCGGGTCTCGCCTCGGGCGGAAGGCGAGGTTCGCGTTCGAATAACCTTCGCGGACGCGAGCGGCGAGAAGGTCCAGAACGTGGCGTTCCGGTGCGTCGCCTCGACTGACCCCGGCTTCGTGAGGGTCGGCCAAGACGACCGCCGCTTCTTCGCCTTCGACAACGGTCAGAGCTACTGGCCATTGGGCGCGAACCTGCCGTCCGCAGGATCGCGCGGCCGCCCCGACTACGAAGGATGGCTGGGTGACCTGGGTCGCCACGGGGCTAACTACGTGCGCCTGAGCCTCGGACCAAGCTGGAGTGCGCTCGCGCAGGAGCTTCCCGGTCGGCCCGAAGACGGCAGGGGCGTCGGACAGTTCGATCTGGCGAACGCATGGCGTTTGGACCGGGTCCTGGAGACCGCGCGCCAGAAGGGGATCTACGCGATGCTCTGCCTCGACGACGCCGCTGAACTGCGGCAGGACGGACCCGGCGCGTGGTGGGCCGAGACGCCCCAGAACTCGGACCACGGCGGTCCGCTCCGGATCTGGCGCGACTTCTGGAGCAACGAGACGATGGACCGTCTCTACCGAAACCGCCTACGCTACCTCGTGGCGCGGTACGGCGCCGACAGCCACGTGTTCGGCTGGGAGTTCTGGAACGAGGCGGATCGCGTTTCCGAGTTCGACATCGCCACGGTGCGCGATTGGCACCAGAGGATGGCCCGCTACCTCGATGGGATCGACGCCTATCGCCACCTGAGGAGCACGAGCCTCGCCGCGACCGCGGGCATCCGGTCGATCGACCTCATTCCCGAGCTCGACCTCGTGCAGAGCCACACGGAGGACGCGTCGGACCCGGCCGGGATCGTCGCGGCCCAGCAGTCGCGAAAGTCGGGATGGGGCAAGCCCCACCTGTTCGGAAGGGTGTCGGAGCCGACCGACGTGGACCCTGAGGGTTTGGCGGCGCACGACGCCACCTGGGTCTCGATCGCGACGGCCGCGAGCGGAGCCGCCATGCCGTGGGGGCTGGAGCGTCACGCAGAAGGATTTGGTCTGTACGACGCGCCGTCCCGCTTCCTGGCAGGGATCGACTGGCGCAGCGAGCGGTTCCGGCAAACCGACGTGGCGCTCTCGTCCATCGATCCGAAAGCCCTTCCGCCACGCGGCGACCTCGTGTTGGAGGGTGGGACGAGCCGCGGTCCGTTGGCGACCATCGTCTCGGACGGCCGACTGCTCGGACCGATGCCGCCGAGCATTCTGCACGGCGCGGCGCTCCACCCCGAGCTTCACAATCCCCTTGTGTTGAGGGTGCGGGTCGACCGGACCACGCGCTTCGAGATCGACGTTTCGACCGTTTCCGGAAGCGGCGGCGCGAACCTTCGGATTGGCCTGGATGGCGCCCCCGCGCTCTCGCGCGACTTTCCAGTCCCCGATGGAACCGAGAAGAGCGACGAACTCCGGAACCACGCCGGGACCTACCCGATCGTTCTCGCGAAGGGAGTTCACACCCTGAGGATCGAGAACACCGGGACCGATTGGGTCAAGGTCGAGTACCGCCTCCTGGGCGTCGTGCCGCGACGGACGTCCCTGAACGCCTGGGCGGTGGTCGGGGACGCCACGGCCATGGCGTGGGTCCGGCTCGCGGGTCGGACGTGGCGCGCGGTCGCGGAGCAGAGACGCGCGATCCCGCCCGCGCCACCGAGCGTCATGCGGCTTCGGGGGTTACGGTCCGGCACTTGGCGGACCGAAGTCTGGGACACCTGGGCGGGCAAGCCGCTCTCGACCCTACGGACGAGGGTCGGCATCGAGGGCACGGTGCGGATCGTGCTGCCGAGGATCGAGAAGGATGTCGCCGTCAAGCTCGTAAGAGAAGGTAAGTGACGACGAATGCCCAGCGTTTCGACTTCTTGGTGCTCGGCAGCGGCCTCGCCGGCCTGACCTACGCGCTGCACGCGGCGGCGCGGGGTTCCGTGGCGGTGTTGACCAAGGGCGAGATCACCGAGAGCAACACGACCTGGGCCCAGGGGGGCATCGCGGCGGCGGTGGGCGAGGCCGACTCGTGGGAGCTTCACGAGCGGGACACCCTTGTCGCCGGAGCGGGTCTGTGCGACGAGCGGGCCGTGCGGCATCTCGTCCGGAACGCCCCAAGGGCGATCGACTGGCTTGTCGGTCTGGGCGCCCGGTTCGACGCGGAGGGCGGCGACCTCTCGCTCGGGCGGGAGGGTGGCCACGGGATGAACCGCATCGTCCACTACCAGGACCGCACGGGGTGGGAGATCGAGCGCGCGGTCTCGGAGGCGGTGCGGGGCGATCCCAACATCACGGTTTTCCCCCATGCTTTCGCGACCTCGCTCCTGATGGACGACGAGCGTTGCGTCGGGGCCGCCGCCCAGATCGAGAGTCTGGGCGAGCGCCACTTCCTCGCGGGCAGCACGATGCTCGCCACGGGCGGCTGCGGCAAGATGTACCAGCACACGACCAACCCTCCGGTCGCGACCGCCGACGGCATCGCCCTCGCGGACGACGTGGGCGCGCGGATCGCGAACATGGAGTTCATGCAGTTCCACCCGACGACGCTGTACCACCCGCAGATGAGGTCGTTCCTCATCACCGAGGCGGTGCGCGGCGCGGGCGGCACCCTGCGCAACCACCTCGGGCGACGCTTCATGTACGACTACGACGAGCGCCTGGAGCTCGCGCCGCGCGACGTGGTCGCCCGCGCCATCGAGGCGGAGCTGAAGAAGCACGAGACGTGGTGCGTCTACCTCGACGCGACCCATCTGCCGCCCGCGCGTCTGCAGCACGAGTTCCCGACGATCTGGGACAAGCTCCGCGCGATCGACATCGCGATGGAGAGGGATTGGATCCCTATCGTGCCCGCCCAGCACTACTCGTGTGGCGGCGTCGTCACGGATCTCGACGGACGGACGAGCGTACCCGGACTCTTCGCGGCGGGCGAGGTGGCCTCGACCGGCGTCCACGGCGCGAACCGTTTGGCCTCGAACAGCCTTTTGGAGGCGATCGTGTTCGCCGAGTCGTCGGCGGCGGCGAGCGAGGCAGGCGTGAGCGCGGCCTACGAGGTGGCTCGCGTCGCGCGCTCGGTGCCGGAGGCGGAGGCGGTTCGCCTGCGACGAAAGCTCCAGCGCACGATGACGCAGAACGTCGGCATCGTGCGGACGTTCGCGGGCCTTCGGGAGCAGCGCGAGACGGTCGGCTCGATCCTCGCCGAGCTGGACGCGCTGCCCGTCGCGCCGTTCTCTGCCTACACGCTGGAGGCGCACAACCTCACGGTCGCGGCGCGGCACGTCGTGGACGGCGCGCTCGCGCGGGACCCCAACGTGGGGCTGCACTTCAACGCCGACCTCGTGTGAGTCCGCGAAAAATTTCCATTTCGCAGGTTGGGCCTTTAGGCCCAACCTGCGCGGAGGGTGGTTGACGAGTTTTCCCAAGGAGCACAAAGGCGCCGAGAGGGCGCGGAGACGCAGGGACTCAACACTGTCCACCGCGAGACTCGGATTCGTCAACCAACGGATTGCCGTCGGCACGGAGGGGATCCCTGCGGACGGCCCGGCTTTCGGCGGTCTGGGCGGCCATGCTCCCGGCGCCTCACCGGAGGCGCTGGGGGGGAAACGATTCACCGGACAAGGCCTAGAGCCGGAGGCCGGTCGGGGGCCCCTTTCACAGGCGCGGGGTTCCGAAAGAGATCGCCGGTGCGGGAGACCAGGAGCGAGGGACGAAACCTTCTGCCCGCCTGGTCCAGTGTCGGGATCCGACGCTCGCGTGGGAAAGCGGTCGCAGGCGCCCGCACTCTAAAGCGGAGTTTCGCTTGACTCTTTAAGATTCGTCGCATCCTGCCGACGAACTCGCAAACGCGCCGTAGACCTTAAGAGAGACTCTGATCGGTTCAGAAGTTTCAGAAAACATCCACCATGCCCAACATCGTTGAAACCGCCGTCGCCGCAGGCTCCTTCACCACCCTCGTCGCCGCCGTCCAGGCCGCCGGCCTCGCCGACACCCTCTCCGGCCCCGGACCTTTCACCGTCTTCGCGCCCACCGACGACGCCTTCGCGAAGCTCCCCGCCGGAACCGTCGAGTCCCTCCTCGGCGACAAGGAGAAGCTGACCTCCATCCTCACGTACCATGTCGTCGCGGGCAAGGTTCTCGCCGCCGACGCCGCCAAGCTCACCTCCGCCACCACCGTCCAGGGCGGCACCCTGAAGATCGACGCCAGCAACGGCGTGAAGATCAACGACGCCACCGTCGTCACCCCCGACGTCGAGGCCTCCAACGGCGTCATCCACGTGATCGACACCGTCCTCCTCCCCTCCTGAGCGGACACGGTGCGAGACGCCCGACAGGCGTCTCGCACCATTGCCTTTGCGGCGGAATCCCGCCGCCCTAAATCCCGAGCCGCGCCTTCAACGTCGCGACCAAGGCGTCCAGGCCGGGGTATTCGCGATGAACCTGCATCGTCCTCAGGTCCAGGTTGTCCTTCGGCTCCTCCGGCGCGGGAAGGCCGTTCCAAAAGTTCAGCCGCTCCACGAGCGCCCAGCGGAGGTCCATGCCCGGGCTGGAGAGGAACCGCGCCAATGCCCGCGCGTCCGCGTCGGAGGGCTTGTCGAGGTCGTGCAGGAGCCACGCCGCCACCGTCGGACTCTGCGCGACCTTCAGGAGCGCGATCGTCTCCGCGTCGCTCGGCCAAGGATCGTGCTTGAATTCCTTTGGAACGCCCGACTCAAGGGGCTGCTCCCAGTACGCCGGACCGGTCACGCCATCGGGGAACGCCGCCGGATCGCTCGCGCTCAGACGGGCGTCTCGGTTGAAGCGGTCGCCGTAGCCCACGTACCGGAGCGTGTTCAAGGCGAGATCGATAAGGGCCCGAACGTACGGGCGCTCGGTTGCCACCGCCTGGGAGAAGGTCTGGGAGAGCCGATCGCTGGTGTGGATCGATGACCTTGCCGTTTCCCACTCAGGCAGTCTGACGAGTTCCAGGAACCGCTCGACCTTGCGAGCGTTGGCGTCGCTCGTCCCCCGGATCGCCTCTGCGACGCTCCCCAGCATCCGCC
>CAXTOO010000129.1:0-10902 GCA_964245875.1 uncultured Fimbriimonas sp. | reverse complement strand
GCCTCCTCTGTGTCTCTTTGGTTCCATCCTAAGACTCGTCAACCACCCTTTCGCAGGTTGGGCCTAAAGACCCAACCTGCGAAAGGGAATTTTTTTCGCGACCCCTTCCGCAAACCTACCAGGGGCCGCAGAGGCGACGCCAAGGAAAGAGGCCGTTACGACCATGGCCACGTTCCTCGGCACCGCCCACCGGCTTGAGACCTCCCTGAGGGTCGACCCGCGACTGATCGTCGCGGCCAAGGTCATGGAGCTGGCGGCGGTCGAGCTCGACGCGGCGATCGACGCCGAGGTGGCGGAGAACCCGGCGCTGGAACGCGAGGAGCGGCAGGAGCCGATCGTGGCGCACGTCACGATCGAGCGGGAGGACCGGGAGTCGCAGCGGTGCCGGCCGACGGACGACGCGCCGCCGGACCTCGCGGAGACGGTCGTCGCGCCGTGCCTCGCGCGGGATGCGGTGCGGCTGTCGCTCCTGGGCCGCCTGCCGCGGCGGCTGCGGCACCTGGGCGAGTTCCTCGTGGGGATGCTGGACGGCAAGGGGTACCTGCGGGAGTCGGACGAGGAGATCGCGCTGGCGACGGGGACGAGCCTGGAGGAGGTGGCGGACGCGGTGGCGGCGCTGCAGGCGTGCGACCCGCCGGGCGTGGGCGCGCGGGGGGTGCGGGAGGGGCTGCGGATCATGCTGGAGCGCGAGGGCACGGCCATCGCGCGGCTGGCGGCGCGGATCGTGGCGGAGTCGCTCGACGACCTCGTGGACCGGCGGGTGGCGCGGCTGGCGCGGCGGTACGGGGTGGGCGAGGCGAAGGTCGAGGAGGCCTTCGCGGCGGTGCGGGCGCAGGACCCCTCCCCCTTCGGGGACGAGGGGCTGCCGCCCACGCGGCCCGCGCCGGCGGACCTCGCGCTCGTGCGGACGGAGGCGGGCTGGAGCGTGGAGGTTTCGGGCCCGAGCCCGAACGAGGTCCACGCGAACCGGGAGTACCTGCGGCACCGGCGGCGGCTGGAGGCCGACCTGCGGGCGAACGGCGACGAGCGGCGGCACGTGGAGGTCCACCTGGAGCGGGCGGAGCGGTTCGTGGCGGCCCTTGAGGGGCGGCGGGACACCCTGCGGCGGCTGGGCGAGGCGCTGCTGAGGACGCAGGGCGGCTTCGTGACGACGGGCGACGTGCGGTTCCTGCGGCCCCTGACGCGGGCGGCGCTCGCGGCGGAGCTGGGGGTTCACGAGAGCACCCTGAGCCGGGCGACGGCGAACAAGTTCGTGCGGATCGGGACGGGGGAGACGGTGCCCTTCTCGACGTTCTTCACGCCCGCCCTGCGGGTGCAGCGGATGATCGACGAGATCCTCTCGGTGGAGAACCCCGCGAGCCCGATGAGCGACGAGCGGATCCGGGAGGCCCTGGCGCGGCAGGGGGTGTCCATCGCGCGGCGAACGGTGGCGAAGTACCGGTCGAAGGGGCGGAACCTTTCGTCGCGGGACCGGCGGGACGAGGCGGCGTGAGGGGATGGGTGGTGAGTGACGAGTGGGAGAAGGCTCTCCCCACTCGTCACTCGCCATTACCTGGGTATAAGAGGCGGATGCGCAAACTCGCCCTCTTCGGCCTCCTCGCCCTGCCGCTGCTTCCCGCCCTCGCGTCGGCGCAGAGCATCCTGCCGTCGTTCGGCGTGAAGCTCGGCTACTCGCAGGGCGACCTGCCGGGCGTGACCGGCGGGCTGGACTTCAAGCTGCCCGCGTCGCCGATCCGGCTCGACGCGGACGCGTGGGCGTCTTTCGCCGACTTCGGCAAGAAGTCGGCGGGGACGGCGTTCACGGTGAACTACTTCAAGCAGCTGCCGATCGTGTACGTCGGGGCGGGCCTCGGCTACGCGTACGGGGTGGACAAGCACCGCGACCACTTCGACGGCCTCGCGGGCAAGGTCTTCGTGGGCGGCAAGATCCCGCTCCTGGGCGCGGGGGTCGAGGGAGCGCTGCTGTTCTCGAACCACGTCGTGGGTTCGATCACGCTGGTGTATCGGATCTAAAGGGGAGTGAGGAGTGAAGAGGCTCCTTACTCACCACCCCTCACTAGACACTCCACACTCTCTCCTCCCGCTTGGCCTTCGGGGATCGATTTCTCGACGCCGGTGAGGACGAGGTAGGTGGGGCAGCCGGCGGCCTTTCCGGCGGCGATGTCGGTGTCGAGGCGGTCGCCGACGACGAGGGCCTCCTCGGGCCGGAGGCCCGCCTCGCGCAGGATCGTCTCGACCAGGAACGGCTTGGGCTTGCCGACGACGAACGGCTCGACGCCCGAGCAGGCGCGCACGGCGGCGACGAGGGAACCCGCGCCGGGGGAGAGACGGCCCCCTTCCAGGGGGAAGGTGGCGTCGGGGTTGGTGGCGACGAACTCGGCTCCGGCTTGGATCGCTTCCATCGCGCCCCAGAGGAGATCGTAGCCCAGGGTGCGGCAGAGGCCGACGACGACCGCCTCGGCCTTGCGGGGATTCGCGGAGACGACGCCCTCGGGGTCGGCGTTCACGACCTCGACGCCCGACGCGCGCAGGGTGGCGACGAGGCCGGGCATTCCGACGACGTAGGCGGAGCGGCGGCCGGTCTCGACGAGGCGGGCGGCGGTGCCGGTGGCGGAGGAGGCGACATCGGAAGGCTCGGCGGGGAAGCCCATCTTCCGGAGTTTCCGCACGAAGTCGTCCTGGGTCAGGGTGGCGTTGTTCGTGACGTAGCGCACGAGGACGCCCCTTTCGCGGAGGGTCTGGACGGTCTCCACGGCGCGGGGGATCGGCTCGGCGCCGCGGTAGAGGGTGCCGTCGAGGTCGAAGAGGACGGCGCGGTAGGGGAAAGTCGTTGGTCTGGTCAAGGCCGCGCCCCCAAGAACCAATAATCCTTAACCAACAACCCCACCCTCACCATTGGCGTCGCTTGCGCTCGCGCTTGCGGCGGTGCTGCTTGTTGACCATCGCCTCGGCGATCTCCTTGTACATCTTGGTGCGGGCGGCGAGACCCTTCATGGGGCCGAGCTTCTTCTCCTTGTGGGCGTTGGAGACGCCGTAGAGGACGACGCGGAGCTTGCGGGCGCGTCGGCGGCGGGCGGCCTTCTCCAGGGCGACCTCGATGCCCATGCCCAGTTCGGCGACGTTCGCGACGGACTCGAAGAGCTCGCGGCGCATGGCGCGTTGGCCGGAAAGGGCGGGGGAGACCTTCATGGCGGCGTCGCTCCACTTCTGACCGCCGCGGAAGATGCCGACGCACATCTCGCAGTCGCCCGCGAGGACGGGGAGAAGGATGCGGTCGACGTGGGTGCCCTGGAGCCCTTCGAGGTCGGCGTCGACGAAGAGGATGGTGGTGGCCTCCGTGGCGCGGACCCCCGCCTGCATGGCGGCCGCCTTTCCGCCGTTGGTCTGGAGTTCGACGACCTTGACGCCGGGGAAGGCGCGGGCGACCTCGGCGGTGCGGTCGCGGCTGCCGTCGCTCACGACGATGACCTCGGTGGGCAGCTTGGCGTCGAGGACGGCCTTGATGACGGTGCCGATGCGCGCCGCCTCGTCCTTTGCCGGGATCACGACGGCGGCGTCGCGCTTGCGATCCCCCTGCATAGTGCGAGGGTACCCGGCGGGCCTAGAGGGTGCCGATGGGCCTTTTGGCCTAGAGACGCCGAAGCGTTTTCGCCGGTTGACGATGGGCCATAGGGAAAGTGCTTTCAGGTTCGCATACGGAATTTCTGGAAAGGGGCGGAACACAGAATGGGGTTTGTCCGTCCTTTTTCGCGTCGGATCGTAGCTTTTTTGCCGAGGATTCGATATAATCTCCATTGGTGCGCCGATGGACCGGTGCTCCCTGAGCGACGAGCAAGGATTGCGAATGGCCCTAGGAAACTCAAGGATAGTTGGGGTTGGGCGCGTTCCCTGCAGAATCGTGAAGAGAGTCCCAAGAGCTCGAAGCACCAGAGATTCGACAGGAAACACCCAAAGATGAAGCGCAGCACCAAGCTTGCTCTGTCCCTCGTCCTGGGCGCCGGTCTGGTTGCCCCCGCGTTCGCGCAGGACAACTTCCCCGACGTTCCGGCCAACCACTGGGCCTACGAGGCCCTGGCCCGCATGAAGCGCGACGGCCTGCTCGTCGGCTACCCCGACGGCCTGTACCGCGGCGGTCGCCCCGCGAGCCGCTACGAGCTCGCCGTGGCCATGCACGCGGTCTACACGAACCTCAAGAACATCACCGATGGCCTTGACGCTCAGATCCGTGCGATGAGCCAGCCCACCGGCGACATCCAGGCCCTTAAGGACGCGGTCGCCGCCCTCCAGGCCCAGCTCGCCGCCATGCGCGGCTACGGCGACGACATCGCCGCCCTGAAGCGCGCCGCCGAGACGTTCGACAAGGAGCTGAAGAGCCTCGGCGTCGACGTCGATGCGATGAAGAAGGAGCTCGTCGATCTCTCCGGTCGCGTGGGCGCCCTCGAGGCCAAGAAGCCGTCGATCGACATCTCGGGCGACGTCAACCTCCTCGTTCTCGCGGGCCACAGCACCGGCGGCACGGCGGGCATCGACATGGACGGACGACTCGTCGGCGTCACGCCGACCGGCGCCCGCGCGGGCCTTCAGCAGGACCTCAGCGTGCTCCATGAGGGTGCGTTCACCTTCGCGGGAACCAACGCCACCGGCGTGAAGTTCACGGGCACGGCGGTCATCGGCAACATGATCTCCGACGGCACGGACTTCGGCGGCAACAGCTTCGGCAGCCAGTCGGTCCTTCCCTTCGGGCGCTACAACGACAACGTCAACGACGATGTCTATATCCAGAACCTCCAGGCGTCGTTCGACACGCGGGTCCTCGGACTCGGCGGCGTCGGCCTGGCCATCGGTCGGCTCCAGAAGAAGGTCGATCCCTGGTCGTTCCAGCGCATCGACAACACGTCGTACTACTCGAACGAGCGGTGGGACAACGGCAAGTACACGGTTGACGGCGCCAACGCCGACTTCAAGATCTTCGGCGCGAAGGCGTCCGCCTTCGGCGGTCGCACCAGCGGTCGGAACTCGTTGAACGGCATCGACCTGAGCCAGGTCGTCCTCGGCAACAACCGGGTGGCGGGCAACGCGGTCGGCGTCATCAACGCCGGCACGGGCCTCGGCACGGGCGGTTCGGACGAGTTCCAGAACCTCACGGGCGTGGTGCCGTCCAGCAACGACGTGGACCGGATTCTCGGACTCGAGACGGCGTTCCCGCTCTTCAAGGTCGGCAACATCAACCTGTCCTACCTCTGGATGGACTCGGACAGCGAGACCACCGGCGTTCTGGGCAGCGCGGGCGTGGTGAACCGGCTCGAGGTCTACGGCGGCAACGCGGACTTCACCTTCGGTCGCATCAAGATCGGCGGCAGCTACCATCAGAACGACGTCAAGGCTCAGGGCGACCCCGTGGTCACCTCCAACGAGACCTCGGCGTTCGACGCGACGGTCGGCTACAAGGGTAACCGGTTCGACGTCTACGGCAAGTTCCGCGAGGTCGAAGCCAACTACATCGCTCCGGGCGACTGGGGACGCCTCGGCATCCTGCGCAACCCGAGCAACATCCGTGGCTTCATCTACGGTGGTAGCTTCACGATCAACAACACCCTCGTGCTCTCGGGCTCGGGCGAGTCGAACACGGGTCTCAACGGCACCGGCGACTTCTCCTCGCAGCCTTTCGACGGCAACACGACGATCAACAATTACGCGGTTCGCTTGGACTACAAGTTCAGCCCGAACGTGTCGCTGTACGGATCGTTCGAGGAGACGCGCTTCGCCAACCTCGCGGGCGCGTACGATCTGGGAGTCACCTCGAAGTACCGCTTCGCGACGGTCGGCTTAGGCTACGGCCTCAGCGAGCGCGCCAAGCTGAACTTCAGCTATCAGTACATGAACGTCAAGAACGAGGCGTTCCTCGGCGTGGGCTCGGACAACGAGGGCTACAACCGCGGTGGCCTTCTGACCACCCAGCTCACGGTCAAGTTCTAAGGTCCGACCTTGGGATGGTCCGCGAGGAGGCCCGGCACCGAAAGGTGCCGGGCTTTTTTCGTCGGAAGGGCGCTGCTTCCTTGCGGGATGCACGATGGTCTGGAGACCATCGCCCTAAAGGGGGTAATAAGAGGGGGCCGATGCTCACCTCCGCACTCGCTATGATCGCCTTGGCTCACCCCTCGATGGCCGCGCCGACCGAGGAGGCGACGATCGACGCCCTGGTCCGCGAGGGCAAGGACCACTCGCAGGTGATGCGAAAGCTCACCGAGCTTTGCACGAAGTTTGGGCCGCGCCTGACGACCTCGCCCGAGTTGGCCCACGCCCAGGCCTGGGCGATGGGCCAGTTCCGCGGCATGGGTCTGACGAACGTCCATCTGGATGCGTGGGGCGAGGCTCCGGTGGGCTTCCAGCGCGGCAAGAGGAATCTCGCCCGCATGGTGGCGCCGTTCGTCTCGGACATGGCCATGACGACCGACTGCTGGACAAACGGCACCAACGGCGTCGTGAAGGCGGAGGCGATCTTGTGCCCGGAGACACCTGAGGCGATCGAGGCGGCAAAGGATACGCTCAAAGGCAAGTGGGTTGTGTTACCCGCCCCCGAGGTTCCTGCAGGCAGTCCTGGAGCAAGTCGTCGTCTGGCCGCCGCGCCCGGAACGCCGCCCGCAGGCGGACCGCCGACCCCGCCCGCCGCAGGTGCCCCCCAGACGGCGCCCCGTCCCCGATTCGGACCGGACCCGCGAATCGCCGTCCTCGACCAGCTGCCGATCGCGGGGATCGTGCGCGGTAGCCGGAACGAGCTCGTGGTGACCGGCGGGCGCTGGACGGGCAAGACGTTCGCGAGCCATCCGGGGGTGCCACAGGTCACCGTGCGGAAGTCGGACTGCGAACGCGTGGTCTTCGAACTGACCAGCGGAAAGAAGCCGATCCTTGAGATCGCGGCGGACAACCGCTGGATCGCTGGCCCGGTAGCCCAGTACAACGTCGTCGCCGACATTCGTGGCACGGAAAAGCCGGATGAGATCGTGATCGTCTCGGGCCACTTCGATTCGTGGAACGGTCCCGGCTCGCAGGGGGCGTGCGACAATGGCACGGGTTCGATGACCGCGATGGAGGCGGCTCGCATCCTGAGCCGGGTCGGTGCGAAGCCGAAGCGCACCATCCGCTTCATCCTGTGGTCGGGTGAGGAGCAGGGGCTTTTCGGATCCGCGGGCTACGTGAAGCGACACCCCGAGGAACTGCCGAAGATCAGCGCGGTCCTCGTGGACGACGGCGGGACGAACTACCACGGCGGCTTCGTGGGACTCGCGTCGCAGAAGGATATCTTCGAGTCGGCCTTCGCGCCGGTCGTGCGGGCGTTCCCCGACATGCCGATGGTGTTTCAGACCGTGGAGCACATGCCGCGCGGCGGCGGCAGCGACCATGCGCCGTTCAACGCGGTGGGCGTGCCCGGATTCTTCACGATCGAGACGGGCCGTTCGAACTACGGCTATCTGCACCACACGCAGCACGACGACCTCTCGGAGGCGATCCCCGAGTACCTCGTGCAGTCGTCGGTGGACCACGCGGTCGTGTCGTTCACGCTGGCGAACCTCCCAGGCCTTTTGCCGCGGGACGTGCCGCCGGCTCCGCCCGTGCCGTAGGCGGCGGCGAGTCTAATGGACGTCGTAGGTGACGAGGCCCTGGAACTTCTCGGGGTCCTCGTAGGCGGCCATGACCTCGAGGTTCGCGCCAGGATTGGGCTGGGTCTTCAGGACCCAGGAGTCGCCCTCGCGGACGAAGCTGCCCGCGACGTCCTGTCCCTGGAAGGCGACGACCTGCGAAGCGCCGGGCGCCTTCAGGCGGATCTCGGTGGTCGCTCCGGAGGCGAGTTCGCGGTCGAACGGTCCCTGGAGGGATGCGCCGGTGTCGTAGAAGCGGTTCATCACGACGGGAAGGCGGCGCGTGGTCGATCCCGTGACGGCGTAGCCGACGAGTGGATGCCACGAGAGATCGGCGCCCGTGCCTAGCCAGACGATCGCCGCGCCCGGGGGGCAGAGACGGATTTCGGTCCCGGTCGCGCCGGGCTGGACGAGCACACCGTTGGGCAGGCTTCCCGCGCCGGTCTGGAGGGCGCTCCGCATTCCACGCCGCCAAGCGAGGCGCGGGCGGAGAACGAGCTGAGGGCCTTCCATCCGGGCGTCGGCGACGAAGTCGGCGGCTTCGAAGCCCGACCGCCATGCGAGGGGTTTGAGAAGGGGGGTGTGCGCGAGGTCGACGGGGGCTTCGGCGAGGCGCATCGCCGGGTCCTCCGGGACGTGGTCGGTGGCGAGGACGGCGGGATCGGCGAGGAAGTAGTCGTCCGGCTCGCAGGCGTCCTTCGTCGGCTTCACCCCGAGGGTCGTGTCGACGAGGCCCCATCTTCCATCGATGCGCACGGCGTTCCAAGCGTGGACGACGAGCCACTGGCCCGTGCCGAGCGGCTTGGCGCCCATGGCGAGGACGCCCGCCGGCGGCACTCCGAAGCGGACGTGGCCGCCAACGGTCGCGCATTCGACGCCCATCGACTTGCAGAGGGCGGCGTAGATCGCGGTGTGGGCTTCGCAGTCGCCGGAGAGGTCGGCGAGCGCGGCGGCTCCGTCGCCGCGGCGGGCGAGCGAGTAGGCGACGTGGGCGGTGGTCCAGACGTAGGCCGCGCGCGCCTTCTGCAGGGGTGAGGGCGAGAGCGCGATCAGTCCCTTGGCGACGGTCGCGAAGGTTCGGGGCGAGGGAAGGGGAAGGCGGCGAACCTCGGCGTCGAGCGCGGCAAAGGGGGTGAGGTCGCGCATGGCCAGGGGTCCCGCCCCGAGGGCGGTGGGGGCGCTGAGGATCAGGGCCGTCGCGAACATCCTCCTAAGTTACTTCCGCGTTTGGCGCTTCAAGGCCCTCCGTAGGGAGAACGGCGCACGACGCCGCAATAATCCGAGGGTTACGAGGGCAATGATAAGGCGAAAGACCCTACGGGGCCGTGCGGGCGTCCAAACGCGCGCGGAACCTTTGAAAGGCGGCAAGGAAACGTTGCCGGACGCGCCGGACGACCTGGCGGGACACATCGGGCAGGTAGACGTGGGCGGCGAGGTTGCGCGTCTTCGGCATGTCCAGCCATGCGTCCTCGTCCTCCAGGGGCAGAATTTGAAGACGGAGCGCCATCTCCAGCGATGAGCGCGCCGAGTCGACCTCGTGGCCCGCCTCGGACGCCAACCTTTTCGCCAGCTTCCAGGCAGTCTCGTAGGTCGGCTCGAACGCCTTGGCGACCGCCGTCTCTACGACCGCCTGATCCTGAGGCGGCGCGAGAAACTCCTCAAGCCGGGCCAGGGCGCGACGGAAGTTCTCCTCCGAACGGGACGGGGCGCTCATAGAGGCATTTTCCCTCGGCAGCGACCTCCGCCGCCAGCGACGGGCCGGCGTCCCGTGCGTCGACAAGATTAGTGGGATAGAGGGTGATGAACTCGTTTCGAGCGTCGTCCTCCAGCCGAGAGAAGCCCCTCTCGTCCCGGATGCCCTCGAACCAAAGGTCGAAGTCGCTCGTCGGGCGGCCCTGACCCCGCGCTCTCGACCCGAACAGGACGATCCGGTCGGGGTCGGCGAGGAACACGGCGAGCTCTACAAGGGTGCGAACGCTTTTCGGAAGCTCGCTGGCGATGGAAAGGAGCGAGGCGCGGGGAAGGTGCGCGTCGATCCAAAGGCCAACCTCACCCTCCGCCGGGACGCGGGGATAGGGCTTCACTTCGCGACCTCGCTCGCCCGCGTCTCGCGGACCACCGTCACCTTGATCTGGCCGGGATACTCCAACTCGCCCTCGATGCGCTTGGCGACCTGGAGGGCGAGGCGGCGCGCGCCGAGATCGTCGACCTTCTCGGGCTTCACGATAAGGCGCACCTCGCGGCCGGCCTGGACGGCGTACGAGCGGTCGACGCCGGGGAAGGAGTTCGCGATCGCCTCCAGCGCGGTGAGGCGCTTGATGTGGTTCTCCAGGCTTTCGCGCCGCGCGCCGGGCCGCGCGGCAGAGAGGGTGTCGGCGAGGATGACGAGCACCGCCTCGGGGCTGGACGGGTCAATGTCGTGATGGTGCGCGCCGACGGCATGGAGCACGGCGTCGCGTTCGCCGCTCGAGCGCAGGAACTCCATCCCGGTGAGGGCGTGGGGGCCTTCCCACTCGGGACCGAGCGCCTTGCCCACGTCGTGGAGAAAGCCCGCACGCTTGGCGATCTTGGCGTTGAGGCCGAGCTCGTGGGCCAGCGCGCCCGCGAGGCGCGAGACCTCGACCGAGTGGTCCAGCACGTTCTGGGCATAGCTCGTGCGGAAGCGCAGGCGGCCCATGGTCTCGACAACCTTGGGAGAGAGCGGACCGACGTCGGCGCGCTCGGCGGCGCGCTCGCCCGCCTCGCGGACCATGCGCTCCACTTCCTGGCCCGCCTTCTCGTGCAGCTCCTCGATGCGACCGGGATGGATGCGTCCGTCGAGCATGAGGTTCATCAGCGTGAGGCGCGCGGTCTCGCGGCGAACCGGATCGAAGCATGAGATGACCACGGCCTCGGGGGTCTCGTCGACGATGAGATCGACCCCGGTGACGCTCTCGAAGGCCCGGATGTTGCGGCCCTCGCGCCCGATGATGCGGCCCTTCATGTCCTCGCCCGAAAGCTCGACCGTGGCGGTGGTGGCCTCGGTGACGTAGTCGGCGACATGGCGGCCGATCACGTCGAGAACGGCCTTCTTGGCTTTTCGCTCAGCCTCGGCGGCGGCGCCGTTCTCGACCTCCTTCGCCTTGGCCGCGCCCGCCTCGCGGAACTCGGACTCGATGCGCTTCAGGTAGAGGTCTCGTGCCTTGGGCTTGTCGAGGCTGGCGATGCGGGCAAGCTCCTCGTCGGCGGCCTTGAGGCGACGGTCGGCCTCGTCGAGCCTCTCGGC
>CAXTOO010000128.1:5777-10915 GCA_964245875.1 uncultured Fimbriimonas sp. | reverse complement strand
AGACGAGCTGCTGCGTGACGGCCGACGGCCCCCGGCGGAAGACGACCGCGAGGTTCGCCTTCGCCGCCATCACGCCGTCGATCCGGGCGCGGGGATCCGTGGGGTTGGGAGCGTCTTTGATCCCTAGAGGGTACCGCTCCGAGATGGTTCCCCTTGAGGGACGAAAGGGGGAACCGTAGGGGAGGGGGTTCAAAGGGGTTTGTGGTTCATCCCACCCGATCAAACCCGTACACCGCCGACCCCACCCACTCGCCCTTGCCCTCGAACGCCCGCTTCACGAACGACTCGCGCACGAAACCCAGCCGCTGGGCGAGCCGCCACGACGCGACGTTCCGCGGGTCGCACTCGATGGTGAACCGACGGACGTCCAAGAGCGACATCAGCCCCCGCACTGCCTCCGTCGCGTAGCCCCGCCCCCGCGCCTCGGGCATGAACGCGTCTCGCTCCAGGAGCCCACACGACCCAAGAAGAGGCCGTCGAGCAGCACCGCCAGCTCGACGTGCCGCCGCGGCGACTCCCCCTGCCCCCACACGATCTCCTGCCCCACCTCCGGGATCGACTCCAATCCGTACGGCGACGCCACGTCGTCTATCGTGGACTCGCGCCGCGCGAGCCGCTCTGCTTCCTGCCTCACGCCATACTTTAGACCCCTATGCGCCGTCCCCAGCGGATCGTCACCCTCCCGCCCGCGATGGTGCCCCACTTCGCCCGCCTCGAGGGCCGAGCCGCCCCCGATTGGCTCGCCACCTGCGATCCCGGCGCGCCCCTCGGCTCCGGCGGCGGCACCGCCCACGCCCTCCTGGAGGCGTTCCGCGCCTCCGGCGAGACCGACCTCGACGCTTGGCTCGCCGACGCTCCCAGAACAGTCGTCCACGCGGGTGGCCAGAGCCGTCGCCTCCCCGCTTACGCCGCCGTCGGCAAGGCGCTCATCCCCGTGCCCGCGCCCCGCGGGAACGTCGGCGCCCGCCCCGACGGCGCGCTGATCGATCTCCAGGTCGCCCTCTTCGACGACCTCCACGCCCGCGCGGGGGCAGGCTCGCGGGTGCTCGTCGCCAGCGGCGACGCCCTCGTCCTTCCCGCTCGCCTCCCGCAGAGGCTCCCCGACGCCGACGTGGTGATGCTCGGAATGCGCACCGATCCCCAGGAGGCCAGCCGCCACGGCGTGTTCCTCCTGCGCCACGACCGCCCCGGAACGCTCGACCGCTTCCTCCAGAAACCCGCCCCCGAAACGCTCCACGCCCTCGCCGCCACCCACGAGGCCCTGCTCGACGTCGGCGTCTGGCTCCTCTCGCCGCGGGCGGTCCGCGCGCTCCTCACGGGCTGCGGCGTCACGAACCCCGGCGACGAGCCGCGCCCGTGGGACCTCTACGTCGACTTCGGACTGGCCCTGGGCGAGAACCCCGAACGGTCGGGCCTGGAGGGCCTCAGCGCCGCCGTCGTGCCCGTTCCCGGCGAGTTCCTCCACTTCGGCACCTCGCGCCAGCTCGTCGAGTCGACCACCCGCCTCCACCGCCAAGCCGAGCCCGCCAACCCGCTGGGCTTCCTCTCCGCCGTCCATCGCCGCCGGGACCAGCACGCCCAGAACGCCCGCTTCGACGGCCCGCCACCGCCGGTGGACGGACGTCCGTTCTGGGTCGAGAGCGCCCACGTCCCGTCCTCTTGGACCCTCGAGGGCGACAACGTGGTCACGAACGTCCCCGAAAACGACTGGCGGATCCATCTCCGGCGTGGCGTGTGCCTCGACCTCGCGCCCGTCGCAGGGGGCCGCTGCGCGCGCCCCTACGGATTCGACGACGCCTTCCGCGGCGCGTTGGACGACCCGAGCACCGCCTTCCTCGGCCGCCCCGTCGCCGAGTGGTTCGCCGCCAGAACCCTCCCCTTTGGGGGAGGGCAGGGTGGGGGTTCGACCGACATCCAGGACTTCCCCCTCTTTCCCGTCGCCGACGACCCCGACCTCTTCGCCTGGATGGTCGCCGACGACCCGGACCCCCGCCTCGCAAGGAGCTGGCGCGACGCCCGCCGCCTCTCCGCCGCCGACCTCCTCGCCCAGACCGACGTCGACGCGCTCTACGCGCAGCGCCGAACGTTCCTCGCCGGCTCGTTGGAGGCGATGCAGCGCAACGCCCGCGCGAGCGTCTTCTACTCGCTCGACCTCGAACGCACGGCGGAGCTCCTCGCCGAGGAAAGCCCCGCCTTCGAGCCGGTTCCGCCGTCGCTCGACGACGGACTCGTCCGGCGGATGCAGGACCCGATGTTCCGCTCGGCCCTCCTCCGGGCGCGGGGCGCCGCCGCCTGGGAGGCCGAGGAGGCCCGCGCCTTCGCCACCCTGCGCGACGCGATCCTCGGCTCCCTCCCGCCCCCCGTCGCGCCCGTCCTCGCCATCGCCGAGGACGGCCTCGTGTGGGGCCGGGCGCCCCTGCGCTTCGACCTTGCGGGAGGGTGGACCGACACCCCGCCCTATTGCCTCCTTAGCGGCGGTCGCGTCCTGAACGTCGCCGTCGAGCTCAACGGCCAGCCGCCCATCGGCGTGTTCGCGCGCCGCTCCGACCGGCCCGACGTGCTCCTGCGCTCGATCGACCTCGGCACCGAGCGTCGTTTCACGACCTACGGGGATCTGAACGCGGACCTGAGCGAACGCTCCGAGTTCTCCCTCGCCCAGGCCGCCCTCGGCCTCGCGGGCTTCTCCCCCGCCACCGGCGCCCGCACCCTGCGCGAGGCGCTCGAACGGTTCGGCGGGGGCATCGAGCTCTCCCTCCTCGCCGCCGTCCCCAAGGGCTCCGGCCTGGGCACCAGCTCCATCCTCGCCTCCACCATTCTCGCGACCTTGGGCGAGTTCGCGGGGCTGGGCTGGAGTCCGAGCGACGTGATGGCCCGCACCCTCGCCCTGGAGCAGATCCTCGGCACCGGCGGCGGCTGGCAGGACCAGGCGGGCGGCTGCCTCCACGGCGTGAAGCTCCTGGAGACCGCGCCCGGCCTCGTCCAGAGCCCCGTCGCCCGCTGGCTCCCCGAGCGGCTTCTCGGCCCCGCCTACGCGAACGAGGTGGGTCTGCTCTACTACACCGGCATCACCCGCGTCGCCAAGAGCGTGCTGCGCGAGATCGTGCGCGGGATGTTCCTCAACTCCGGCCCCCGACTCGCCACGCTGGCCGCCATCCGCGACAACGTCGACCCCGTCGCCGAGGCGATCGGCAGGGAAGACCTCGACGCCCTCGGCGCGGGCGTCCGGCGAAGCTGGGAGCTGAACCAGGAGCTCGACCCCGGCACCAACCCGCCCGAGGTGCAGGCGATCCTCGCCCGCGTCGACGACCTCCTGCTGGGCGCGAAGCTCCTGGGCGCGGGCGGCGGCGGCTTCCTCTTCATGGTCGCCAAAGATGCCAACGCCGCGCGCCGCGTCCGCGAGGTCCTCCGCGACGACCCGCCCTCCCCCCGCGCCCGGTTCTACGACTTCCGCGTCTCGTCGGTCGGGTTGGAGGTCACGAGGAGCTGAAGCGTGGCGTGGGCGCGAGAAGGAACCGAGGGGAGGGGGTGATCCCTGCCAACGCTAGGAATCGGGGATACCCCGACCCAAGCCGCCGGACTCTCGCACCAAAGCCTTGCCCGAACGCCACAGTCGCCCAGAGCCATGACCGCCGTCGATCCCATGCTTCGCTTCCTCGTCCAGCGTCTCGTGGTGCTGGCCGCCTGCCGCGCCGTCGGATGGCCGGGTGGGCGCTTTGTCGGCCAGGTCCAGGTCGTTATGGAGACGATCGTGGGCGTCCGCCTTGGCCCGTCGCTCCTGGGCAAGCTTTGGCGAAAAGAGCACGTGATAAATCACATGCTCCTTTGAGGAGATATTTTGGGATTTGGTATCCATTCCAACAGGTCTTGGACCATAATTGACCAGTGGACACTTATCCACACGTTTTCCACTAGGTTTACTTTTTTCCTGCTTGCCGCGCTTGTTTCTAGGTGACACTGCTATGCCGCTGAGCGCATCGACCATCGCACGATTCTTCTTGGCCCTCTCTGAGCCGGAGGAGGGCGACGCCTTGTCCAACTTGAAGCTACAGAAACTCCTGTACTATGGGCAGGGATTCAGCCTCGCGATTAGAAACAGGCCTTTGTTCACAGACGACATTGAGGCATGGACACACGGCCCGGTTGTGCCGGTTGTTTACCAGGAGTACAAGGCGTACGGCTCTACTACGATCCCAAAGCCGGATGACTTCGACCCACATCGGTACAACGAATCCACGAAGGAGTTGTTGATGGACGTTTACAAGGCGTATGGGCAGTTCTCAGCGTGGAAACTTCGTGACATGACCCACGAGGAGCCGCCTTGGAAGAACACTCCTGTGGGCCAAGTGATCCCCCATGAAGCGATGCTGGATTACTTCCTGACCCAGATCGAGGTCTAAGCCGCTGCCTAAGATTAAGCCGCCTAAGCCCAAAGGCTCAGGCGATATCAAAGACCCTGTGAAAACGGTCGATTTCGGCAAGACGACGCCGAAGTTCTGCTTGCGTCACATGGTGCCTGGTTACTCTGTCGAAGACCTGCAGACCGAGGATAAGGCGGCTTTCGCATCGGCGCTCTTCAAGAGGGCAAAGATGACCTGGGACGAACTCAGGGTCGCGCCTCGACACGGCCTAGGGTACGAGCTCATCGGTGGAGACTCGTTGAAGGTGGCCATCCCGACTTCGGTCGTCGTGACTGAGGAAGTACGGATTATGGCCTTTCGCTTCCGGGGCAAGGCTCCGATGGTGGGCTACAAGGATGGTGACGTGTTCCGCATCATCTGGCTTGACCACGATTTCAGCGTCTACAACGACCACAGCTAGGCGTCTTTTCGAGGACGTCCTCGGGGCTTCTTGCCTTCCTCATCCGGGAGAGGCGGGATAGCGGCGGGATCGGCCTTCACGACGTTGCGGAACGCTTTGTCGAAGGCGTCGAACTGCCCTCCACCGTCGTACTTGGCGGCAAGTTCCGGGTCGATGATGATGGGCGTCTGTTTCATCTGACTTCAAACCCTTCCGCGAATCCGATCATGTCCTCTAGGCTAGGCGTGTAGTAGGGCGACGTGAAGGGACGGCAGATGTTGACCGTCGCGCCCTCAAACGTGAGAGTTCCGATACTCAGCGGCGCAAGGGATTCACGCTCT
>CAXTOO010000128.1:0-5767 GCA_964245875.1 uncultured Fimbriimonas sp. | reverse complement strand
CGCTCTAGCCGGTTCTTGCCGTCGAGCGTGGTCATGTTCGCGATGCCGTAGGTCAACGCCGAAGCAATGTGGATGGCGTCGGGCGTGGTGAGCGTCATCCCCTTTGGAGTCCCGTCCGGGTGCTTTTGGCCGGAGTCCACCCAGCATTGATTCCGAATCCGGCCCGCCCGATCCGCAACCCGTTGGTCGCAAGCAATCGTAGCGAAGTTGCGGTGTTCGCGTAGCCGCATGAACTGAGCGTACACGGCCGGATTCTTCAACTCCAGTATTTCCGTCGCCGTCAGAGCGGAAGTGACCAGAGAAATTTCCTTCCGGTCGAACCGTTCGATGGTTTCCCGGATGCCCGCCAATACGTCCGCATCGTGGGACGTTTCCCTAGCGAAGTGCGTGATGAACACGCACGAATCCCAGTAATGGTAGTCGGGCCTACCAGCCACTTCTAAGCTCCTCTATGAACTCGGCAGCGGTTAGGCTTCCCGTCAGTCCGGGAGCGATGCCGCCCATGCTTTCCAGCGTCGGCACGTCGGACTGGTTGTGCCCTTCGATGCTCTCGACCACGATCTCATGGGGAAACTCGCTTCGGCCCCGGTACTTCAGCAACCCGTACACGGTCACCCATTGGTCCACGCGATTCCTCGCCTCCTCTCGGATGGGAATCCCGGAGAAGAGGCAACGAACGGACCTGGGCCCGATGGCGGGGTAGATCGTGAATACCTTCTCCTTGCCGTGTGTGTTGATGTGTTCAAGGCTCCCAGTGACGGACCCTAGAACGTACTCCTCTTGCGCGATAACGGCGTCGATGTTTCGCGGCGCGTCCTTCTCCACGTTGAGGTACTTGCCGTTGTTGGAGATGGCCGTCTCGGTAATCCGGCCGCCGCGCGTGTCAACCAGCTTCCGCAAGGACTTGAGAGCGCGGTAGTCGAACTCGTCCGGGATCGGGTCGCCCTTGCCGATGGTGTCTATTCCTTCGATCAGCTTTGCAACCGCCGCCTCAGAGTAGTCGAGTTCATCCTGTAGGGGGACCGCTTCGATGGTTACCTCAGAAGGGCTATTGTGGCTCAGGTCAACGACTCGATAGTAGAGAGTCTTCTGATGGGAAACCAGTCGGTCGGCCTGCTCCAAGGCGTCCAAAAACGCCTGCATTTGGGCAATGAAGTCCTCAAAGCGAACGTCGCCGTTGTCGGCGTCGCTCCCTCGTAACCTCAGTTTGACGATGCTTCCGGCCATAGCCTTTAACCCTGCCCTTCGGCCCCCTTTTACCCTTTCCATCAGGCCGAAACTCAGCCGGTCAGCTGCTTGGACGTAAGCCGCCGACCGGCGATCCCCTGAACCGCCATGCCCATGCCCATGCCTTGGCCGTCCGTCGTCTTGCGCTCATTGTAGCGGAACGACTGCTCATCCAGGTATCGGTGAAGGTGGAACGGTTCCACGGAGACGTAGGTTCCGCCGATGGTCCTTTTCAGGAGGCTCCAGTAGCTCTCCAGGCCGTTCGTGTGGATCTGTCCCTCGACGTAGGCGACCGCACGATCCACCACGCCGTGCCGATACTCGGCAGAGAGGCCGCGGTAACCCCTATGGGTGTCGATGGAAACCGCCGCGCCCTTGTCGACGTGCGCCTTGATGTGGCCCTGGAGCGTCTTCCGGTCGGCGTTCTCGATGTGCTTCGTGACGACCTTGCCGCCGCGCTCCAGCATCCCCATGACGATCTGCTTGCCGGAGCCGCCCGCGCCCCGGCCCGTGACCTTCGCCTTTGCGGACGTGGGCGTGCATATTCCGCGCCTTGCCGCCGATGTACGTCTCGTCCACCTCGACGCGGTCCATGAGCTTGCCGCCCTGCTCTCCCAGCGGCAGGGGAGAGCCCTCCATCACCGTGCCGGTCTTCACCGTGAACTGTCGCTTCGGGTGCCGCTTGGAGCATTGATACCGGCTGACGCTCGGCAGGTAGCAGGTGACCGCCGCGCCGCCGACCGGGCACGTCACGCCGGTCGGCCATGCCGCGCGGCGCGTTCGTCGAGACCCTGAGCGCTCGACTCGAGTCCGTCACCGTCGGCGTCTTCCTGCCGTTCTCCTTCGTATACTCCGGCCTGAACACGGAGGCTCGGGCTGCTCGACTCGATCGCCATCGGCGCCCTGATGAACGTCCGCGGCCTCATGGGACTCATCCTCAACATCGGCCTCCAGCGGGGCGTCATCACCCCCGCGCAGTGCACGACGATGACCCTCATGGCCTCTCCCATCTTCGTGCGGCTGTACCGAGAGGCGACCGTCTTCTGATCGCTCACGACGGACGATGAAAGGGGCTAGAGGTCGCCCCCGCAGTCGCCGGATGCTTCGTGCCGGCGGGGAGCATCTCGAACCTTGCGAGGTCTCGAAAGGACTCGCCGAAGATCCGCGAACCCCCGGAAACCTCGCATCCTTACGTGTAGGCAGGCCGCATAACCCTGATTCACACTAGAACCGTGCTTGCCGCGCCGCGCCCCATCCCGCCCCAGGTCACGGACATCGACCTCCAAACCCTCCTCGGCCATCTCAACCAGGGCTTCGGAAAGACTGCCGCCCGCCTGCGCTGCCCCGAGCACGGCACCGTCCCCAAGGTCGAGTTCAGCATCGACCGCGCCGAGGGCGTCGCCTACGAGGCCCTCGTCTGCTGCGAAACGCTCGACGACCTCGTCTTCGCCCACGTCCGCCGCCACCTCATCGAGCATCCCGTCGGCGACTGGCGCTACGGCGGCGAGTAGAGCCCGAGAGGAGGTGGGTTGGCCCGTAGCCGCGGGATGCCCGCGTGCCCGTGCCCGTTGCGGCGGGATCCGCCAATCCGACAAAGGAGGGTCGCCGCACCGCCGATTCCTCCGGACGCGGTTGACTTTTTCCCGCGTGCGGGCGGTGGAAGAGAAGAGCGACCCTCGCCTCCCTTCCCTCCGTGCCCTCCGCGGTGGAAAAAACCGCGTCAACCATCCTTCGCGCAGGTTGGGCCTAAAGGCCCAACCTGCGAAAGGAAAATATTTTCGAGGCCCCTGCCACAATAGGCGGTGACCCCGCGGACGCCGATGCTCCAGCAGTATTACGCGGCCAAGGCGGAGCACCCCGGCGTCGTCATGGCGATCCGCGTGGGCGACTTCTACGAGTTCTACGGCGAGGACGCCGAGACCGCCGCCACCGCCCTGGAGATCACCCTCACCGGACGCGAGGATGGCGAGAACGGTCGCATCCCGATGGCCGGCGTGCCCCACCACGCGGTCGAGCGGTACCTCGCCCGCCTCGTGGGGAAGGGCCACCGCGTCGCCCTCATGGAGCAGCTGGAGGACCCGAAGCAGGCGAAGGGCCTCGTCAAGCGTGGCGTGACCCGCGTCCTCACGCCGGGCACGCTCCTGGAAGAGTCCATGCTCAGCGCGTCGGAGAACTGCTTCCTCGCCGCCGTCTGCGTGATGGACGGTAAGGCGGGACTCGCGACCCTTGACCCCAGCACGGGCGAGTTCGCGGTCACCGAGGTCTGCGGCGACGGCGCGGTCGACGCCATCCTCGGGGAGCTCGCCCGCCTTCGCCCCCGCGAACTGCTCGTCGGACCCGCCTCCGCCGAGTTGGGCGAGATGGCCCGCGTCTCCCTCGGCACCGCCACCGGCGAGGTGGTCCCGCCGGGCGCCGATCGCGCCGCCCGCAGCCTCATGCGCCAGCTCGGCGTCGCCAACCTCGCGGGCTTCGGCTGCGAGGACAAGACCACCGCGATCGTCGCCGCCGCGATGGCCCTGGCCTACGCCGAGAAGAACAAGCTCCCGCTGGAGCACGTCGAGACCCTCTCGACCTACTCCGTCGACGGCTACATGAGGCTCGACCCCGCCACCCGGCGCGCCCTGGAGCTCACCGGCTCGATGGGCGACGGCGGCCGCCGCCACACCCTCCTGGGCGTGCTCGACGAGACCATGACCCCGATGGGCGCGCGGCTGCTCCGAAGGTGGATCGAGCAGCCGCTGCTCGACGGCAAGACGATCGTCGCCCGCCACGACGCCGTGGGTCGTCTCCAGGGCGCGGCCCTGTTAAGAGGAGACCTCCGCGACGGCCTGAAGAGGCTCGCCGACCTCGAACGGCTCGTCTCGCGCTGCGCCGCCGGGCTCGCCACCCCCCGCGACCTCGGCGCGCTCCGCGCCTCCCTCGGCGCCCTGCCGACCCTCGGCGAGCCGCTCCGAAGGCTCGCCGAGGGCCGCATCCAGGAGCTCCGCGAGGCGATGAGCGACCACGCCGACCTCGCCCGCCTCCTGGAGAAGGCGGTCGTCCCCGACCCACCGGCCACCGCCCGCGAGGGCGGCATCGTCGCCGAGGGGTACGACCCCGAGCTCGACGCCCTGCGCGACCTCGCCCGCAACGGCAAGTCTTACATCGCCTCGCTGGAGCGCGACGAGCGCGAGCGCACCGGGATCAACTCCCTCAAGGTCGGCTTCAACTCCGTGTTCGGCTACTACCTGGAGGTGGGCAAGGCCCACGGCGCGAAGGTGCCGGAGGGCTACGTCCGCAAGCAGACCACCGCCAACGCCGAGCGGTACATCACCGCCGAGCTGAAGGAGCACGAGTCGCGCGTCCTCGGCGCGGAGGAGAAGGCGGCCGCCTTAGAAGCCGACCTCTTCGCCCGCCTCCGCACCCGCGTCGCCGAGCACCGCCGCGCCCTTCTCCAGAGCGCCCGCGCCCTCGCCGAATTGGACGTCCTCGCCTCGCTCGCCGAGGTCGCCGCCCGCCGGGGCTACGTCCGCCCCGAGATCGTTCCGGACGACGTGCTCCAGATCGACTCCGGCCGCCACCCGGTGGTCGAGGCATCGTCGCCCCAAGGCTTCGTGCCGAACGACATCGGCCTCGGGTCCCCCCTCTCGTCGCCTCGGCGCGGGGCTTCCGAGGACCGCGACCCCGCGTCGGGCGATGAGAGGGGGCTAGGGGGAGAGACTCCGGGAAGCCCCTCGGCTCCACCCCTAACCCCCTCCTCAGTTTCCTCGCGTTCAAGTGGGGCAAAGGGCGGAAAGCCCACCCCGCGGAAAACCGAGCAGGGGGCTCCGGAGGCTCGGACGATCATCCTCACCGGCCCCAACATGGCGGGCAAGTCGACCTACCTGCGCCAAGCAGCCCTCATCGTCCTCATGGCCCAGACCGGCTCGTTCGTGCCCGCCAAACGGTGCCGCATGGGTCTGTGCGACCGCGTCTTCGCCCGCATCGGCGCAAAGGACGAGCTCGCCCTGGGCCAGAGCACCTTCATGGTCGAGATGGTCGAGTCGGCCAACATCCTCAACCACGCCACCGAGCGTTCGCTGGTCATCCTGGACGAAGTCGGAAGAGGCACCAGCACCTACGACGGCCTCGCCATCGCCTGGGCCATGGTCGAGCACCTCGCCCGAGTCGGCGCGAAGACGATGTTCGCCACCCACTACCACCAGCTCAACGCCCTGGAGGGCCAGATCGAGGGGGTCGCGAACTACCGCGTGGCAGTGGAGGAGCTGGGCGAGAACGTCGTCTGGACCCACCGCGTCCTTCCCGGCGGCACCGACCGCTCCTACGGCATCCACGTGGCGCGCATGGCCGGCGTCCCTTCGGCCGTGCTGCGCCGCGCCGCCGAGGTCCTGAGCGACCTGGAGGAGAAGCCCTGCGCCCCCGACCCCGCGCCCGTCAAGACGCTCCAACTCACGCTGTTCGAGGCCGAGGAGCCGCCCGTCATGGAGGCCCTGCGCGGCGTCGACCCCAACGCCCTCACCCCTTTGGAGGCGCTGCGGATGCTGGACGACTGGAAGAGGCG
>CAXTOO010000127.1:0-10939 GCA_964245875.1 uncultured Fimbriimonas sp. | reverse complement strand
GACCCTCCCCTTCCACCTCCTCTTCGCCACGAAGGCGCTGGTCTGGCATCCCTCCGCCGCCCTTCCACCAACGACGGTCGTCGCGAAGGCTTTGCCGGAGACGACCCACTGCTCCGTCGACGCGGCCGACATGGAGCCCGCGAAGCTCCTCCGCCTCCTGAGCCGCCAGACCGGCGTGAATCTCATCCTCCTCGGCAGTAGCGAGGCCAAAGTCACCTTGCGCCTGAGCGACGTGCCCCTGACGGAGATCATCAAGCACGTCGCCGCCATGACCGGCACCGCCTACCTCAAGGTCGGCGACACCTTCGTGATGGGCAGCGCCGAGCGCCTGACCGCCGCCTACCCGCAGGAGTGGAAGGAGTCGCGCCCGCCAGTCGCGCCCGTCGTAACGCCCCCGGCCGTCGACCTTGCGATGGAGTCGTACCGCACGAGCTTCGTGAGCGCCGCCGGCCTCGCCGCCTCCCTCACCGGCCTGTTCAAGGACGTCCAGATCGTCGCCGGCCCCTCCGCCACCAGCCCCAGCGTCGCCTCGCTCGACGGCTCGAAGGCCACCGGGAGCCAGGCCACCGCGCTCGCAGCGCAGGACGCCACCGAGGCCTCGCGCACGATCCTGCTCCAGGGGCCGCGCCCGGCGGTCGAGCGCGCCCTCGCCTTCGCGAAGCGCCTCGACGCCCCCCGCGCCCAGGTCACCGTCGCCGTCACCGTCCACGACGTCTCCAACGACGCGCTGCGAGACCTGGGGGTCAGCTGGAACTTCGGCGGCTTCACGATCAACGAGAACCCCGCCGGGATGAACTTCGGCAAGTTCTCGCGCACCGGCGTGACCGTCGCCGCCGTGATCCGCGCCTTGGAGAGCCGCAACGCCGCGAAGACGCTCGCCTCGCCCAGCGTCTCGATGCTCGACGGCGAACGGTCGTTCGTGCTCATCGGCGACCGGATCAACTTCCCCGTCCTCACCGGCTACACCCAGAACAACGCTCCGATCTTCGACATCAAGGAGGAGCGCGTCGGCATCTACCTCCAGGTCGCCGCGACCGTCGGAACGGACGGCAGCGTCACCATGAGCCTCTACCCCCAGGTCTCGACGATCACGGGCTACCTCCAGGTGAACGGCGCGAGCTACCCGCAGATCTCCACCCGCGAGGCCCAGACCACCGTGCGCGTTGGGTCGGGCGAGAGCGTCGTCCTCGGTGGCCTCATCCGCGACGAGGACGTAAGCCTCGTCGAGAAGGTGCCCGTGCTCGGCAGCATCCCCTTCCTCGGCGAACTCTTCCGCCACCGCCGGATCACCTACAACTCGAGCCAGGTCATTCTCACCGTCACGCCGACCGTGGTCTACCCTGGGGCCGCGAAGTGATCCTCGACCGCCCGATCGGCGACATCTTCGTCGAGTCGGGCTTCCTCACCAAGGTCGAGCTGGACCACGTCCTCTCGCACCGCGAGGACACCACCGAGCCGCTGGGCGACCTGCTCGTCCGCACGAACCGCATCTCCGTCAAGGACCGCCTCCGCTGCGAGGCGATCCAGATGGGCCTGCCCTTCGTCGATCTCACGCAGGTCGAGATTGAGCCGGAGTGCAGCCGCATCATCCCCCACGCGACCGCCATGCGCCTGCTGGCGGTGCCCATCGAGCGCACCGAGGTCGCCGCGAGCGTCGCGATGGCGAACCCGCTCGACCTCACCGCCATCGACGAGCTCTCGGAGAGCACGGGGCTGGAGATCGACCCCATGCTCTGCGCCGAGGAGGACATCCGCGACGCGATCTTCCGCTCGTTCGGCGCCTATGACGACCTCGGCGAGCTCGTCGGCGACGCCATCATGGGCGGCGAGGACAACCTCCGCGCCGAGGCCCACGAGGACGCCAACCCCGTCAACGTTATCGAGCTCAAGGAGGTCGTCGAGGGCGCGCCCATCGTCAAGCTCGCGAACGCGATCATGACCCGCGCCATCTCCCTGCGCGCGAGCGACATCCACATCGAGCCGCAGACCCGCAAGGTCCGCATCCGCCTGCGCATCGACGGCATGCTCCAGGAGACGATGGTCGTGCCCAAGGACCTCCAGCACGGCCTCACCTCGCGCATCAAGATCCTCGCCGGGCTGGACATCGCCGAGCGGCGGATGCCGCAGGACGGTCGTTGCACCCTCGTCGCCCCTCAGGGCGAGTACGACTTCCGCGTCTCCACCTACCCCAGCGTCCACGGCGAGACCGTCGTCATCCGCATCCTCGACAAGCACACCGCGATGATCGACATGGGGCGGCTGGGCATGGCCCCGGAGAACCTCCAACGCCTCCTCGGCCGCCTCGCCGAGCCGCAGGGCCTCGTGCTCGTCACCGGTCCCACTGGATCGGGCAAGACCACCACCCTCTACGCAGGCCTGAACCACCTCAACGCGATCCACCGCAACATCATCACCATCGAAGACCCCGTCGAGTACCAGCTCGAGGGCATCACCCAGGCGAACGTCAATCCGCGGGCGGGCCTCACCTTCGCTTCCGGCCTTCGCTCCGTGCTGCGCCAAGATCCTGACGTGATCCTCGTGGGCGAGGTCCGCGACCACGAGACGGCGGGAATCGCCGTCGAGGCCGCGCTTACGGGCCACCTCGTCCTCACCAGCCTCCACGCGAACGACAGCACCGCCGCCCTCACACGCCTCATGGACATCGGCGTCGAGCCCTCCCTCCTAGCCTCCTCCATCACCTGCTCCGTCGCCCAGCGCCTCGTGCGCGTCGTCTGCCCGAAGTGTGCGGAGCCGTACTCGCCCGAACCGCAGATCCTCCAGCGTCTCGGTCTGTTGGACGTCGGCGGCTTCATGCGCGGTCGGGGCTGCGAGCACTGCGCGAAGACCGGCTTCCGAGGCCGCACCGCGATCTACGAGGTCCTCGCGATCGACTCCGAGGTCCGCCGCATGATGCTGAACGGCCACCACGCGAGCGAGATCCACGAGGGCGCGGAGCGCAACGGCCTCGTCACCCTCCGCGCCGACGGCATCGTCAAGGCCGTCGAGGGCATGACCACCGTCGAGGAGGTCCTGCGGGTCACCGCGGACGCGTGATGCCGATAACGATCCCTCCGGAGATGGTTCCCCTTGGAGCCGCGGCGGAAGACACTCAATCTCCGCCGCCTCACACCGCGAGCGCAAGGGGGAACCGTGGGGGAGGGGGTAGTTTAGATCGGCGCGATAGCTCCAAACATGGACGCACGCCTACGTAGATAGCTCTCACTCCGCACGCGTCCCCCTTCACCCCTCACTAGTCACCACCCACTACGAGATGCCGACCTTCACCTACCAAGGCTTCGACGCCCGTGGCGCCAAAACCCGCGGCGAGATGGCCGCCGGAAACGCCGAGGAGGTCGAGCGACGCCTCGCCCAGCAGAACGTCACCCCCACCGCCATCGCCGCCGCCAAGGGCGAGCAGGCCAAAGGCGCGGCCGACCGGCGCCGAAAGGCCCGCAAAGGCAAGATCACCGACGCCGAGCGCGGCGCGGTGCTCCGCGACCTCGCCACGATGGTCGAGGCGGGCGTCCCGTTCGTCGAGGCGTTGGACGCGATGGCGACCGCAAAGCCCAAGCCCGCCATCGAGCGGCCACTCCAGGGCATCCGCGCGAGCATCGTCGAGGGCGGCACCATCTCCGTCGCGATGCGCGCGGCGGGCGACCTCTTCCCCCCGCTCGTCGGCGATGTCATCAACGTCGCCGAGAAGGGCGGACGGCTCGACGCCGCGCTTGACAACGCCGCGAGCTACCTTGAACGCTCCGCCGACCTCCGCCGCAAGGTCGCGAACGCGGCGATGTACCCGCTCGTGATGCTTTCGGTGAGCGCCATCATGCTGGTCGTCATCGTCGTGTTCGTGCTGCCCCAGTTCGGCGAACTCTTCACCCGCATGAAGGCCGACCTGCCGGTGACGACCAGGGCGATGCTCGCCCTCGGTGGGTTCGTCCACCAGCGACCACTGGTCGCGGGAGGAACGCTCGTCGGCACCCTGGCCGTGCTCGTCTGGACCGTGCGTCAGGATTTCGGGAAGCGCGCGCTCGCGAAGGTCGCGCTCCGGACGCCGGGCCTCGGCGACCTCCTCGTCCGCCTCGGTCTCGCCCGCGCGCTGCGCGTCATCGCGACGCTCCTCGCGAGCAACGTCCCGATCATCGTGGCCCTGGAGCACGGGGCAAAGGTGGCGGGCGTCGACTCCATCGCGAAGGCCCTCGCGGACGCCTCCGAGACGGTACGCGGCGGCGGCGTGCTCTCCGACGCCCTGCGCCGCGCGCCGCAGTTTCCCGCGTCGGTCACGCAGATGATCGTCGTCGGCGAGCGCACGGGCCGCCTCGGCGCGCTCCTCGCCGCGAGCGCGGAGAAGATGGAGTCCGACGCCGACGCCCGCCTGAAGAGCCTCGTGACCGTCATCGAGCCGGTGATGATCCTCTTCATGGGCATCCTCGTGGGCGGCATCACGATCTCGATCATCACCCCCATCTACTCGGCCGTCGGCCACATCCGGTAAGGGGTAGCAACGAGCTCCGCCAACCAATAGGACCGCCACTCTCCGGAGTGGCTCCGGCCCTCCCCTCACGACCGATGGTTGACTTTTCCGCCCCTGAAGACGAACAAGGTGGGTCCCATCCGTCCCAATCCCGAGGGTTCCCAAACGAAAACTCCAATCTGAACAAATTTTCTCGATTCGCCACCCTCGTCCCCGCATTGAACCTGGATAGGGCATAGATTGATAGCAGATTCATCCCCTGATGCAAGCATCCCACCACATTCCGACCACCGAAACCAACCCTGAAAACGTCCCTTCCAAAGCCACTCTGGCGAGGAGCGAACCGTAGAGGAGAGGATGCCCAACGTGGACGTGAAGTACTTCGCCCTGTTCCGCGAACGGGCGGGATGCGATGGCGAGCGGCTCGCCACCAGGGCGGCGACCGTGGCCGACCTGTACGCCGAACTCCAGCCGCGGCTCGGGCTTCCGCCGGAGAGGGTGCGTGCGGCGGTAAACGGTGACTTCGTCGAGGACGATCGCGCCCTCCAAGAGGGCGACGAGGTCGTGTTCGTGCCCCCGGTGGCCGGCGGTTGAAAGGCTTCCACCTGACCGCCGACCCCATCCTGGATCGCCTCCTCGACGGCGACGACGCCGCCGGTGCAGTGGCGACCTTCGTTGGCACGGTTCGCAACCACAACGAGGGTCGGCCCGTGCTCCGGCTGGAGTACGAGGCGTACCCCGAGCTGGCCCAGAAGGAGGGCGAGCGGATCGTGGCGGAGGCGATGGGCCGCTTCCCGATCCTCGCGGCGGCTTGCGTCCACCGGGTCGGCGCGCTGGCGATCGGCGACGCCGCGATCCGCGTCGAGGCGGCGGGCGCCCATCGCGCCGAGGCGTTCCGGGCCTGCGAATGGATCGTTGAGGAGACCAAGCGGCGCGTCCCAGTTTGGAAGAAGGAGCGCTACGCCGACGGCGAGAGCGGCTGGGTGAACGCCACCACCGGCGGCAAGGCCGAGGTGACCGACGAGGCGTACTACGCGCGCCAGCGGCTCGTGGTCGACCAGGGTCTCTTGTCGAAGGCGAGAGTGCTGGTGGTAGGCGCGGGCGGACTCGGATGCCCCGCGCTCCAGTTCCTCGCGGGCGCGGGGGTGGGCCGGATCACGATCCTCGACCCCGACCGGGTCGAGGTCTCAAACCTCCACCGGCAGGTCCTCTACGGCATGGACGACCTCGGACTGCCAAAGGCGACCGCCGCCGCACGGCGTCTCCGGACGCTGAACCCGCTCGTCGAGATCGAAGGCTTGGTCGAACGACTCTCGGCTCACAACGCCGTCGATCTCGTCCAAGCCCACGATCTGGTCCTCGACGGCACCGACCGGCTGGAGTCGAAGTTCCTCCTGAACCGGGTGTGCGTCGGCATCGGCAAGACCCTCGTCGTGGCGAGCGTCTACCGCTTCGAGGGAACGCTCCAGGTCGTGCGCCCGGAAGGACCGTGCCTGGAGTGCCTCTGGCCCACGCCGCCGGAGGACGGCTGTGTGGGCACCTGCGCCGAGGTCGGCGTCCTCGGCGTCACGCCGGGCCTGCTCGGGACCATGCAGGCGACGGAGGCCTTGAAGCTCCTCCTCGGCTTGCCCACCCCCAGTGGATTGGTGGTGGTCGACCTGCTCCGAACCGAGGTCCGCACGATGCGCCTCGCGCGTCGGACCGAATGCCCCGTCTGTAGCGTAGGCGCGAGACCCTTGGAAGGGATCGAGACGATCGAACTCGGGGAACTCGACGACGAAAACTACACCGCCATCGACATCCGCGAACCCGGCGAGGCCGCGGCCCTCCCGTCAGGGTTGCCGAACGTGCCGATGAGTGCGTGGACCACCCCCGCTCACGAGAAGCCGCTGCTCCTCGTCTGCGCCTCGGGACGACGGAGCCTGACCTTGGCGAAGAGATTGCGAACGGAAGGGGTCCGCGCCTATTCGCTTGCGGGCGGAGTTCAAAGCCTAGAAAGTTAGCCGCCGATCTGACTCATGCCGCGACCATGGACCTTCTGGCCCTCGTGCAGGTAGTGGCGCTCGGGCTTGCGGGCGACGACGTGACGAAAGAGGTCGCGCAGGTCGTCGTCGCTCGCCCCGAGGCGAAGCGAGGTGCGCAGGTCGAGCTCGCCGTCGCTGAGGAGGCAGGGACGCAAGAAGCCGTCGTGGGTGAGCCGCAGACGGTTGCAACCCGCGCACAGGTCGTTCGAGATCTGGGAGATGAAGCCGACGCTTCCCGCCGAACCACACAGGCGGAACGAGCGGGCAGGACCGTTGGTCCTGACGTGCGTCGGCTCCAGCGGGCCGTGGGCGGCCTCGATGCGCGCGCGGATCTCGTCCACCCCGACGCTCATGCGGCGCATCGCGGCATCGCTCAGCATGTCGCCGGGAGCCTGCCGAATGCGGAGCAGGCCGTCACCCGAAAGCGGCAACGCCGGCCCCTCGTCGAGGCTCCAACGCAGGGGCATCAGCTCGATGAAGCGGACGTTCACGGGCTCGCGCAGGGTCCAGGCGGCGAAGTCCGCCGCCTCGTCGTCGTTCACCCCGCGCATCGCGACGACGTTGACCTTCACCGGCCCGAAGCCCACCCGCAACGCCTCCTGGATGCCCTCCATCACCGTCGCCAGCGAACCCCGGCGCGCGATCGCCACAAAGCGGTCTTCCCGCAATGTGTCCAGCGAGACGTTCACGCGCGTGACGCCCGCCGCCCGCAGCGTCGAAGCCTGCTCGCCCAGCAGATGGCCGTTGGTCGTGACAGAGATGTCCTCCACACCGGCCTCATGCGCAGCAAGCGCCATCGCCGCAAGGCCTTTGTTCAAAAGCGGCTCGCCGCCGGTAAGGCGCAGCTTCCGCATCCCGAGCGAGGCGGCGACCCGGATCAGGCGCACCGTCTCCTCGCCCGAAAGGTACTCGTCCTTCGGCAAGGCGGGAAAGCCGTTCTCCGGCATACAGTACACGCACCGGAAGTTGCAACGATCCGTGACCGACACCCGGAGGTAGTCGATCGTGCGGCCGAAGGGATCGATGAGGGTCATGAGAGCGCGGCTCGCGCCACAAGGCTAACTACGCTCATAGTCCGACTTTCCTCCGCGCTTCTCGACAAGCTCAACCCGCTCGATCGTCATGCCCATGTCGAGCTGCTTGAGCATGTCGTACAGCGTGAGCGCGGCGACGGCCGCGGCGGTCAGCGCCTCCATCTCCACCCCCGTCTTGCCCGAGGTCTTCACGAACGTCGTCGTCAGGATGCCGTCGTCCCGCACCTCGAACTCCACGCCGATGTGCTCCAGCCCAAGCGGGTGGCAGTACGGGACGATGTCCGGCGTGTTCTTCGCGGCGAGGATCGCCGCGACCTTCGCGACCGGCAGCGGGTCGCCCTTGGGCACCGTCCCCCCGCGCACCGCCGCGATGGTGTCCGGCGCGGCCCGCAGGAGGGCGCGCGCCGTCGCAGTGCGCACGGTCGGGTTCTTGTCAGAGACGTCCCACATAGTCCTTTTGGTGAAGCGGCGTCATGCGCCCCTTGAGGTGACCCGCCGCGCGCCCCTTGCGCACGGCCAGAATCTCCGCGACGATCGCAAGCGCGATCTCGTCCGGCCCGTCGGCCCCCAGGTCGAGGCCGATCGGCGCGTGGAGTCGGCTCCCGTCGATGCCGATCTCGTCCAGCAGCCGCTTCGTGCGATGGACGGGACCGAGGACGCCGACGTACGCGAGACCCTCGGGAAGCCAGCCGAGGATCGCCGCGTCGTGCGCGAACGAGTGGGTCATTAGCACGACCGCCGCGCCCTCTTCCAGCTCGATCGCCTTGCCCGGCGGCGAGACGCGCACGACGTCGGCCAGGAGAAACCGGTCTGCGCGAGCGTAGGCGGCGCGTCCGTCGACCACCGTGACGTGCCAGCCGACCTCCTTCGCGACGCGCACGAGCGGCACCGCGTCGTGCCCCGCGCCGAACACCACGAGCGCCAGTGGCGGTGAAAGCGTCTCGGTCAGCAGAGCCCCCTCTCGTCGCCAAGGCGCGGCGCTTCCACCCCCCGATGGCGTATCGTCGGGCGATGAGAGGGGGTTGGGGGAGAGCCCATCCTTCCAACTTCCATCCGCGAAAGTCTCCAGCCACGCCTCAATGCGCTCCGTCACCACCCGCTCGATCACCCTCAGCGGCCCGCCGTCCTCCGGCAGCCGCTGCATCAGGACGTCCACCGCGCCGTTGCACCCCAAGCCGAATCCCAGCAGCACGTCGTCCGGCGCGCTCGCGTCGTACGTCACCACCACCGGGCCGTCCTCCGTCCGCGAGAACGCGGTCTGCACCAGATCCGACTCGATGCACCCGCCGCTGATTGAGCCCGCAGCCCAACCCTCCGGCGTCAACAGCATCCGCGCCCCCGGACGCCGGTACACCGAGCCCCGCGTAGCGACCACCGTCGCGAGCACCGCCTGCGCACCCGGCGGCATCGCCCGCCAAGCGCGGATCAGGTCGTCGTGCTCGCGCATCCTCCGCTTCTACGTCGCCTGGGCGCTAGGCCTCACGCGCCGCGAAGCCCTCGTCCTCGACCGCCGCCACGAGCGCGCCGGGGATCCCCTCGTGCGTCACCGTCGCCCGCCCCGCGTCCCACACCACGTCCGCGCTCTCCACCCCCGGCACCCGCCTCAGGGCGTTCCCAACCCGCTCCGAGCACTCGCCGCAGAACATCCCGTCGATCGCCAGTACCGTGATCATCCCCCTCGTTCTACGCACCAGAGCCCGGACGTGGTCTTGGCTCAAACGACTCTTGGATGAACCGCAATAAATCCGTGCCCGCAAGATACTCTAGCGATGTTTCTCGGGCGAGAGCCCGAGTGCATTGTTTCGGATTCACTCCGATCTGCTTCTCGACCTTTGTGTCGAAAGCGATCGTCGGCAAGACTGACAGTTCATGCGGATAGACCTTAAGGTAAGCCTCTGGGCTGTAGTAGTTCTCCATCGCGTACCGCTCGAGCACCGTACAAGGAATGTTTAGCCGCGCACACTCGGCGGCAACCGCGTCACGCCTCATTTGGCTTCCCTTGTTCTCCTCACGATCGATGAGTACGCGCACATCGAAGTTCTGGCTGATCGTCTCGAAATCCTGCTTGTCCATGATGTCCCCACCCAAGAGCCAGACGCGGATCGCCTTGTCGGGGCGTGAGGGCATTTTTCGGACGAACTCCTCTATAGCCTCCCTGTCGCGGGGACCTTCGACCATCAAGATCACGTCGGCGGTGAGATTATCTGTCACCGAATACCCGAGGTCCGCCAGGAGCGCCGACTTTGACGTCGCGTCGGAGACGTGGATACTCCCGTCCTGGTACTCGCACTGGAGTACCGAATCGACGTACGTCTGGTCGAGCATCACACTCGAATGAGTCGCCAGGAAGAACGTCTTCTCCGTGACCGTGCTGAAGAACCGGAGCAGTTCCCGTTGCATAGCGGGGTGAAGGTGGTTCTCTGGCTCCTCAATGAGAATCCACTCTGCGTCATCAATGAGACAGGCGTAAAGCATGATGAGCACGTCTTGAAGCCCCATCCCGCAATCGTCCGCCGCAATGAGGTCGCCCTCCTCCAGGCGGAAGAAGACAGAAAGCCGACCGTCCGCGAAGTCCACCTCAAACCGCCATCCCGCCGAAACCCTATAAAACGCGTCCTCCAAACTTTTTAAGCGTTTCATCCCGGCGCGATCGGTACGGTGAGTTCCAAGTTGGAAAAGATGCTCAACGATGCCCCGACCGTCAAGGCTGGGCTTGTCCTGGGACGTGATCGAAACGCCATCCCCGAGACGTCGCTTAGCGGGAACGATTTTCCTCTTGGTAGGAAGAGAAGCTAGCCCCTCCTTCAGAGGCTTCAACACTTGGGCCGTATTGAAAGCAACAGCATGCTTGTCTGGCGATTAAGCGGAAACCATCTTGTCTGCCAGCAACCTGTTTTCTCCAGTAGCTATGCACCCCCCACTGTCGGCGTACGAAGCCAGAACCTGGGTCACCGCCTTCAAAGCGCGATCAAGGTTTCCGGCAGACTGGGAATTCATGCTTTGCCGAACGATGGCCCAGTACTTCGCCTGTGCGCTCGGCTCAAGGTACTCCGCAGCCTCAACCTGCCCTTGCTCAATCGCCCGTAAAAGCGTCGATTTCCCACTGTTGTTCCGCCCACAGACGGCATTGATATGCTGCACTTCAATGAGCTGGTCTGCCTTCACGATGCCCTGCTCGACGTTGATTTTCATCTTCAGTAAAGGAATGACGGCCGACACGCCCCGCTAGGCTCCAGAAATGCCCGCCTCGAAAGCGTTCGGCCTCCGCTCGTTTGCCTTCGAGGAACGCCCGACGGCGAACGAGCATCTCGCGAAGGCGTGGCGGCGCCCTGCGTTCACGCTCGGAGATTGCGCCTGAGCCTCCCGGCGTCCTCCGGATGCAAACGAACCCTTTGCGAAAGCAAGCG
>CAXTOO010000126.1:8554-10955 GCA_964245875.1 uncultured Fimbriimonas sp. | reverse complement strand
GATCTCTCGCAAAGGCGCGAAGACGCAAAGGGTGAAGCCACATCCCATCCACCCCCAGAAGCGATTATGTCAACCATCGCATCGTCCGCGGGTCTATTCGGACGACAGCTTGGAGATGACATCCACGTTGCCGGTCGCGAACATCACGGCGAAAACGAGGATGGGCCAGCCGCCGAGGACGAGCGCGAACGGGAGGCTCCACCAGACGAGGACCGCCGCGGCGGCGAAGGTGAGGCCGACGAGCCCGTTCAGCCCTGCGCTCCTTCGAAGGGCGTCTTGGGTGCGAAGGAGCTCTTCGGGCGGGACCAAGCCGGACGCGAGTGATCGCGCGCGGAGGCTCTGGACGGCGTTGCCGAGCGTGAAGAAGGCGAGAAGGGCGAAGACCAGCGAAACAAAGGTGGCCACGGCGGTTCTACGGCCACAAGGCACTTCCGGGTTCAGGCGGACGGGGCGTCCGCCCGGGGGTGCTAGAATCGTCCATGTCTGCGGTTGCCGTCGATCCCCTTACCGCCCTCCTCGCGGCGGGCGAGGGCAGGTTCGAGTGGAAAGGTAGCCTGTTGGTCATGGAGCCGACCTCTGACGAACACGCCTACGAAGGCGGCTTTCTTTACTCCGTCATTGGGGCTTACGCTGAGGAGACGGACGCGGGTCGGGCGATGCCCGACCAGTTCGCGCAGCGTCTCGATACGGATACGGTACGTGTGCCCGACGTGTCGTTCTTCAAGAAGGACAACCTCGGCAAGATCAAGCCGACCTTCAGCGAGGGCGGCGCGGACCTCGTGATCGAGATCGTCAGCCCGGACTCGCGCCTTCGGGACCGGGGCGAGAAGTTCTACGAGTACGAGAAGGCGGGCGTCGAGGAGTACTGGATCGTGGACCCCGAGCGGCGAAGCGCCGAGTTCTACCGGCTGGAAGCGGCCATCTATTGTCCGGTGCTGCCCGACGCCGAGGGGAAGGTGTACTCCTCGACGCTCCCCGGCTTCTTCATCCGCGTGGAGTGGCTCTGGAACCGGCCGAAAGTGCTCGACGCTCTGCGCGAGCTCGGCGTGGTTTAAGGAGTTCCGGCCGTGCGCGAGCAAGCTCGCGGAGCAAAAGCGGGAGCAAGCTCCCGCACTCCCAAAGAGGTTCTGCTAAACTCCCCCCGATGCCCACCGTCGCCGAAGTCGCCCCCCTGCTGCGCGCCGAGGTCGCGAAGGCGGTCGCCGGGCAGGACGCGGTCGTGGAGGCCTGCCTCGTCGCCCTGCTCGCGAACGGCCACGTCCTGCTGGAAGGCGTGCCGGGGGTGGCGAAGACCCTGCTCGTGCGCTCCCTCGCGGCGGCCCTCGCGCTGGACTACACCCGCATCCAGTTCACCCCGGACCTCATGCCGAGCGACGTGCTGGGGACGCGCATCTACAACCCCAGGTCGCTCGACTTCGAGCTTCGCCGGGGGCCGGTCTTCACGAGCGTGCTCCTCGCCGACGAGATCAACCGCACGCCCCCGAAAACCCAGTCGGCCCTCCTGGAGGCGATGGAGGAGCGGCGCGTCACGCTCGACGGCGAGCCGCACCGCCTCCCCTCGCCGTTCATCGTCTTCGCGACCCAGAATCCCCTCGACTTCGAGGGCACCTACCCGCTCCCCGAGGCGCAGCAGGACCGGTTCCTCCTGAAGGTCCTCGTGGACTACCCGCGTGAGACGGAGGAGCGCGACGTGCTGCGGCGGCACCACGCGGGCTTCAGCCCGCAGGCGCTGGAGGAGGCGGGGGTGCGCGCGGTGGTTGACCTCGGAACGCTCGACGCCCTGCGCGCCGAGGTCGCGGGCCAGACGGTCGATCCGCCGGTGATGGACTACATCCTCGCGGTGGTGCGCGCCACGCGCGAGGTCGAGGAGCTGCGCGCGGGCGCGTCGCCCCGCGCGGGCATCGCCCTGCTGAACGGCTCGAAGGCGCTCGCCGCCCTGCGCGGACGCCCGTTCGTGATTCCCGACGACGTGAAGGAGCTGACCGCTCCCGCCCTGCGCCACCGCGTGATCCTGCGGCCCGAGGCGGAGGTCGAGGGGCTCACCACGGACGGCGTGCTGAAGGAGATCGTGGACCGGGTGCCGGTGCCGAGGTAAGGGACAAGTTGAAGGGGACAAGGGACAAGACACGGCCTTCCCTCCTTGTCCCCTAACGCCTGTCCCTTGCTCGGCGTCAAACTAAGGCGTGCTTCCTCTCGCCTTCGCCGCCCTCGCCTTCCTCCAGGGCGCCGCTCCCCAAACGATCCCGCCCGCGCCGACGCCCCTGCCCGCCGCGCTGAAGCCCGCGCCCGCGCCGGACGCCGTCGTGGCGACGGTGGACGGCAAGCCCCTCACCGCCGCCGAGGTCATGCCCTACCTCTGGGCCTGGAACGCGCCGCGCGTGATCCGCGAGACGTCGAGCAG
>CAXTOO010000126.1:224-8544 GCA_964245875.1 uncultured Fimbriimonas sp. | reverse complement strand
GCTGGCCGACCACCGCATGGTGCAAGAAGCGGCGGCGAAGCGGGGCCTCACCGCGACCGACGCGGAGGTGCGGGCGAAGTACGACGCCCAGATGGAGATCGTCAAGACGCGCCTCAAGCCGGGCCAGACGCCGGACGACTTCCTCGCGAGCCAGGGGCTCGACGCCACGCACCTCGTGCTCGCCTCGCGCAGCGCGGTCCTGCTGGACAAGATCGCGGACGCCGACTTCCAGCCCGCGAACTTCGTCAAGGTCGACACGATCGTCTTCCCCGCGCCGCAGGGCACCTCGACCGACGTGCTGGGCAAGGCGATCAAGGGGGCCGACGCGGCGGTCGCGTCGCTCGCGGCGGGGAAGACGTGGGACGCGGTGGTGAAGGCGAACACCACGGTCGTCGGCCCCTCGCAGGTCTCCGCGCCCGCGCAGGCGGGCGCGCTCGGCTGGAAGTCGCTGGAGTCGTTCCCCGAAGCGATCCGCGCCCAGATCGCCGCCCTGAAGCCCCTGGGCACCACGAAGCCGCTCCAGACGCCCAACGGCATCCAGATCTTCCGGCTGACCGCGCGAGGCAGCGAGGCGCCCGCCGCGGATCTCGCGAGCCTTAAGGCGCAGTACGTCGCCGAGTCGCGCGGCCTGGTGCTGCAGAGATTGAGAGAGGCGACGAAGGTGGAGATCAAGTAAGAGAGGGACAAGTTGAAGGGGACAAGGGACAAGACACTCCCTGTCCCCTGTCCCCTAGCCTTCGATATAGTTCTTGCTCAGCCCCAGCTTCTCGGGGGCGTGGAGGCGGAGCATCTTGGTCACCACGTCGGGGGGGACGCCCTTGCGATCGGAGAGGGAGACGAGGACCATCGTCGCGATGGAGAGGGGGACGCCCCAGATGGCGGGCTGCTCCATGAGGCCGCGGACCAGCGGCGAGACCTCGAAGGCCAGGACCTTCTTGTCGAGGAGCATCGAGCCCACGATGGCGAACAGCGAGAGCAGGCCGCCGAGGAGCATCCCGGTGGCCGCGCCCTTCGCGGTGAGGCCGCGCCACCACGCCCCGAGCAGCAGGAGAGGGAAGTAGCTCGCCGCGCCGATGGCGAAGGCCCAGCCCACCATCGTCGCGATGTCGAACGACTCGACGAGCAGGCCGAGCAGCATCGAGACCACGCCCACCCCGACCGCCGCGAACTTGAAGGCCCGCAGGCGGCTTTCGGTCGAGGCCTGGGGTTTCAGGATCTTGCCGTACACGTCGTGGGCGAACGCGCCGCTCATGCTGACGAGCAGGCCGGAGAAGGTCGACATGAACGCGGCGAACCCGCCCGCGCTGGTGACGCCCGCCAGCACTTGGCTCAGGGTGCCGTCGAGAATCGTGGGGAGCTTGAGGACGGCGGCGTCGGTGGTGTTGTTCGCGTAGAGCGCGGGCAGGAGCGCGCGGCCCATCGTGCCCCAGAGCGGGGTGAAGGCGTAGAAGACGCCCAGCATGACCATGACCCAGAGGGTGGTGCGCTTGGCGGCGCGGCCGTCGGGGTTGGTGTAGAAGCGGACGAGGATGTGGGGCAGGCCCGCCGTGCCGCACACGAGGGCGATGATGAGGGAGTAGGTGTAGAGGAGCGGGTGGCCCCACTTGCTCGCGAGGGGGCCGAAGGGGTTGGCCCACTTGGCGTCGGCGGGCGCGTTGGGCAACGGGCCGGGCTGGAGCTCGACCTCGGTGGGTTTGGCGAACTCGATCTTGGCGCCGGTCCGGACGGGCTTGCCGTCCTTCATTACCGCTTGGCCGTTCTTAGTGACGGTCACAGGCTCGGCGACAATAGGTCGATGAGACGCGACTTCAAAGCCCTCGCTGGTCGCTTTGGGGAACGGGCCGACGTCGACGTTGAGCACTGACGCAACCTGAATCATCGTTTCCGACGCAACGGGATCTTCTCCGGTTTCAGGCTTTCGGGCGGTACTGACCTTTGAGATCGTTGCTCCATTAGGCGTGGCGACGATGACCGTGCCGTTCGACGGCATCGTCATCGCGTTCGCGGGTGCGGCCTCCGCGCCCTTCATTTTGACCACGGTCGGTTTATCCAGGCGGGGCGATCCTCCGGGGGCTCCGGCGGCGGGCGAGGCGCCCGCGCCACCTTTGACGGCGACAAGCACGAAGAACGGCACGGAGATCGCGAACAGCTTCGCCCAATACTGGAACGCCTGCACCGGCGTGATGCCCTTCATGCCGCCGAACGCAACGTTGAAGGTGATGACCGAGCCGACGACGAGGATGCCCGCCCAGTAGGGCCAGCCGAGGATCGAGGTCATCGTGACCCCCGCGCCCTTCATCTGCGGCATCGTGTAGAAGAAGCCGATGAAGAGGACGAACACGACCGCGATGCGGCGGAACGAGGGCGAGTCGAAGCGCCCCTCGGCGAAGTCGGGGATCGTGTAGGCGCCGAAGCGGCGAAGCGGCCCGGCGATGAAGAGGAGCAGGAAAAGGTAGCCCGCCGCGTAGCCCACGGGGTACCAGAGGGCGTCGTAGCCGTTCTTCATCACCAGCCCGGCGATGCCCATGAAGCTCGCCGCGCTGAGGTACTCGCCGGAGATCGCGGAGGCGTTCATCAGCACGCCCACGCCGCGCCCGGCGACGAAGAAGTCGCTCGCGGAGCGGGCGCGCTTGGTGGCGACCGCCCCGATGACGAGGGTCGCCGCGATCATCGCGAGCACGAAGAGAAAGGGAATGCTCACTCCGGAGCCCCCTCCTCGTCGCCACGAAACGAGGCTTCCGTCACCTGCCCGCCAGCGTCGGGCGATGAGGAGGGGGTTGGGGGTGGAGAAAGGAGCGTCCCGCGCATCTCCGCCACCAGCGCGTCCTCCGCGCGATCCGAGCCGCGCACGAAAAGCCACGACAGCAGCCACGTCACGGGATAGAAAAGGATGGCGAGGAGGAGCCACGTCAGCGTGAAGCCGCCGACGCGCAGGCCCATGGTCTCGGGAAGGTAGAGGTTCAGGAGGGGGAGGCCGACGAGGATCAGGACGAAGACGGCGGCGATGCGCAGGCCGAGCCTCGCCTGCCGCCGCATGACCTTCCGGACCAGGGCTTCGTCGCCGACGTCTTGTGCGCGTTCCACGGGGGCATCTTACGCTAAACGTGGCGTTGCTCTCCCGAGCTTCGTGCGGCGGCGTCGAGGTCGGGAGCCACGAGGGTCTGGGGACCCTCGCCGCGTCAGACCGGGACGAGGTGCGGCGCGACGCACCGCGCGACCGCCTCGCGGTCGATCGTGCGGGCGGCGATCGCGAGGCCCACGTCGGTCGCCTCGGCGTCCGTGAAGTCGACCGCGTAGCCGTTGCGGTGGAGGAAGTCGAGGAAGCAGGCGAAGCCCACGCGCTTGTTGCCGTCCGCGAAGCCGTGGGCGAGGGCGAGGTGGACCCAGTAGGTGGCGGCGAGCTGGGCGGTCCCCTCGCGGTCGGACCACCGCTCGCCCTCGTAGAGGAATCGGTTCGTGGGCGCGTGGAGCGCGCTCTCGACGAGGTTCAGGCCCGCCGCGCCGATCTTGCCACCGTGGCGCAGGAGCGCCTGCTCGTGGTGGTGGAACACGTCGTCCATCGTGAGGAACAGCGGGCGTTCCACTATTTCGCCAGCGCCTCGAAGGTCTTGTCGAAGCGCGCGTACATGAGCTCGACGCTCTCGTCGCGGGTCAGGAGGCGCCCCTTCGCGAGCGGCTTCTCGGAGGCCTCTTCCGGGCGCTCTTGGGTCGGCTCCGCGGGTTCCATAGGATCTATTCTGGCATGGGGCCGGGAGTATGCTGGGTCCGTGCGCCTCCACGCTTCCCTCGTACTCGCGGCCTCGTTCCTCGCGACGACCGCCTCTGCCCAGACCGTCCTCCTGCGGTACCGGCCGCCCGTCGGCAAGACCTTCTCCTACACGATGGTGATGTCCATGTCGATGGTCGCCCCGAAGGCGACCCAGGCCATGGCCGGTGCTACCCACTTCGGTCAGACCTCGCCCATGTCGATCCGGGTCCTCTCCCGCACGGGCGACACGACCACCGTCGAGACCCGCTCCGGTCCCGCGCACTTTGACGCGGGCAGCCCGTTGGCGAAGAACAACGGCCTGACGAAGCCCGTGGTGTCCCGGATGACCCTCGACCAGTACGGAACGCCCAAGGGTGCCGCGGGCGGCGGGATGCCGTCCGCCATGGTGAGCGCGGTGGGGCAGGGAAGCCAGGGGGTCGCGTTCCCGAAAAAGGCGGTGAAAGTCGGCGACTCTTGGACGTCGGCGCTCGATCTGGGCAAGATGATGGGGGCGCTCTCGCGCGGGATGAAGACGAGCGGCACGATCCCCATCGTCTACCGTCTCGTCGCGGTGCAGGGGGGAGTCGCGACGGTCTCGATGACCGCGAAGGGAACGATGTCGATGAGCATGGGCACCCGCCCGATGAGGATCACGTTGGACGTCCGCAGCACGAGCCTGATCGACGTGGCGACGGGAATGCCGAAGAGCAGCCGGACGACGACGGACACGAGCACGGAGCTGCCGGGGGCGGGAGGCGGGGCCGTGCGCCAGCACATGGCGATGACGATGGCGGCGCGCTAGGGCGAGTTCCGCCATCGCGCTACGAGGTCTCGCGCCGCCTCGGGCCAACTTGGATAGGAGAACCGGAAGCCTGCCTCCTCCAGCCGCCGGGGCACGACGCGGCGGCTCTTGATGACCAGCTCGGTCTCCGTGCCCATCGCGAGCGCGCCGATCTCCAGCAGCGGCGAGGGCGCGGGCAGGCCGAAGGGGGCACCCCAGGCCGCTCTCAGATCTCGCATGAACGCGCGGTTCGGCAGGGGATTGGGCGAGGCGAGGTTGACCGGCCCTTCGAGGTCGCTGTCGAGCAGGAAGAGGACGGCGGCGACGAAGTCGGCGTCGTGGATCCACGAGACGAACTGGCGGCCGTCGCCTTGGGCGCCGCCGAGGCCGCGGCGCACGAGGCCCAGGAAGACGTCGAACGCGCCGCCCCGGTCGGGGCTCATGGTGATGGCGCTGCGGAGGGCGACCTTGCGGGTGTGCGGCGTCGCGGCTTCCGCCAAGGCACTCTCCAAGGCGAGGGCCACGTCGAGGCTGAACCGCCAGGTGTCGGGTCCGGCGGCCTCGACGAGGCCCGTCGCCTCGTCGTTCGGCGCGTCGAAGCGGTGGGCGTAGATCGTGGCGGTGGAAGCCTGGAGCCAGACTTTCGGCGGACGCTTGGCCGCGGCGATAGACTCGCCCACGATGCGCACGGAGTCCACGCGCGACCCGAGGATGAGGCGGCGGTTCTCGGGGGTGTAGCGGCAGTTGACGCTCCGTCCGGCGAGGTTGACCACGGCGTCCGCGCCCTCGACCTCTCGCGACCATGGGCCGAGGGTCCTTCCGTCCCAGGCGATCTCGCCCTCCTTTGGACGGCGCGAGAGCACGACCACCTCGTGGCCCGCGGCGGCGAGCCCGCGTCGCAGGATTCGACCGACCTGCCCGCTCCCGCCAGGGATGACGATCCTCACCGCTTGAGTATGCCCTGCGGACCTTGGCGCAAAGATACGGACACTCCGCATTCTTGACGGGAGGCTTTCGGTACAGTAGTGCCCGATGTGGATCTCCGCGCGTACCGCCACGACCCTTGCCGCGGCGGCCCTGCTGCTCGTCATGGTCGCGGTGGCTGCGCCGCTGATTCCGCGCCCGAACCTTCCCTCCCTGCCCGAGGAGCGTGCGGCGAAGGTCGTCGATAAGTTCGGCGCGGCGGAGGCCGTGTTGGCCCGCCCCGAGCGGGTTCGCGCCCAGCGGATGGTCGAAGGCGCGAAGGGCACGCCCGGCGGGGCGGTGTGGCAAGGCCGCGTGGGAAGCGGCGTGGCGGGGACGCCCGACGGGGACACGGTGGGTCGACTGCGGATCCTCTTGCGGGATGCCCGGACGGTCGCCGACCCGCGGGCGGAGGCGGCCCAGCCGGGCTGGGTGGTCCGCCTCGTGCGCGACGACCACCGCGTGGACGTGATGGTGGACGCCGATCACGACCGGCTGATGATCGTCGAGGACGGCAAGGCGGTCGGCGGCTTCGCGGTCGCGGGACTCCACCGCGAGTTCGTGGCGCTGGGAGACGCCCTTTTCAAGCCGTGAGCCGCCTCTGTCCGGACGACGCCGCGGCGCTAGAGCGCCGGAAGGTCCACGGCCTGGACCTGGACGCCTGCCCCGTCTGCGCGGGCGTCTACTTCGACGAGGGCGAGATCGCCGCGCTGGTCGGCGACGGCCCTCATGCGCTGGGCGAGGTCGAGCGGGCGGTCGCGCCGTCCGATCTGGCGGTCGTCGAGAACCCCGCGCCCAAGCGCTGTCCCGGCTGCCGCTCGCTCATGGTGGCGTACGCCTACTGCTACTCGTCGGACGCCCGCCTGGATGGCTGCGAGCGGTGTGGCGGCGTGTGGGTTCAGGACGGCGGCCTCGCGGCGATCGCCGAGTGCGTGAGCGCGCCCGCCCGCCCCTTCGGCGGCATCCCCGCCGCTCGCCGCACGGCCGAGTCTCACAACGCGGCGACCCGCCACGCCCTGACGCTCCGCGCGGTCGCGTCCCGCGTGGCCTAGCGCCCCCTTGCATCCTCGCCCGCTTTGGGGTAACTTGTCCTTCACATTGCCGCATAGCTCAGTTGGTAGAGCAGCTGACTGTTAATCAGCGGGTCATAGGTTCGAGTCCTATTGCGGCAGCCACCTTGAATACAGGATGTAGGCTCAAAGCCTGCACCAAACCCGCCGGGTCCGGCGGGTTTCCTTGTGTTTGAGGCTCGGTTTGCAGTTTATGCGCAGTTTACGCGTACGAGATACGTTCGCATCCGTGTCGAGGTGAACGAAAGATGTCCCGTTCTTGCGCGGTACGAACGAAGGACGGCGCGGGAACATCTGGTCCCCGCGCCATCGCCGCTTTGGTTCACTGGCTGGTTTCGTGAGGACTAGCGGCTTTGAAGGACGAAGGAAGCGCCGGAGTAGAACCCGAGTGTGGGCGGTTGGTAGAGTGACGCCGTCAACGTCGGCTTCGAACTGGGCACGTAGGTCAGGTTCGCGGTGGTGTGGGCGCAAGGCCCGTGAGTGCCGGTGCTCGACGCGATGGTGCACGTATCGGGCGTGGCCGAGGTGAACGCCAAGCCTTTCACCAAGCAGGTCGATCCGCTCACGCTCGCCTGAGTCGTCTCCACGAACGAGCCGCCGTACGGCTGGTCGTCCGTATCGATGGTGCCGCTCAGGGTGTCGCCGACCTGGGTCAGCTTCAGGACGCAGGAGAGTCGGCTCACCGACTGCGAGATCCCGTACTTCCACGTTCCGGTCCAGACACCGTACTGGGTGTAGGAGAGGCCATTGGACACGCCCGTGGCCTTGTGGGTGACGTGTTCGACCTGAACGAGCGAGGCGTTGGCGCGGAGATGGAAACCGTCCGCGTTCGGCTTCACCACGGAGCTCGCGCTCGCGCTATCGAACGTGATCTGGTAGTCCGAAGCGGTGAAGGGAAGGACATCTCCGTTCGCGGCGTGGGGCACGATCCGCACGTCGAACTCGTCGCCCACGATGGGCCTCGCGGTCTGGATCAACTCGATAGAGGCGACCTTCGAGGCGGTTCCGGTGTCGCCGCCCGTCGTCGTGTTGCCGGTGTTGGTACCAGTGGTGTTTCCCGTGGTGGACGTGCCGGTCGATCCGCCCGCGCCGGTGGGCGTGGTCCCGCCGCACCCGATCACGATGAGGGCGGCGAGAGAGGGCAGGTGCTTGCGCGAGAGGAGGATGGTGAGGGGCCGGGGAAGGACCACGGCATGGCGCTTGAGATTGAGCGCGCTGACGGAAGCCCTGGCGATGCGGCTGATCGTTCGGTTCATGAGCTTGTTCCAGATGGACTTGCCGTAGGCTCGTCCAGACCCATCTTCGCTCCTATTAGCCCTGCTGAAAGAGCTAAGCCAATCTATCCGAGTCTTATCGAAAGGGCACCGTCGAGGCGTTCCATGAGTCGTATGGGCGTCTTCACTAGATTAGTCAACCTACCACCCAGAGCACGGCAGAGGCGGCGTGGGGCCGATCTTGAGCCCCACATCCCCTGCCATCAACCGCTACGCCGCTTCGGGGTAGCCACGGAGCACATAGTGCCCCATCCCGGGGCGGATGCTCGTCCACTCGGCCCCGAGCTCCTCTGCCTTGCGGCGGTTCATCAGTACGAACCGCCGCTCGGCCTCGACGTACACCGCCTCGTTGTGCCAGGGCCTGCGTCGCTCGCCGTGGATCATCGCGATGCCGATCCGGGTGTCGGCGGAACCGTGGGGGCGGGCGTGCACGCTCAGGCGCAGGTGGCGCGGGAACCGCTCTCGGCAGATCGCGCCCCATCCC
>CAXTOO010000126.1:0-214 GCA_964245875.1 uncultured Fimbriimonas sp. | reverse complement strand
GCTCGCGCGTGTACGTCTTCGCCGCCGCCTTGACCTGACTCCGGGTCCACCCGACGCACTTCGGGGACAGGACGAGGTCGTCGGCGCGATAGAGGTAGAGTTCGACGTAGCTGGCGTTGGCCGAGCGGTCCTCGCGGATGCGTCGGTCGATCTCCTGCTGAGTGGGACAGTACGTCTCCAGGCGGGCGTCCAGGTCCTCTGCTCCGCCGAAGGC
>CAXTOO010000125.1:0-11063 GCA_964245875.1 uncultured Fimbriimonas sp. | reverse complement strand
GGGTAGCCGCGCCGCGCAACCCGGCTTCCGCTCCGGCTTGGATCATTGGGTGTCTTGGCTTCATGCTTTTGGCGGCGGGCGCACTGGCTTTCGTCCGTGGCCTTGAATTTGCGCGCGCGGATCGCTGGATGACCCTTGGAAGGAGTTTGGGCACAATGTTTGGCGCGATTGCGATGGGTTGGGGTGCATGCTTCCCTCTGACGGTCCTCTTCAAGCCGTATGGATTTCGTCCCCCAGGATCACTGACTGCAAGGGAATTCTTGCCCCTCGTGGAACGTCTATAATCGTACACATTCCTAATGTTCCCGCTTCTTCCGATTCTGATCCTCCTGCTCTTGGGCCCCGCGAAAGCCGAGCGCCTCGCGGTTGAGGGTCGGCTTCCCGCGGGGATCCTGGCCTACCACCGGGTCCGCGTCGCGCCAGTGTGCGCGACGGTCGTCGCGCCGGTCGAGCAGACGGCGCCGGCGACTGCGCTTCCAAGACGCCGTTCCGGCGAACGACGGTCCTTGGGGCCATCCCACAGAGTGGTGGTCCAGGCGGTCCAGGGTACTTTCCTTCCCGCTTGCCCTCCGCGGGCTGGGCCGTGGGTCGCCTAGTTCATTAGGTTCGATCCTCCGCGCGGCGCTTCGCCGTGCCACGGCCCCGTGCCACTCCAGAGGGTGGCGGTCCCGAACGCATTCATGCTCCAACTTCTCCGAAAGCTCCTCGACACCTCCAAGAAGGACGTCGACAATCTCCAGCCCCTGCTCAAGCAGGTCAACGACCTCGAATCGAGCATCCAGAACCTCTCCGACGAAGACCTCAAGGCCAAGTCGCTCGACTTCCGCGAACGGGCTCGCGGCGGTGAGGATCTCGACAAGATGATGCCCGAGGTGTTCGCGGTCGTCCGCGAGGCCTCCAGGCGCGTCACCGGGATGCGCCAGTTCGATGTCCAAATCCTGGGCGGCATGGTGCTGCACCAGGGGCGCATCGCCGAGATGAAGACGGGCGAGGGCAAGACCCTCGTCGCCGTCGCGCCCATCGTCCTGAACGCCCTCGCCGGGCGCGGCGCGCACCTCGTCACGGTGAACGACTATCTCGCGCGTCGCGACGGCGTGTGGATGGGCGCGATCTACCACTTCATGGGCCTGAGCGTCGGCATCATCCAGGGCCAGAACCAGGAGAGCGACGAGCTCGGCGGCTCGTACCTCTACGAGCCGGGCGCGGACGTGCTGGGCGACCCACGCTACCTCCACATGGTGCCCTGTGAGCGGCGCGAGGCGTACTCGGCGGACATCACGTACGGCACCAACCACGAGTTCGGCTTCGACTACCTGCGCGACAACATGGCGTTCTCCGAGATGGAGCTCTCCATGCGCGAGCTGAACTACGCGATGATCGACGAGGTCGACTCGATCCTCATCGACGAGGCCCGGACGCCGCACATCATCTCAGGCCCGAGCGTCGAAGACGTGTCGGTCTACGACCAGATCGACAAGGTCGTGGTGCAGCTCCAGCCGGAGATCCACTACGTCGCGGACAAGAAAAACCACTCGGCGAGCATGACCGAGGAGGGGATGGACATGGTCGAGGAGCTTCTCGGCATTGAGAACATCGCCGCCGACCCGCGGCTGTTTCACCACGTCAACGCCTCGGTCAAGGCGTACGCGCTGTTCACGAAGGACATCGACTACGTCGTCCAGAAGGGCGAGGTCGTGATCGTGGACGAGAACACGGGCCGCATGATGTTCGGCCGACGCTTCTCCGACGGCCTGCACCAAGCGCTGGAGGCAAAGGAGCACGTGCGGGTGCAGAGCGAGTCGCAGACGGTCGCGACGATCACGTTCCAGAACCTTTTTCGGCTGTACAACAAGCTCGCGGGCATGACGGGAACGGCGAAGACCGAGGAGGACGAGTTCCGCAAGATCTACGGCCTCGACGTCGTGTCGATCCCCACGCACCGCCCGACCCAGCGCACGGACGCGCCGGACGTGATCTTCAAGACGGAGGACGCGAAGTTCCGCGGCATCGGCTGGGAGCTCCTGCGCCTCTACACGAAGCAGCAGCCCTGCCTCGTGGGCACACGCTCCATCGAGATGTCGGAGAAGGTGTCCGAGCGGCTTAAGCCGGACATGCTCCAGCGGCTCGTGATCTCGCAGCGGCTGAAGGATCGCCTTGAGGTCAAGAAGGACCTCAAGGGCGAGAACCAGAAAGAGGCGCGGCGGCTCTACGAGACGGAGCTGGGCGAGATCAACATGCAGTCGGTCGCGACCCTGTTCGCCGACCTCGGCCTCTCGACGCGGGTGACGGACGACGAGTGGACCGACTGGTGCCTGAAGGAGTGGAAGACGGAGGGGATCGACAAGGAGCACCTCCTGGAGGCCCTTGAGCACGGCATTCCGCACAACGTCCTCAACGCGAAGTACCACGAGCGCGAGGCGCTGATCATCGCCGAGGCGGGCCGGAAGGGCCAGGTCACCATCGCCACGAACATGGCGGGCCGGGGCGTAGACATCCTGCTCGGCGGGCGGATAGAGGACGACCTTGTGAAGATGTCGCGCGACCTCAAGGAGGACGACGGCGAGCTCGACCAGCACGGCGACACGCTCGCCAGCCACCGACGCGGCGGCAAGCGGGCCGCGCCGCCGCTTCCCCTCTCCGACCAGGAGCGCAAGGAGAAGGCGGAGGAGGTCCGCGCCCTCGGCGGCCTCTACATCCTGGGCACGGAGCGGCACGAGTCGCGGCGCATCGACAACCAGCTGCGCGGCCGCGCGGGACGCCAGGGCGATCCGGGCGAGTCGAAGTTCTTCGTCGCGCTGGAGGACCACCTCTGGAAGATCTTCAACGCGAACATGATGGAGAACCCCGCGCTGAAGATGTGGCCGCCGATGGAGGAGGTCACCGCGGGCTTCCTCAGCCGGATGATCCAAAAGACGCAGGAGCGAATCGAGAACCACTTCTTCGAGGCGCGCAAGAACGTACTGGAGTACGACGACGTCCTCAACGCGCAGCGCGAGCATATCTACGGCCTGCGGCGCGAGATCCTGCTGGGCCGCGAGGTCGGCGAGGAGCTGGAGGGGTACGTGCGGGAGACCATCGGACAGATGGTCGAGGACGCTTGGATGATCGACGAGGAGGGCGAGCGGGTCTACGACCACGGTGTGCTGTACGAGGACCTCAACGAGCTTTTCCCGCTTGTCGACTACGCCTCGATCCGCGACCTGGAGGCGCACGACCCAAGCGGCGACCTCAAGGAGTACGTCACGAACGTCGCCCTGGAGGCCTACGAGCTGAAGAAGAAGGAGACGGGCGAGGCAATGCCGGAGATGGAGAAGTACGCCATGCTCAAGGCGGTCAACGACCGCTGGATGGAGCACCTCCAGACGATCGACTACATCCGCGAGGGCATCGGTCTGCGCGGCTACGGCCAGACGGATCCGCTCGTGGCGTACAAGCGGGAGACTTACGACACGTTCCAGGGGACGCTGCGCGACATCCGCGTGGACGCGGCGAAGACGGTGTTCCGCCTGCGCGCGCAGCCCCAGCCGACGTTCATGCACGAGCTTTCGTACAACATGGACGAGATCGACCAGTCGGTGCCGGTCGAGGATCGGGAGCTGCTGGACGGCGCTCCGACGCACTCCTCGACGGCGGTGGCGCTCGCGCCGCGCGACCTGGAGACGATCGATTGGAAGAAGATCTCCCGCAACGAGCCCTGCCCGTGCGGCAGCGGCAAGAAGTTCAAGGAATGCCACTACAAGGAGCTGCGGGAAGCGGGCGTGATCTGAGGCAGGGCTTGCGGTTGCTGACCGTCGCGATCGTGAGCCATCGTGGGCACTGCTAGAGCCTAGTGGTCAGTCACGACAGGATCGTCGAGTTGCGTATCCTGTGTACGGGCAGGGACCTGACGTTAAGGGCGGGCAACCGCTTCGCGGGACGGGCACGAACCATCCTGCGGCCACAGGAACCCGACAAGGAGATGTGGACGGACCACTGGCATCTCCGGTGCCCGTACATATCAAGTCCGCGGCAAGCCTCGCCACGGTTCGACCCAAGGGATCTTCTCGGTCCGGTCGGAGACAGAAGAGGGTGCCGCCGACGCAGCATCGGGGGCACCCTGGTTCCACAAACGACTCGCCGCTCAGCTTCGGCGACGTCGGCGCACGACGGCGACGAGGCCGAGACCAAGGACAGCCATGCTCGCGGGTTCCGGCACCGCCTGCACGTTCGTGCGGAAGTTGACGCTGAAATTGTTTGCCGCGGTCGCGCTCGTGCTGGCGGTGAAGCCATCGGCAAAGGTCGAGTTGAAGAGTCCGACCGCAAGATAGTAGGTCCCCGCAGCGAGGACGCCATCCTTGCCCGCAGTGCCTTCCGCGCCGGTCAGCTGGTTCGTGCCCGTCTGGCCGAAGGAGAGTTGCGAGTAGGCCGCAGGACCGTCATCGTCGTCCGCACCCATGAGGAAGCCGTTCGAGTCGAAGAGTGCGATCTCGGTGTCCGGGGCGGCGCCGCCACTGGTGTCAATGTCGAAGAAGTTCGACGTACCAACCTCACCGGTCGTGAACTTGTACCACTGAATCCCGGTGCCGCTCGTCGTGAACGAGAGGTCCGGGGTGGCGTAGTCGGATCCGGTGGAGCCGACATTGCCAAGATCCGTCGAGGATGGCGGCGTGGCACCTAACGGCTCGTCGGTAAAGGTGAAGCTCAGGTTCGAGAGCGTGTTGTCGAGCGTGCCGCCAACGGGCGTGTCGTCATACGAGTTGCGAAAGGCGACGCCCCAGGACCCGGCCGGATTGATCCCGTAGACAGACCGGATGTAGAAGTCCAGCGTGAAGTTGACGGTTCCGGCGTAGCTCCCCACAGTGGAGACGGCTCTCGAGTAGGTCACGCCGCTGGGCGCGGTGAGCTGGAAGGCGCTGTCGCCGACGAAGTCGTTGGTCGTGCCGTTGATCTCCGTGGTCGAGCCGCTCAGCCGGATGCGGCCGATATTGTAGCCACCCGCCGAGGTGAACGAGGTGTAGTTGGAGTAGGTGGTCGCGAACCCGGGCGAATAGTCAGGAAGCGAGAAGGTCTCGCGGTCGGCAGCGAGGGCGTGGGTCGTGAGCGCGGCAAGCGCCAGAAGCGAGGTTGATCGGAGTGCGGTTCTCATCTGCAATCTCAGTAGAACCTCCACATCGAGGTTCGCAGGTAAATTCTATAGGAGAGTTCTCCAACATGCTAACATCACATTGATTTTGCTCGATTTAAAGCAATATCTTACGCGCGGAACAAAGAGCGCCCTTTCTAACAGATGTCCTTTCGCCTAAATGGGCAACGGGCAAGCGTGTCCTCACACCCTAAGCTTCGCGAGTTGCCGGTTCACGTCCCCCCTCAGTTTGGTGAGGCTCGGAACGTCGATGCCGAAAAGGCGGAGCGTCTGGGGGTCGAGCAGGGCCATGAGGTCGAGCGAGCCGCGAACGCGCCAGAGTTCGGCGGCGAGCGCCTGCTTGTGCTGGAGGTCGCCGCTTGCGACGATCTTCTGCGCCTTCGCGACCAGGAGCGTCGCCTGCTTTTGGGCGAGCTGGAATCGTTCCGGCGCCTCCCTCGCGATCCGCACGGCGTAGGGTCGGCCCGCCTCTACCGTCTTCTTCCACGCGGTCTTCGCGGACGAGACCACGTCGTCCCAGCTCGGCATCTGGGCGCGGGAGGTGGCGGCGACGGTCAGGGTGGCGAGAAACGCGAGGGCGCGCATGGGATCTATTGTACGGCGATCAGGCTTCCCTCCTCGTTGCCTCGGGTCAAAAGCCTCAACGACCGAGCGTCTTTATCGGGCAATGGGGAGGGGCTGGGGACGTAAAACTTGCGCGGTATGCAAGCACCCCCTCCCACACGGTCTTCCACGCCGGAGCGCGGAGCCACCCTTCCGCTCGCGCTAAGCCTTTCACATCGATTGGGCACCACTCGCCGTGGCTGCAAGGGGAACCATCTCCGGACTTACAACTCAGCCGGGTCCGCGAAGTGGCCTGCAATCGCGGTCGCGGCGGCGGTGGCGGGCGAGACGAGGTGGGTGCGCGAGCCAGGACCCTGGCGTCCCTCGTAGGGGCGGTTCGACGTGCTGGCGCTCCGCTCGCCCGGCCGGACGATATCGCCGTTCATCCCGAGGCACATCGAGCAGCCCGCCATGTGCCACTCGAAGCCCGCAGACTTGAACACTTCGTCGAGCGACTCCGCCTCCGCCTGACGCCGCACCGCCTCGCTTCCGGGAACGACGAGCGCACGGACGCCCGACGCGACCCTTCGCCCACGGACGACCCGCGCGGCGTCGCGCAGGTCTTCGATGCGCGAGTTCGTGCAAGAGCCGATGAAAACCGTGTTCACCGACACCTCGCCCATCACGGTGCCGGGCTTGAGACCCATGTACCGGAGCGCTCGTTCCTCGGAAGCGTCCTGTGGCTCGGGAACCGGTGCGTCGAGGTCGACCGTCATCGCAGGCGTCGTGCCCCAGCTGACCTGCGGCCTCAGCGCGGAGACGTCGATCGTCTCGTGACGTTCGAACGCGGCCTCTCCATCGGTCTTCAGGCTACGCGTCTTCGCGACGAGCTGCTCTAAAGCCTCGCCCTTCGGGGCGAAGGGGCGGTCGCCGTCGGCGATGTAGTCGAGGGTCGTCGCGTCCGGGGCGATCATGCCGGCGCGGGCGCCCATCTCGATGGACATGTTGCAGATGGTCATGCGCCCGCTCATCGCCATCGCGGAGATCGCCGGGCCGTAGTACTCGGCGACGTAGCCCGTGCCGCCGCTCGCGCCGAGCTTGCGGATGATCGCGAGGATGAGGTCCTTAGGGGTGACGCCCTCAGGCAGGTGGCCGTCGACGCGGATACCGAGGCTTTTGGGCTTGCGGGAGGCGCGCAGGGTCTGGGTCGCGAGGACGTGCTCGACCTCGCTCGTGCCGATGCCGAACGCGAGCGCGCCGAAGGCGCCGTGGGTGCTGGTGTGGCTGTCGCCGCACACGATGGTGAGGCCGGGGAGGGTGATCCCGAGTTGTGGGCCGATGACGTGGACGATGCCCTGACGCGCCTCGCCGTAGGGGAACAGCGGCACGCCGAACTCGGCGGCGTTGCGGGAGAGTGCGGCGAGCTGCCGCCCGGCGAGGCTCCGCTCGTCGATGGGCCGACCATCGGTCGGCACGTTGTGGTCGACGGTCGCGAACGTGAGATCAGGCCGGCGGACGGGACGTCCGGCCTCTCGCAGACCGTCGAAGGCCTGGGGTGAGGTCACCTCGTGGACGAGGTGCCGGTCGACGTAGAGGAGCGTCCCGCCGCCCGGGAGGTCGGCGACGACATGCTCGTCCCAGACTCGATCGAAGAGGGTTTTAGGGGTCATGGGAAATAGGCGTTAGGGATTAGGTTCCTAACGCCTAATCCCTGTGCCCTTATTCGGCGGGGGCGATGACGACGCGGCGGTTGGGTTCTTCGCCCTCGCTGTAGGTCTGGATGCCCTCGATCTCCTGGAGCGCCTTGTGGACGATGCGCCTTTCGAACGCGGGGAGAGCGTCGAGGACGGCCTCCTCGCCCCGTTCCTTCACCTGGGCGGCGATGTCGGAGGCCATCTGGGTGAGGACGTCCTCGCGGCGCTTGCGGTAGTCGTTGCCGTCGAGCGTGGCGCGCGCCTCGGTGCCGATGCGGCGGTGGGCGACGACGTTGACGAGGTACTGGAGGGCGTTGAGGACCTCGCCATGCTTTCCGACGAGGTAGGCGGCGTCTTTGCCGTCGAGCTTGAGGCTCACGTACCGGCCGGTGATCTCGCCGAGCGTCACGTTGACCTCCATGCCCGCGCTTTCGAGGAGTTCGCGCAGCAAGCCCGCGAGCTTGTCGCCGTCAGCGTCGGTCGCGTTGGCCGAGGGCGCCTCCTCAGTGCTCTCCACGGGAGCTGTCTCGACCGCGGGTGCCGACTCGCTCCGTCCGCGGCCGCCGCGGCCCCGGCCTCGACCGCCCCGGTCGGGTTCCTCGGTCGTCACCGGATCGGAAACCGGCTCCGGCTCCGGCTCCACGGCGACGAGGGCGACCTCGGCTTCCGGTTCGGCGGCAGGCTTGCGGCCCCGTCCGCGACCGGCGGGCTTCTCCTCCGGCGCGGAGAGCGCGGACGCCTCGGCGGCGGGCGCGGCTTCGGCGCGGACGCGCACGGTGGACTTGCCGAAGAGACCCTTGGTCTCCTCCAGCACCGTCACCGTGAGCGCGCTTTCGGAAACGCCGAGCTTCGTGGCCGCCGCCTTGCGGGCCTCGTCCAACGTCTTCGCCGAGAGTTCAACGGACTGCATGATTTCCCAGACTGTACCCGCCTCGCGCGATTCCGCTCGCGCACGACGAGATTGAGGCTTCGTTTCGAGAGGTTTGGGGTCACAATGGAGTAGAAAAGGGGAGACCCCGAGCGCACCGATGACGAAAGGTCAGCCGAACCCAACCCTCCTCTTCGCCGGTGCGTGCGCGCTCGGCGCTTCCCTCTTCATGGGCGGGTACGTGCTCCGAGGCAGCACCGACGCCTTCGCACGGGTGACCCGCGTCTCGATTCCCGACGATCTCGTCGCGAGTCGCGATCCCGGCACGGCGATCCCGCTCGGCGACTTCTACGTTGCGATGACCGACCTGCTGAAGCAGAACTATGTCGAGCCGATCAAGAACGACCAGAAGCTCGCAACGGGCGCGGTGCGAGGGATGGTCCTGTCGCTTGGCGACCCGCGGTGCGCCTTCATGGACGAGGTCGAGTTCCGCGCCTTCCTCAACGCCCGCGAAGGCCGCTACGAAGGGATCGGGGCGGAGTTCGACCTGCGAGGCTCGGCCACCGCGCCGAAGCGCGCCGACGCCGACACCCAGGAACCCATCGACGATCCGCGCCAGGCGGCGCTCGCGGGCCACGTCCCGTACCTCGTCGCGACGATGGTCGTTCCCGGCGGACCCGCCGACAAGGCGGGCGTGAAGCCCGGCGACATCGTCTCGTACATCGATAACCATTGGGTCGTGGACGACGCGGAGATCGACCGCTTCAACAAGGCACGCGCCGCGTTCGTCGCCAAGAAGATCCCCTTCGAGGCGATCTCCAAGCTTCAGCTCGCGCTGAAGGCGAAGGTGGAGCGTTCGCTCATGCCCATGAAGGCGAAGGACAAGCTGTTCCTCGGCACGACGGGCACGGTTTCCGTGGTCTGGAAGCGAGGAGGCGTGTCTCGTCCGACGAAGATCGTCAAAGGGCCGAGCGTAATGAGTCCGTTCGGCGTACAGGGCGGGGCGCTCACAATGCGGTTCGACGCGCAGGCGCCCGGACGCCTCCGGAACGCCCTCAAGGGCCATCCTAGCCTGCTCCTCGATATGCGCAACAACGTTGACGGCGACTTCGAGTCCATGCGCAAGACGCTCGCGGTGGTCGCTCCCGACGGCGTGTACGGGTCGCTCTCGACCCGTCGCAAGGAGGCCTCGATGCGGTTCGTCGTGGCTGATGGCAATCCCAAGCCTCCGAAGATCACGATCCGCGTCGATAAGACGACCCGTGGGCCCGCCGCGATCTTCGCCCAAGCCCTCGCCAGCCGCCGCCTTGCGACCCTCGTCGGCGGTTCGACCGGCGACGACCTGGCCGTTCGAGAGGTGGTCTCCCTGCCCGACGGAACGGGCTACACGCTCGTGACGGGCGAGTACCGCTCGACCGACGGGGGCACCAAGGTCGTTCTCGCGGAGGTCCGCCCGTGAACAAGACCCTTCGAACCTTGACCCTCGGCACGGGCCTCGTGGCCTGCGGCGCGTCGGGCTTCTTCCTCCGGGACGTGCAGACCTCCCGGCCACCGTCTCTCGAGGCGCTCGGGAGACTCGTGGGCGCGAAGCCGACCCCCGCCCGCCTGAACGCGGAGGGCGTGTTCCGCGAGAACTACAAGCGCATCGCCGCCGAGTACGAGCGGCCGATCAAGGGCCAGGATCTCCGCTACGCGGGCATCGCGGGCATGGTGGCCTCGCTCGGCGACCCGCACACCATCTTCTTTCCGCCGCGCGCCGCGCAGGAGTTCAACGACGAGACGCGCGCCCGTTTCTTCGGCGTCGGCGCCCGCCTGGGCGTCGATCCGCTCGGCGCGAAGGCGTCCGAGGTGTTCGACGACGGTCCCGCCTTCAAGGCCGGACTGCGCAAGGGAGCCATCATCACCTCCGTGGACGGAAAGTCCATCGCTGGGGTGGAGATCGGCAAGATCGTGGAGCGGATCAAGGGACCGGAGGGCACGGTGGTTCGCCTGGGCGTCGTCCAGAGCGGCAGCCGCACGCCGGTCACGCTCGTCATCCGGCGCGCGAAGGTCACCACGCCGACGGTAAGCGGCGAGGTCCTTGACGGCACGAAGTACGGCTACATGACGGTGAGCCAGTTCAGCGAGCCGACCGCCATGCAGTTCGACCGCATGATCGCCCGGCTGGAGAGCGGCGGCATCAAGGGCCTCGTGATCGACCTTCGCGACAACCCGGGCGGTCTTCTCACGACGGCGGCGGACATGATCGGTCGGTTCGTGGACGGCAAAATGGTCGTCCGGATGCGGTTCCGCGACGGCAGCGAGGAGGTCCAGCGGAGCGCCCAGGGCCAAGTCCACGACTTTCGGTACCCGGTTGTCGTGCTCATCAACGGCGACTCGGCGAGCGCCGCCGAGATCTTCTCAGGCTGTATGCGGGACTACGGCAAGGCGACCCTGATCGGCACCCACTCGTACGGCAAGGCGTCGGTGCAGAACGTGTTCCCGCTCGTCGACAACTCCAGCGCGAAGGTCACGATCGCGAAGTACTACCTGCCGAGTTCCGGCTACATCGGGCGCAAGGTGGACGAGGACGGCGTGATGATCTCCGGCGGGCTGGAGCCGGACGTGAAGGTCGAGCTTCGGAGCGACGTCCTCGTGACCATCGGCGACCCGAAGACGGACAACCAGCTCCAGAAAGCGATCGACGTGCTGAAGTCGAAGCAGCCGTAACGTGGTGCCTCCTTCTAGGAGGCATCTCTGGCCTCTCGTTCCACCGGCTTCCAGCCGGTGGGCTATCTCACGAGTGGCATCGCCTTCATCTCCGCCCACCGGCGGGGGAACCGCGCGGGCGTTCGCC
>CAXTOO010000124.1:1025-11069 GCA_964245875.1 uncultured Fimbriimonas sp. | reverse complement strand
ACGCCCTTGAGGGTGATCAGTTCGGGGTCGCCCGGCCCCGCGCCGACGATCCAGGCTTTGCCCCGGCGGAAGCCGAACCGTCCGGGGGCCTTGGCGCAGGCCTCGTCCAGCAGGCGTTCGAACATCGCGTCCGCGGCGTGGGGATCGCGGGCGAGCAGGACCGGCAGTTCCGAGTCGATCACGCCCTCCCAGAAGGCTTGGCGGATCTTGTAGCCGGGAAGGCGCGACTTCACCAGAGGACGGCGGTCTCCGAGGAACTCGCCGAGAATGCCCAGCTCCTCGGTGAGGATCTCGCTCTTCACGCGGTTGCGGACGCGCTGGGCGAGGGCGGGCGAGGCTCCGGCGGAGGAGACGGCGACCTGCATCGGGCCACGCCGGACCAGGGCGGCCATGATGAAGTTGCAGTTGACCGGGTCGTCGACGGAGTTCGACAGCTTGTTCTGCGCGTTTCCGGTCTCGTAGACGAGGCGGTTGAGTTCGGGGTCGTCGGTGGCGGCGATGACCATGAAGTAGGGCGCGACGTCCTCGACGGCGAAGTCCCTCTGGAGCCACGTCAGCTTGCCTTCCTCGTTCCATTCCCGGAGCTCCTTTCTGACCTCGGGGGAGACGACGTCGATCCGCGCGCCGGAGAAGGGAAGGAGCGACTCCAGCTTCTCCAGCGCGATGGCGCCCCCGCCGACGATGAGCACGCGGCGGCCGTTCAGGTCGAGGCAGACGGGGTGGTAATTGGTGTACATGCGTTATTGGTTAGAGGTTGTTGGTTATTGGTCCAGAACTAAAAACCAATAACCAATAACCAACAACGATTCACCCGTCGGCGTTCGCGTTCTTGTCCAGCTCGTTCGGAACGCCCTCGGCGAAGGGGGTCTGCATCAGGGCGGCGAGCTCCTCGTTGGAGTGGCGGTCGACGAAGTCGGGGAACGCCTCGTCCGCCTCCTTGCGCTCCGAATAGTTGTTCAGGAGGTGCTCGATGGCGGTGGGGACGTCGGTCGCGGGGACCTTGCGCCAGATCGGGCGCACGAACTTCGCCTCGGTGCCCAGGCGTCCGCCGAGGGAGATGTCGTAGCCCTCGACGGTCTGGCCCTTGCCCTGCTTGACGAGGCAGCCCTGGAGGCCGATGTCGCCGATGTGGTGCTGGCCGCAAGAGTTGGGGCAGCCGTTGAGGTTGATGCGGACGAGCTCGTCGAGGGCGACGGTCTTTTCGAGGTGGTCGAGGATCGTGACCATCAGGCCCTTGGTCTCGGTGAGGGCGAGGTTGCAGAACTGGTTGCCGGTGCAGGTGACGGCGGCGCGGCGCAGGGGGTGCAGGCCGCGGAGGGCGAAGCCCGACGACTCGAGGATGCGGGCGGCCTCCTCCACGCGGTCGTTCGGGATGCCGGTGAAGAGGAAGTTCTGCTGGTTGGTGCACCGGATCCCGCCGTCGCCGAACTCCGCCGCAATGCGGGCGGCGTCGTAGCATTGGGCGGCGGTGAGGCGTCCGCTCGTGACGACCGCGCCGATCCAGGAGAGGCCCTCCTGCTTCTGCGCGTGGATGCCCATGTGGTCGCGGAAGCCGTTCTTCGGCTCGGGAAAGTCCGCGCGGGGGTCGGGGGTCCAGTCGAGCCGCGCGCGGAGCTCCTGCTCGAAGCGCTCCATGCCCCATTCGGCCACGAGGAACTTCATGCGGGCGGCCTTGCGGTTCTCGCGGTTGCCGTGGTCGCGGAAGATGATGGTGATCGCGTGGAACACGCTACGGAGCTTCGCCTCGTCCTTGGGGACGAACATATCGAGGAATTGGGAGACGAAGGGGCGCGCCGAGAGGCCGCCGCCGACGCGGATGTTGAAGCCCTCCTCGGTGGTGCCGTCGGGCAGGGTCCGGCGGACGCCGACCGCGCCGATGTCGTTGATCTCGGGCTGGGAGCAGCGCTGGCAGCAGCCGGTCACGCTCGTCTTGAACTTGCGCGGCAGGTCGGCGTACTCGTCGCTCTCCACGAACATCCGGTGGATCGACTGCACGAAGGGGGTGGCGTCGAACACCTCGTCGGGCGTGACGCCGGCCACGGGACAGCCGCTGGTCGAGCGGGGGATGTCGCCGCAGGCGCCCTCGGTGATGATGCCGCAGTCCATGAACCGCTTGAGGACGTCGGGGAGGTCCTGCACGGTGAGCCAGTGGAACTGGAAGTTCTGGCGGGTGGTGATGTCGCAGAAGCCGCGGCCGTACTCCTTCGCGACGTCGGCCACGACGAGCATCTGGGCGGCGGTGAGCCGGCCCGCCGGGAGCTTGATGCGGAGCATGAAGTGGCCGACGTTGGGCTTCTGCTGGTAGAGGCCGTACCAGCGGAAGCGCAGGAAGTCGTCGGGGTGGATGCTCTCGAATCCCTCCCGCGCGTAGCGCTCGAACTCGGGGAAGACCTCTAGGGGCGGCTTCTCCTGCTTGATTCTCTCGTTCTCGTTCATGGAGTCTTCTCTAGAAATCGTTCGCACTGGAGGGGGCTGCCGCCAAGGACGCGGGCGGCTTGATGGCCGGTAGGCTCTCGCGCAGGCACGAGTGCATCTTGCGGCTACAGGAGAACCCGTGCATGGTTCTCACCGGCCCCTCACATGCAGGCCGCACTCCTTCTGGTCGGGGTTCTCCCACCACCATCGCCCGGCGCGCAGGTCCTCGCCGGGCGCGACGGCGCGGGTACAGGGGGCGCAGCCGATGCTGGGGAAGCCGCGGTCGTGGAGCGGGTTGTAGGGGACGCCGTGGGCGTGGATGTAGGCCCACACGTCCTCCTGGCTCCACGCGGCGAGGGGGTTGACCTTGAGGATGCCGCCGTGGGCGTCGTCGCGCTCGACCTTGGGCAGCTCGGTCCGCGTGACCGCCTGGGCGCGGCGCAGGCCGGTGATCCAGGCGCCCTTGCCGTCCAGGGCGCGGCGGAGAGGCTCGACCTTTCGGATGGCGCAGCACTCCTTGCGGTTCTCGATGCTCTCGTAGAAGGAGTTCGGCCCCTTGGTGGAGAGGAGCCGCTCGACGGAAGCCGTCTGGGGGTGCAGGGTCTCGAACTCGACGCCGTACTTCTCGCGGCACCGCTCCATCGTGTCGTAGGTCTCCTGGTCTAGGCGGCCGGTGTCCAGGACGAACATCTGGGCGTTCCGGTCGATCTTCGCGATGAGGTCGACGAGCACCACATCCTCGGCGCCGAAGGAGCAGGCGAAGGTGACGTCTCCGCCGAAGGTCGAGAGCGCCCAGCGCACGACGGTCTCCGCGTCGGCGTCCGCGAGGTGCGCGGCGTCGTCGAGGCTGGCGGGATCGCACTCGACGAATCCCGAGAGTTCCTCGTTCCGGCCCGGTCGCAGGGTGTCGCTCATCGTCCCTCCTCCAAGTACGTCACCGCGCGCTCGAGAGCGTCGTCCCCGCCGACGGAAAACCCTTCGCCGTTCGCCGTCAGCACGTCGAAGCCCTGCGACGCCGCCTCGCGTGCGAGGTCGTCGCGCTCGGTCACGAGCACGGGGCGACCGAACCGCCGCAGGGCCGTGCCCAGTCGCCGCGCTTCGGCGAGCGATCCGGCGAACGCCAGCGCGCGTCCCTCTCGCGGACGCTCCTCGCCCGGCGCGCTCGCCGCCTGGATCATCCCCGCGCCCACGGTCGCGTTCGTGCCAGGGTCGACCAGCACGAACGAGCCGGTCGCCGGGTTCTGGTCGTAGGGGTCGAAGAACAGGGGCAGCGCGGTGCGCAGCGCGAGCCGCCCGAGGTCGTTCGTCCCCAGCTCCGCCGCCGGGCGCGGCTCCAGCGTGTCCACGTCGATGCGGTGGAGCACCGCCTCGACGACCGCCGACACGCGGCGGGTGGTGTGGAGGAGCAGGTAGCGCCGCCCGGTCTGCAAGGGCGCCTCGCCCATCCAGCAGACCGTCGCCTCGATCCGGTCGGCGTGGATCGGCGGGGCGACCGGCGTCACCAGCAGGTCGCCCCGGCTCGCGTCCACCTCGTCCTCGATCGCCAGCACCACCGCCTGGCCCTCGTGGGCGGTCTGCGCCGGGACGCCCGCGACGTGCAGCGACGCCACGCGGCTCCCGAGTCCCGAGGCGGCGATCTCCACGCGGTCGCCCACCGCGATCGAGCCGCTCTCCACGCGGCCCGCGAAGCCGCGGAAGTCCTGCGTCGGGCGGATCACGGTCTGCACCGGGAGCCGGAAGCCGGTGCGCGCGCGCCTTGGGATGCGGACCTCCTCCAAGAACTCCAGCAGGGGCGGGCCGTCGTACCAGTCCATGTGCGCGCTGCGCTCCACCACGTTGTCGCCCAGGAGGGCCGACATCGGGATGAACCGCACGCTCGGCACGCCGAGCCGGTCGGCGAACTCGCGGAACTCGTGCTCGATGCGCTCGAACACCATCGCGGACCAGCTCACCAGGTCCATCTTGTTCACCGCGACGACGAGCTGCCGCACGCCCAGGAGCGACGAGATCGCCGCGTGGCGGCGGCTCTGCTCCAGGACGCCCTTGCGCGCGTCGACGAGCACGACGGAGAGGTCGGCGGTGGAGGTCCCGGTGACCATGTTGCGGGTGTACTGGAGGTGGCCCGGCGTGTCCGCGACGATGAACTTGCGCCTGGGGGTCGAGAAGTAGCGGTAGGCGACGTCGATCGTGATGTTCTGCTCGCGCTCGGCGCGCAGGCCGTCGGTGAGGAGGGCGAGCTCCACGCCCTCGCCGCCGCGCTGGCGGCTCGCGTCCTCCACCGCCCGCAGTTGGTCCTCCATGATCGACTTGGAGTCGTAGAGGAGCCGCCCGATGAGGGAGCTCTTGCCGTCGTCGACGGAGCCGGCGGTGGCGAAGCGGAGGAGGTCGTTCATCAGAAGTACCCCTGCCGCTTCCGGTCTTCCATCGCCGCGTCCGAGCGGCGGTCGTCGGCGCGTCCGCTGCGCTCCGTGGTGCGCGCCGCGACGACCTCACCGAGGATCTGGTCGAGGGTGACCGCGTCCGAGGGGATCGCGCCGGTGATCGTCGCGTCACCCACCGTCCGGAACCGGACCCGTTCGCGGAAGGGAACCTCGCCCGGTAGGAGGGTGATGAGGTCCGAGTAGGCGAGGAGCGTGCCGCCGCGCTCGACCACCTCGCGCTCGTGGGCGAAGTAGAGGGTCGGCAGGGGGATCGCCTCCGCCGCGATGTACTGCCAGATGTCGAGCTCCGTCCAGTTGCTCAGGGGGAACACCCGGAAGTGCTCGCCCGGTCGGTGCAGGCCGTTGTAGAGGTGCCAGAGCTCGGGTCGCTGGTTCTTGGGGTCCCATTGGCCGAAGGGGTCGCGGTGCGAGAAGACCCTCTCCTTGGCCCGTGCCTTCTCCTCGTCGCGCCGCGCGCCGCCCATCGCGGCGTCGGCGCGCAGCTCGGCGACGGCGTCGAGCAGGGTCGTGGTCTGGAGCCCGTTGCGCGAAGCGTAGGGGCCGGTCTCCTCGGTCACGCGCCCGCGGTCGATGGAGTCCTGCACGTAGCGCACCTCCAGGCGCGCGCCCATCTCGATGGCGAACCGGTCGCGGTAGGTCAGGGCTTCGGGGAAGTTGTGGCCGGTGTCAATGTGGAGGAGGGGGAAGGGGATCGGCCCCGGCAGGAACGCCTTGCGCGCGAGCCACGTGAGCACGATGGAGTCCTTGCCGCCTGAGAAGAGCAGGACGGGGCGCTCGAACTGGCCCGCGACCTCACGCAGGGTGTGGATCGCCTCCGACTCCAGTTCGTCCAGGTAGGCGGGGCGGCTCGTGCGCGGTCCCGCTTCGGCTAGCATAGTGAATAGTCTATTACTCTAGGAGACTAAATTGCCCGCCCCTTCGCGATAACCGAACGATGTTAACCGCGAGGCGGTTGTCGACGCGTCCTCCGCGGGTGTGCGCCTCCCGCCGGGACGCTCACGACGGAAGCCTACGATTCAGTAGACTAAAGCCATGCTCTCCAGCCGCGCCCGGTACGCCACCCGCGCGATCCTGGACCTGAGCCAGCACGCGGGCGAGACGGTGCTCATCCAGGACGTGGCCCTTCGGCAGAACATCCCGCTGAAGTTCCTCCAGCAGATCCTGGTGTCGCTCAAGGGCGCGGGGTTCGTGTCGAGCCGCAAGGGTCCGGGCGGCGGCTACGCCCTGGCGCGCAAGCCGGAGACGATCACCCTGGGCGACGTGGTGCGCTCGATGGACGGGATGCTCGCCCCCCTCTCGTGCGTGAGCGTGAACGCCCATGCCGAGTGCGGCTGCCCGCGGCCCGAGACGTGCGTCCTGCGCGCGAAGTTCCGCGAGGTGCGCGACGCGATGGCGGGAATCCTCGACCGCACCACGTTCGCCGATCTCGCCGAGGCGCAGCGGAGTGCCGACGGCATCCCCGCCCCGCTCGACTTCGTGATCTAGGCCGCTTCGCGGGTCTCAGACTGCAACTCAGGATGGATCGGGCCGACGGGTATCGCTGCCGCGATCGCGAGGATCGTCGCGTTCTTCGTCTCAGCGTCTGGAATGTCCTTGATGAGGACCGCGATCGCTTTCAACTGCTCAAGGGAAAGGTCCAATCTCTCGGCTAGTTGGATGACCACTCGGTCCAGAGTGCTACTCAAAACTAGGCCTCTCATCTTCAGGATTTCTCCCAGACGCTCGTCCTGCGCATTCTCACGCCCAGTTGGGCTAGTCCCGACTGCCTCAGCGTGAGTAGCAACTCAATTCGGTGGTGCTCACGCATCTTGGACCCCCTCTCTTGATGCCGGGCGATCTCTCGCCGTGCTTCGATGATGGATCTAAAGATCGTATCTTCGATTATATCAGACGGTGGCCAACCCCTCTCGAGGGGGGTCAACTCGTAAATGATTCCCCCTGGAACGACCGTCCAGAGGGCAGTCAGGTTACGCTCTGCCGCGAGCACCGCATCCTCCGCCGATGGCGCATGGCCGTCGGGATGGTTGTGGGTGACGATGCATCCCTCAAGGAGTCCCGCTTCCGATTCATCGAATGCCACAAGGTCGGAGCGTCCGCTCCTCGGCTGGAGGGCCAGCCGCCCCTCCAGATCGAACGTTCCGGCGACCTCAACAATTTCCAAGGCGATCCGACGCTCGAACTCGCCGAGGGAGATGGCGGGATCGACGGGGTAGGCCGTCATGCCGGCGGGGAGATCGGGAAGCAAGCCCTTATTCTGGCCTTCGATCCTTCGGAAAGCCGAAGGTACTATTAATCCTAAAGTCCCTAGCGTAGTAGACTTTCGTGGTGAACAGAGGAAGGGCGGACCTGATCAACGCGGTCGTCGGCCTCGCCGTCCTCCTCGGTCTCGCCCTCGGGCGCGGATGGGGCGGCGGCGAGAAGGCCGCCGCCCAGGGGCAGATCGCCCTCCGGCTCGCCTACTTCCCGAACCTCACCCATGCCCCCGCCCTCCTGGGCGTCGCCGGAAGGTACGCGAGGGACCTGCCGAACGTCGCCGTCTCCAGCCGCGTCGTGAACGCCGGCCCCGAGGCGATGGAGGCGCTCCTCGCGGGCGAGGTCGACATGGCCTTCGTCGGCCCCAGCCCCGCCATCAACACCTTCCTCAAGTCAAAGGGTGCCGCGTTGCGCATCGTCGCGGGCGTGTGCGACGGCGGCGCGTCGCTCATGGCCCGCGCCGACGAACCCATTGCGAGCGTCCGCGACCTCGACGGTCGCAACGTCGCCGTGCCCCAACTCGGCGGCACCCAGGACGTCTCGCTGCGCCACTTCCTCGCCGCGAACGGTCTGCGGTCCCGCGACAAGGGCGGCACCGTCAACGTCCTTCCCATGGCCAACGCCGACATCCTCACCCAGTTCAAGCGGGGTGCCCTCGACGCCGCGTGGGTGCCCGAGCCGTGGGCCTCCCGGCTTCAGACCGAGGCGGGCGCCAAGACCGCCGTCGACGAACGCGCCCTCTGGCCCGGCGGACGCTTCACGACCACCGTCCTCGTCGCCCGCCGCGCCTTCATGGACCAGCACCCGAACGTCGTCCGCGACCTCGTCCGCGCCCACGCGCAGACCGTCGCCTGGATGGTCGCCCATCCAGGCGAGGCCCAGACGATCGCCAACGCCCAGCTGAAGAAGCTCTCGGGCAAGCCCTTGAAGGACGCCGTCCTCAAGGAGGCCTGGTCCCATCTTGCCTTCACCACCGACCCCGGCGCCGCGAGCATCCAGGCCTTCGCCGAGGCCGCCCGCGACGCGGGCTACCTGAAGACCGACCACTTGGATTTGACGGGGCTGGTCGCGGCCACGGAGCGCGCGCGTTGACCCCCCTCCTCGAAGTCCAGAACGTCTCCAAGTCCTACGGCGACGCCAAGGCGCTCGAAAAGGTCTCCCTGGAGGTCTTCCCCGGCGAGATGGTTATCCTCGTCGGCCCCTCGGGCTGCGGCAAGTCGACCCTCCTGAGCCTCGTCGCCGGCCTCGACCGTCCCGACGAGGGCCGCATCCTCGTCGACGGCAACCCCGTCGTAGGCCCTGGCCCCGAGCGGAGCCTCGTGTTCCAGGACGGCGCGCTCTTCCCCTGGCTCTCCGTGCGCGGCAACGTCGAGTTCGGATTGCGCCAAGCCCGAACCCCGCGACGCGAAAGAACCCAACGCGCCGACGCCACCCTCGAACGGGTCGGCCTGAAAGGCTACGAGAACCGCTCCGTCCACGAGCTTTCCGGCGGCCAGCGCCAGCGCGTCGCCCTCGCCCGCTCGCTCGTGCTCCAGCCCCGCATCGTCCTCATGGACGAGTCGTTCTCCGCCCTCGACGCCCCCACCCGCGAGGGTCTCTACACCGAGATCCAAGACCTCCAGCGCGAGACCGGCGCGACCATCCTCTTCGTCACCCACAACGTCCGCGAGGCGGTCGTCCTCGGCGACCGCGTCGTCCTCATGGCCCCCCACCCCGGCCGCGTCGAGCGCACCTTCGTGCCCGACATCCCGCGCCCGCGCCACATCGACGATGTGCAGGTCACCCGAACCTCTCAGCGCGTCGCCAACGCCATGCGCAACGTCCCCGACCCCGAGGAGATCGTGTTTTGACCGCCCTGCGCCGAGGGGCCTTCTTCGCCGCCCTCATCCTCTTCTGGGCGCTCCTCGCCGAGCGCCACGTCTGGGACGCCACCCTCTTCCCCGGCCCCCTCGCCGTCGGAAGGACCCTTTGGGGCCTCATCCTCGACGGCAGCCTGCCCGACGCCGTCGCCGTCAGCCTGCGCCGCGTCATGCTCGGCTACGGCCTCTCCCTCCTCATCGGCGTCCCCCTGGGCATCCTCATCGCCCGTCAAAGGTGGGCCGAGGAGACCCTCGGCACCCTCGTCACGGGCTTCCAGTCGCTCCCCAGCATCTGCTGGCTCCCCCTCGCCCTCCTCTGGTTCGGCCTGAACGACCGCGCCATCCTCTTCGTGGTCGTCATGGGCTCGATGGTCTCCATCACCGCCGCCGTGCGCGACGGCGTCCACAACCTCCCGCCGACCTACGTCCGCGCCGCCCGCACCCTCGGCACCCAGGGCTGGCGCCTCTACGCCGACGTCCTCCTCCCCGCCTCCTTCCCGGCGGTCATGACCGGCGCGAAGCTCGGCTGGTCCTACGCCTGGCGCGCGCTCATGTCGGGCGAGCTCCTCTTCGTCTCCCTCGGACTCGGCCATATGCTCATGATGGGCCGCGAGCTCTCCGACATGAGCCAGGTCCTCGCCGTCATGGCCGTCATCGTCGCCCTCGGCCTCCTCGCGGACAACATGGTCTTCGCCTCCCTCGAACGCATCGTCCGCCGCCGCTTCGGCCTCGGCACGGCGTGAGGGCCATAATTCTCCCGGCGTGCGCAACACCCAGCCGTTGAGCCCCTCAGAGATCGTGGACTGCCAAACCGCCTGGCGGGTCCTGAGCGCGGGCGCGTGCCCGCTCGACGTGTCCGAGGCCTCCATCCTCGGATCGCAGACCCGCTTCGATCCGGTCACCGGGTGCGTCTTCCTCGGCGCGGACGCCATGCCGGGAAGCAGCGTCCACAGCGCCCTGGACGAGCTGTCCTACTTCGCCGTCCTGGCGCACGAGCTCACCCACTTCCGACGCTTCGGACGGACGCTCGACAACTACGTTCTCGAAGAGGTCGCCACCCACGTCCAAGCGGCAGA
>CAXTOO010000124.1:0-1015 GCA_964245875.1 uncultured Fimbriimonas sp. | reverse complement strand
ATTGAGGACCGATGCGCCCTGCTCCGGTGCGGCGAAGAGATCCTGATGAACTATCGTAGAATGGAGTGTCCATGATCGAGGTGCGTACGACGGGCGTTTATGTGATCGGCGAGTGCGAACTGCGCCTGCCGGGGTGCCTCGCGCTCGATCCCGAACCCATTACCGTCGTCAAGGCCCAGCCCAGCGGACGCCAGATCAACGTCTGCTCGGCCTGCCTTCAGCAGAGGATCGACCGCCAGGAGTGGTCCGTCTCGGGCGCGGGCTTCCAGGCGCGTTACGACTTCGTGCTGAACTCGAACATCGGCGAGCCCCTGCTCGCGTTGGAGATCAAGCGAAGGCCTGCAGGCGGCGAGGGCGACGAACTCGCCTGGGCGAAGCGCTACGTGCGGAACCTCGTCGCGCACGGTCGGCTCCGTCCCGGTCGAATCCTCGTTCTGTCCCTCCTAGACGGAACGACTTACGGTTGGAGAATCGAAGTTCTGGCTCTTAGGCCCACGCTTCTCACGAGCGTCGACACGAGGCAGGCCTTCGCCGACCTGGGGCTTGAGGCTCCGGGCCGGGGCCTGGACGAGAGCTTCGCGGAGTCTTATTACACCAACTTTGTCGAAGGCCTCCTCACGATAGGGCTGAGCAAGGGCCTGCCTTGGGTCGAGGCCTTGGGCCTCCGCGAACTGCCCCTGACCGGCTCGCGGATCGAATCCCAGGCTGTCCTCTCGCGCTGACTCACCAACCCTTGCGGCGAAGCCGTGCGTCTTCGTGGCGTCGGAGTTCGCGAACGCGCCGCCACCTGCGAGTTGCGTAGGGTGTCGCCTTCCGAGTCGGGGTGTCGCCTCACGATCTTTCGTCCGACGCTCCGCCCATAAGATCCTCCGACGAAAAAATCCAATTGCTCGTAGACTAAAGGACTAATCCTCGGCGCGGCGCGTAGAATGAACGACAAGTCATGAAGCGCGCCTTCACCCTCATCGAGCTCTTGGTGGTCATCGCCATCATCGCGATCCTCGCCGCCATCCTC
>CAXTOO010000123.1:0-11104 GCA_964245875.1 uncultured Fimbriimonas sp. | reverse complement strand
TCCTGGTCACCGCCCTTCGGTACGCGGAGTACCTGCGCGAGGCGATGGGCGTCTCGGTTCTGGACTTCGACCGCACGATGGAGTGGGGCTTCGGCTGGGAGCATGGCCCCTTTCGGCTGCTTGACGATCTCCACCTGGGCGCGGCGCGGTACTACAGCGGCAACGCATATTGGACGGAGGGCGGCTACGTTCCCTTTCCCCGCGACGAGGTCTACCCGACGATGGACGACTGTCCGGTCGTCGACCGGGCCGACGGCTACACGGTCCACGACCTGGGCGACGGCATCCAGGCGTTGGCCTTGCACGAGGGCGTTCTCGGGCCCGATCGCGTCGCGGCCCTGAACCACCTACTCCAGGGTCAGACGATGATGCGGTTCGTCCTCACGTCCGAGGGCAGGGAGTTTCCCGCTCTCGACCTCGCGTTCGTCCTCGACGCGCTGCGGACGAACCCGCTCGCTCTGGACGCCTATCTCGCGGACCTCCAGTCCTTGGGGGAGCGCCTAGAGGTGAGCGCCTGCGTGGCGGCCATCACCGGTCGCTGCGTGGGGCCTTCGCTGGGGCTCGCGCTGTCGTGCGCGGGGATCGTCGCGGCGGCGGACGCGACGATCGGCTTCGACGAAGGGCGTCTCGGGCTCATGCCCACCGCGCGAGCGACCGCGATCATGCGGGCTTTGCACGGGGACAGCGCGCGCAGGATGAGCGAGGTCGCGGTCGCCCTGACCGAGGGCGTGCTGGCCCCGAACGCGGATGCCGCCCGGAATCTCGGCTTTCTCCGGCCGACCGACGTCGTGGAGCATCTCCCCGAACGGCTTCTCACCACCGCGAAGTCGCTCGCGCAGGCGGTGTCGACCACGCCGCTCGCCCTCTTCGCGCCGGTAGAGGTGGTGCTCGTGGGGATGATCGACCGGGGCTTGGCGGAGCGGCGCGCCCGAGGCGGGTTGACCGACCATGACGTGACGGTAGGGCAGCGGCTTCGGCAGATCGTCGCCCGCACGGCGGACTACGACGAGTGCCTGGATCGCGAGCGCCGGGAGACGTTGGACCTGGGCGCGAAGGCGCTGACGCAGGCAAGGGTTCGGCACATGATCGAGACGGGAAAGCCGCTGAGAAACTAGAAAGGGGAAATAAATGGAAGACGAGCAGAAATCCTTGGACGTCTACGAGAGCGCGGTCGAGATGCTCGACGTTTGGACCTCGATCTCGTGGTCCAAAATGGGCCTGATGCCGGATATAATGAGCGGCAAGACCGTCAGGGATCTGCCGCAGGCGAAGGTCGCGATCAACGTCGCCTCCTTCTTGGCGGAGACCGTAGAGGGTCGCCTCGACGAAGAGGACCGCCGCCGCGTACAGGGAATCGTACGCGATCTGAAGCTCAACTACGTTCAGAAGTCTAGGGAAGGAACATGAGAGAAGGAACGGAAGGAAGAATCGCCGGGGGGGCGACGTGGCGGTGGACGTCGGTCGCGAACCGGGCGCGCATCGCCGCCAAGGACATCTCGGAGGCGCGAGAGCGTCGTCGGGCGGTCGCCGCCGGGCCGAGCGTAGCGGAGCGCCAAGCCGAGCTCGTGGGCTTCTACAGCCGCTTCGAGCGGTTCGTCGAGACGCTCTGCGACGCGGCCCAGTACGGCCCCAACGCCCGACTGAGCGCGGCGTATCTGGAGGATCGCGACTGGGTCGCGACCCAGTACGCGTCGCTTCGCTCCTACGTGGACGCCTACCTCTCGCCCGAGGAGCCCGATGCGTTCGACCGTCTCCTCCATTCGACGGACCTCAGCCATTTCCTCGCCGATGACGACGGCGCGGTGATCTTCCGCATCACCAGCACCCGCGAGGCGCTCTCGCTCTACGCCGAACATCTGCGCCAGCTCGCGGCGCGGAAGTCGGCGTGACCCCCTTCCGGGCACGCGGCGCGGGGGCGGTCGCGGAGGCCTGGAACGCTTCGGCGGGTTTGAAGTACCGGATCGACGCCGCTCTGGTCGCGCAGAACCTGCTCGATCACCCTCTGCTCCACGAAGAGGCCTCTCTCTGGGAAGGCGACGCCTTCATAGCCGTGAAGCGCAGCGCGGCGGGTCTCTACGAGGGACCCGATCCTAAGGTCGCCCACCTGTCGCTTCTCGGCGAGGGAGCTTCCCTCTCCGGCCTTATCGAACGAGTTTCCGGACTTCTGGCCTCAGAGGGCTACGAAGCGCTCGTTATCGGTCAGGACAGCGGCCACTTCGTGCCCGGTGCGCCGACGGACATTCCATGGCTCGGTCTCTTCGCCAAGGCGAACGGCTTCGAAGCGGGAGGGCTCGCGTTCGACCTCGAGCGGGACCTCGAAGCCCTTCCGGAGGGGAGGGTCGAAACATCGTACGAGCCTCGTACGGTGGCCGCAACGGACGTTGAAGCGCTCGATGCCTTTCTGGCGAAGGAGTTTCCAGGTCGATGGCGGTACGACGTGATGGGACAGGTCCGGGCGGAAGGCCCGGGGACGGTCTTCGGCCTCTTTCTCGAAGGTCGCTGCTTCGGCTTCGCCTTGCTGCAGACCCAGGGCGCGAAGAAGCCGGTCGGGGGCGCGAACTGGCGCCTCGACCTCGGGGAACGCTGGGGTTCGCTGGGGCCGATCGGGATCTCAAGCGATCTCCGGGGCGCGGGCCTCGGTCGCGCTTTCCTCAAAGAGGCCCTCATCGAGCTGAGATCGCGCGGCGCTCGCCGCACTATCATCGACTGGACCAGCCTCGTCGATTTCTACGGAACGCAGGGGTTCAGCGTGAACCGGACGTACCGCTCCTATCGCCGGAGCTTGACGGCGGGCCGACCACCTTCAGCGTGACCTCGCCCCGCGCGGGCGGCACCGCGATCAGGGTGTAGAGCCCCTCCTTCTTCAAGACCATCATGACGCCGGGGGTGGGCGTAGGGGGACGGCTTCCGGGATCGATGGAGGCTTCGACCTCAAGGCTCCCGTCCGGCTTCATTCGAACCTTGAGGACCTGGAGCGACATCGGGCCGAAGCCGGTGGCCTGCGCATGGATCGCGACGATCTGCTCCTTGCCCCATTGGACCGCAGGCTTCTTGTCGTCTCTCGACCTCATCTTCTTTCGGTAGGCGTCGAACTCCTTCGCGTTTCGGATGACGATGGCGCCACCTTCCTTGATGAGGCCGTTCTTGCCGAACGCGACGGTTCGGAAGGGCACCTCGACCGGCGCGGCGACGGGTGCTTGCGCGGCCGCGACGAAAAACAGCAAGGCGAGGCTCATAGTCTCTAAACTGGAGCCTTCCGACTCTTGTTCCCTAGCGGCCCAGGAACCGCGTGAGCGACTCGCTGAGCGTCCGCGCGCTGAACGCGACCAAGGGGAGGCCCTTGTCGTACGGCATCCGGGTCGGCCCGACGAGCGCGATGACGCCCGCCTCCGTTCCCCCGACGAAGAAGCTGTGCCGGATGACCGAGAGCCGCCGCATCGGGGCGACGCGGTTCTCCCGCCCGATGGTCACCGGACGAGACTCCTCACCCGGCGCGAGCGCCTCGTAGAGCACGTCGGAGTCGGCCAGCTCGTGCAGAAGCGTCCGGAACGAGCCGAGGTCGCGCTGGAACTCGGGCTGCGCCAGCATGTACTCCTCCCCCTCGGTCACCATCAGGCCCCGCGAGCCCGCTCGGGAGATCGACCGGATCTGCGTCCAGAGCGTGGCGACGAACTTGTCGGCCACCGGACTCGCCGTCACCGTGGGCACCTTCGTCCGAATGAGGCTTCGGAGAGTCTTGCCGAGCGCGGCCCGCGAAAGCGCGTCGTTCACCGCCCCGATGTCGGCGAGGGTGAGACCGCCCGGACACTCCAGCATTCGATTCTCGACCTGCCCGTTGGAGAGCGCCAGCACAAGGAGAGCCTGCGTCGGGCCGAGGGCGCTCACCACCGCCGTCCGGATCGTGACGCCCGGATCGCGCACCGTCGTCGCCACGCCGAGAAGCTGGGTCACCCGGCTGAGGACGCGCACAGTGTCCCGCAGGAGCACCTCCAGCACGTCCCCACCGTCCGCCGCGTCTCGGACGCGCTGCTGGGTCGCCGGCTCGACCGCAGACTGGACGGCCAGACGGTCCACGAAGAACCTGTAGCCTTGGTCGCTCGGTATGCGCCCTGCCGAGGTGTGCGGCTGTTCGAGGTAGCCCAGCTCGCTCATCTCCGCGAGCTCGTTGCGCACGGTGGCGCTCTTCACCCCAAGGCCGTAGCGCTGCACGATCTGCTCGCTGCCGACCGGCTCTGCGCCCGCCACGTACTCCACCACCACCGCGCGGAGGATCGTCTGCTTTCTATGATCGAGTCCGGACGACATGGCCACCCTTTTGTACGGCGGACGAGGGCCTAGCGCTTCCCCGCTTTTGGAGCGGGATTGCCTGAGAACTCCGAAACCCGCTCCTTCAGCGCGTCCACGAAGGGCTGGACCCGGATCGTCAGGCCGAGATGACGGTCGCGCGGGAACTCGCGCCGAGAGTAGAACGCCTCGAAGCATCCGATCACCTGACGGATCGCGAACTCGTGGTCGTACGCTCCCAGTCCAATGTCCCGCTTGACGAGATAGGTGAGCGTGAGTCCGCCAAAGCGCAAGTCGGAGCGCGCGAGCAGCCCCCGTCGCGCGTGGAGCGGGTCCATCGCGAACTGCGGCGTTCCAAAGTCGCCGGACAGATACCCTCCTGCCGAAAGGCGCAGGAAGCGCGTCGCCTCGTAGGAGAGTCCCGACGTCCCCTCTGCCCACCCGTATCCGGTCCGCCCCAGAAATCCCTCGCTGTCGAGGCGGGAGAGCAGCCGCAGCTTCGAGTTGATGACCACGGTCGGTGCGCTCAGGACGCCGACGAGCTTCAGGCGCGCGTCCATGCCCTCTCCCTCGGGCTGGATGCCCTGGAAGCGCGCCTGTCCGAGATAGCCGAACCGTCCCGCAGGCCCGCCGGTCTCGTATATCCCCTCGATCTTGCTATAACGATTGCCCCGGGCCCGATCGGCGACGCCCCCGTACAGCTGGCCCAGGCCGCTTAGGGTGGAGCGTTTCGCGCGCAGGTACCTGTCCTCCTGCTCCGGCGTCTGCGTCGAGATGTTGTTCAAGAAACCGTAGTAAAACCTCTCGCCGAAGTCGGTGCGGGGCGACACGACCTGCGTCGCCTTCTCGACCGGCAGGAACGAGTGCGTGTACTGCGTCAGGCCGCTCAGCCGGCGCTTCACGTAGACCGTCGAGTTGAAGTTGAACGTCTCGTTCTTCCGGACGAGGAGTCCGCCGCTCCAAGACGCGCCGATCCCCCTCGTCTTCTTGTAGGTCGGCGCGGGCAGGCCGATCCCCGGCACCGCCGGGATGAGGGAGGCGCGCTGCGTGGGAATCTGCGCGATGAACTTGCCGAGGAACGAAACCCGCGGCTGGTGGATCGTCGCCTGCTTGCCCTCCGACACGTAGACCCGATCCGAGGTCACGTAGTAGATCGGCGTTCCGCGGAAGCACGTCGTGCCCTCCACGTCGTAGAGCTGCCACTCCTTCGCGTCCAGGTCGGCGTGCCTCGCCTTCAGGATGCCGTTGCCGATGCGCAGGGTGACGTTCTCCGCCCGCTCGAACCTGTGCGCGGGATTCCACCCCAGCTCGAGCCGATCCGCGTTCACCGTGCCCGAGGGGTCGATCACCACCACGTTGCCCTCGGCCACGCCGCGCTGCTCGCTGGGGTACACCGTGAGCCGATCCGCGAGCACCCGCGAGCCCGCGTATTCGACCACCACGTCGCCCTCGTATTCGATCGCCCCGCCCACAATCGCGATCTCACGCTGGGCTTTGATGTTCAGCGGAACGGGCGGGAGCTGAAAGGGCATCGGGCGGAGTGTACCGACGCCCGGCGTCGGCACACGAATTATAAGACGACTACGATTCGTCGAAGCGAACCTCGGCGACCTTGGCACCGAACGTCGCCGCCAGCGCCCTCACCCGGACCTCCGCCTGCTCCCGCGCGCTCTTCAACAGACCTTGGCAATGCGCCGCCGTAGCCAGCCGTCCGCGCGCCTCCTCGACCGCGCCGAGCGTGATCTCGTCGTCGTGCCACAGCAAACCGTGCTTCACCGAGAACAGCCGGGGATCGACCTCGGGTCGGTAGGCGTGGGGCAGCGGCAGCACGAGCCGCAACCCGGTCGGCGTCCGCACCGCCTCCAGCCTGCGTAGGTCGACCCCCGCCTCCACGCTTCCCCGAACGTCCAGGAGTGCGCGGTTGCCCGTCGTGGCCCTCGCCAGCGCCTCCGCGCCGGGGAACGAGGCCAGCACTCCCTGCGGCTGCTGGTACGATCTGTGGTCGACCACGTCCGAGTACTCGAACCGCGCGGTGTGGAGTTCGCCCAGCGCCCGGAGCCGTTGCAGCACGGGCGCGGTGTCCGCCTCCTTACCGTCGGCGCGGTGGGTAGCGACCGAGAAAAGGGCGAATGCCAAGCCTCCGCAAAGAAGCCAGGGAAGCACCGGACGTCGTTTCATCTCTTCCTGTAACGCCGGCGGGCGGAAGAACGATCCTTCGTGGGCACAATGGCGACCTTTCCCTCCGCGACCACCACCGCGCGATCGCCCGTCGCAGGGCGGACCTCCGCCGTGCCCGTGAGGTCGCCGAAGGCGGGCAGCACCCCGACCGACTCACCGAACCAGAAGCACGGCAGCCGCATCGAATCGCCCCCCTTCCCTTCGAGCCTCAGGCCGGGGTGCAGGTGGCCGCAAAGCACGTAGCCCTTCGGGTCGGGATCGGGAAAGTGGTGGAGCGCAAAGGGACCGAGAAGAAGCCCCGGCGCGACCGCGTCGAGCTCCCATCCTGCGTGGCGGTCGTGGTTGCCCAGGACCAGCACCATCTCGACCTCCCGCTCCTCTCGCCAAGCGGCGAGCGCCGCCCGGTTGTCCTCGGTCCGTCCCGCCCGTGCGTGCCAGAGGTCGCCCAACACAACGACCCTCTGGGCCATGGTCGCTTGCACCGAGATTGCAAGCGCGTCGAGCGTCGCGGCGGTCGTGCCCGAGGGCAACGGCACACCCCCTGCCCGGAAGGCAGCGCCCTTGCCCAGGTGCAGGTCGGCGACGAACAGCGTCGACTCGGCGGGCCAGAACAGCGTCCGGTCACCCCGCACGACGAGAGCCTCTCCGGCCACCTCGATCTCGATCTCCGACCTCAGCCCGCCTCCTCCTCGAACTGCGCCGTCATGCGGGCGACCCGATCCGCGAGGCTCTCGCTGCTGATCGTCTCCCGCAGCCGGTCGACGAGCAACGGAAAGGCCAGCGGCGTGGGTCGGGGTGGGCGGGTCTGGACAACGGTCGAGGCTCCGAGACGACGCAGGGCGGCGATCAGCCGCGTCTCCTCGAGCTGCCGCTCCAAGACCTCGCTCCTCGCCTGCCGCAGTAGCAGGTTCTCGGGGTCATAGCGCGCGAACACGTCGTAGAAGAGGCCGCTCGAAGCCTGGAGCTGCTTCGCGTTCTTGCCCGCACCCGGAAAGCCGGGGAAGATCAGTCCCGCCACGCGCGCGATCTCGCGGAACTGCCGCTTTGCCATCTCGCCCGCGTTCAGGGCCTGCTCCACGTCGTGCGCCACCCCCTCAACGTCGAACAGGCCCTGGGCCAGGGCCTCGTCCAGCGGCGGCAGTCCGGCGGAAAGCAGCTCGAAACCGTAGTCGTTCATCGAGAAGGTGAAGGTGATCGGCATCCGGCGACTGAGCCGATGCGCGAGCAACGCCGCCAACCCCTCGTTGACCAAGCGTCCTTCGAAGGGGTAGACGAACAGGTGATAGCCCTCGCGGTCCTCCACGTGCTCGATCAGGAGGTCGTCCGCGTCGGGGATCGTCGACCACCGATCCTGCAGCTCCAACAAGGGCGCGAGCGACCGCATCTCGGGGCTTTCGAGAACGCCCTGCTTAGCCTGTGATAGCATCTCGCGCATGGCGTTCGCCAGCGTCCCGCTCAAGGGCATTCGCGCCCCCGACCAGCGCGGCACCCCGCCCTGGGGCGACTTGGCACGTCGCACCCAGGCGGTCATGTCCTTCACCCGCACGAACTCCAACGAGCGCCCCGCGAAGAGGAAGGTGTCGCCCGGCTTCAGCCGTGAGATGAACGACTCCTCCATAGAGCCGAGCTTCGCGCCGTTCATCGTCTGCACCAAGATCGATGCGTCGGCCACGATCGTGCCGATGCTCATGCGATGGCGCCAGGCGATCTCCTCGCTATCGGCACGATAGACTCCGTCGTCGCCCAGCGTCACGCGCCGGTACTCCGGATAGGCGCGAAGCGACTCGCCGCCCCGCGTGACGAAATCCAGCGTCCAGCCCCACTCCGCGTCCGATAGCCCCCTGAAAGCGTGGGTCCGTTCTACCTCGATCCGCATCGCCCCCTCGCGGAAGCCCGACCCGCAGGCGACCGTGACGAGATGCTGGGCCAGAACGTCGAGCGGTCGTCGAAGACCTTCTCTTGGCTCAAGATGACCGTTCTCGGCGGCCTCTCGCGCCGCCGCGACCTCGACGAGCTCAAAGGCGTGGGTCGGCACGCAGCTCACGCGCGAGGCGACGCCCGGGCGATGGCCACTTCGGCCCGCCCGCTGCAAGAGCCTGCCAACCCCTTTCGGCGAGCCGATCTGAATCACCCGGTCGACGGGTGCGAAATCAACGCCGAGGTCGAGCGAGGAGGTGCAGACGACCGCCCGCAGGCGCCCTGCTTTCAGGCCGCTCTCAACCTCGTCGCGGCCCTCGCGCGATATGCTTCCGTGGTGGAGCGCGACCACGCCCTCCCACTCGGGACGATGGGCGAGGATCTCTTGGTACCAAAGCTCGGAGTGGGCACGGGTGTTCGTGAACACCAGGCACGTCTCGCCCTCGGCGATGGCCTCCACCACCGGACCGACCATCTGCCGTCCGAGATGGCCAGCCCAGGGAAACCGCTCGATCTGCGCGGGCAGGATGGAGTCGATCACCGTGGGTTCACCCCGTTCGCCGTGGACGATCGACCCTGCCTCGCCCGCGAGAAGCGTGTCGCGAGCCTCTTCCAGGTTGCCGAGGGTCGCGGAGACGCCCCAGGTCCGCACGTCGGGCCGCATCGCGCGCAGCCGGGCGAGCGCAAGCTCCGTCTGGACGCCCCGCTTCGAGCCCATCAGCTCGTGCCACTCGTCGCAGACGATCAGCCGCAGGTCGGTGAACATCGCCTCCGCCTTCTCCGACGCGAGCATGATGCAGAGGCTTTCGGGCGTCGTTACGAGTGCGGTCGGGAGCCGAAGGGACTGCTTCTTGCGCACCGACGAGGTCGTGTCCCCGGTTCGCAGCTCGACCGTCCACGGTACGCCGAGCGCCTCCAGCGGGGCGAGGAGCGAGGCGGCGGTGTCGGCGGCGAGGGCACGAAGGGGAGTGATCCAGAGCACACGCAGCGGAGGGCTATCGTCGCGCTTGCGCCTCACCCCTTCTCCAAGTGGCTCCTCCTCAGGATTCGCCGCAAGCCACTCGGCCACCGGCCCGAGCCATGCGGCGAGCGTCTTTCCCGTGCCGGTGGCCGAGTGGATCAGCCCGCTCCGGCCCTCCAGATACTCCCGCCACACCTCGCGCTGGAACTCGAACGGCGACCATCCTTGGGCGGCGAACCACGCTTCAACCGGTTCGAGCACCATGCCTATACGAAAATTAAGTCCCAAGGGTCCCGAACGACCAAGGCGATTCGCGATACACTAGAGGGGCACGGATGAACTACTTCATCTTCAACACGGGAGGCGACTGGGACAGCACCAGCCTCTATCTCAACGGAGAGGACTTCCCCTCCAGCCGCCTCTGCCTGCGCTTCGAGACCGGGCGCGACGCGGATGGCGACCCGCGGCGCGGCGGACTCCAGAACGGCGGCGAGGCGACCGCCTTTGCCCTGCCGCAGCAGACTGGGGCGGGCGAGTGGGCGCTCTTTCCCGGCAAGATCGACCTTGAGTTTCCAACCCACAAGGTGACGGTCGAGAACCACTCGCCCAACTTCGCCATCGAGCTCACCCAGGTTTGGCTCGACGGGCAGGACGTCTCGCATGAGCTATTAGACCTGGAAATCGACATCGACGCGATTGAGAACCGCGTTACCGCGTACCTAACCTTGTTCAAGCCCCACCTCTTCGGCGCCGACGAGGTCGCGACCCACACGCTGATATGAAAAGAACCCTTTCCGTCCTCTTCGCCTTGGTGCTTGCCCTGTCGCTCGTCGCCGAAGGCCTGGGCCAGCGCGGCTTCGGCCGCAGCGGCGGCTTCGGCGGTGGCCGTTCCTCGTTCGGCGGCGGCTTCAGCCGCTCCTCCGGTGGCATGTTCGGCGGCGGGGGCCGCTCTTACTCCCGTCCTTCCGCTCCGTCCTACTCCGGGCCTCGCAGCTCAACGGGTTCCTTCGGTCGAAGTGGCGGCTTCGGCTCCTCGGGGCGGGTGAACTCCACCAGCGCCAATCCCAGCCGTGGCTATGGTGGATCGACCTTCGGCAGAACGGGATACGGCAGCTATTCGTCGCCGGTCTACTACGGTGGCCGTCCCTACTACAGCGGCGGCGGTTTTTGGTCAGGATACGCCCTTGGAACGCTGGGCAGCCCTTGGCACCGCTACGTGCCGTTCTATCCCGGCTTCTACACCTATCCGCCCTACTACGGAGACGACGGCCGCTACTACGAGGGTGGCTTCAGCTTCACCCGCTTCATCTTCGGGTTGGTCATCATCGGCTTCATCCTTTGGCTCGTCGTCCGGCTCTTCAGCCGGGGCGGGGGGGGTGGCGGGGGCGGTCGCTACAAGTTCACGAACTACCGTTAGCCCTGTGATCGCATGATTCATCCTGCACGGGGTTCCCAGTCTTGAGCCTGGCCGTGATCGCCAAAGTCGATCCCGGCCACAATACGGCGTAGAGAGAAACGGGTCTGTATGAGTCTTCAAGCCAGTATCCCTCGCCGCGTCACGACCCCCTGCCGAATCGGGAACCTCACGATGGGTTCGGGCCACCCGGTGGTGGTGCAGTCGATGATCACCGAGGAGACGCGCAACGTCGAGGCCTGCGTCGAGCAGATCATCGGGCTGCACAAGGCCGGATGCGAGCTCGTGAGGGTGACGACGCCTTCTCTCGGTGAGGCCGAGTGCCTCGCCGATCTCGACCCCGCCGAGCG
>CAXTOO010000122.1:0-11110 GCA_964245875.1 uncultured Fimbriimonas sp. | reverse complement strand
CTCGCCCGCGGCGCTGAAGGGCTTCGCGGCGGCGAAGGAGTGTTAGAGAGTTGTCGGTTTTTGGTTGTTCGAACGCTCCAACAACCAAAAACCACCTAACCAAGAACTACTTCAACGTGAACCAGAACGTCGCGCCGTCGCCCGGACGGCCCTCGGCCCACACCCGGCCGCCGTGCCGGTCGACGATCCGCTTCACGTTCGCCAGCCCCACGCCCGTACCGGGGTACTCCGCCTCGGAGTGCAGGCGTTCGAACGGCCCGAAGATCTTCTCCGCCTTGTCCGGCGGAAAGCCGATGCCCTCGTCCCGCACGAACAGCGCCCCCTCGGAAGCGCCCACCGCGATCCGCGCGCCGCCCGGCTTCGCGAACTTCGTCGCGTTCTCTAAGAGGTTCTGGAAGAGAAGCCTCGTGAGCGAGGGGTCGGCTTTCGCCATCAATCCATCCTCCACCTCGATCGCCGGCTTCTCGCCCGTCGCCTGGGAGGCAACCTCCGCGCCGACCTCTCGGCAGAGCGCCGTCAGGTCGATCGTCTCGGTGCGCATCTCCTGCCGCGTGAGGCGCGAGAGCCGCAGGAGGTCGTCCATCAGGGTGCCCAGCTTCTTCGCCGCCGCCGACTGCCGCTTGAGCTCGTTCTGCCCCTCGCGGTCGAGGCTCGGGCCGTAGTCCTCCAGGAGGATCATGCTCGCCGACATGATCGCCCGCAGCGGCGCGCGAAAGTCGTGCGACACCGTGTAGAGGAACCCCTCCAGCTCGCGCGTCCGCTCCTGGACGCGCGACTCCAGCTCCTCGGTGTGGCGACGGCGCTCGGTGATGTCGCGCTGCACCGCGATCCAGTGCCGCACCCGGCCCGCCTCGTCGCGCAGGGCCGAGATGTTCCACTCGACCGCGTACTCGGTGCCGTCCTTCCGGTAGTTGATCCCCTCGCCGTAGAAAACGCGGTCGTTCCTCAGGTCATCGCGCAGGCGATCGAGCATCTCGCGGCTCGTCTTCGGCCCCTGAAGGAAGCGCGGGCTGCGACCGACCGCCTCCTCGCGGCTCCATCCCGTCATCCTCTCGAACGCCGGGTTCACCCACTCGATGGTGGGCTCGGGCTCGTCGAGCCCCGGCGTCGTGATCAGGATCGCGTCGTACGCCGACTCCACCGCCTGGCGGAACAGCTCGGGGGGAAACTCCTTCTGTGGGTCCAAGGTCGCGTCCTCCGCGCGGCGATCCCGCGACGGTGGGGATATTGTACATTGGAGCGCAAGATTCCGGTGTGCCGCGATGGCTCTCCCCCCAACCCCCTCTCATCGCCCGACGCGAGTCTCTCGACATCCGAGACGCCCACGCCGTGGCGACGAGAGGGGGAGCCTGACCCTACGTCGCGAGCTTGAGCGTGACCGGCTCCTCGCGCACATACACGCCGACCACGCCCGAGGGCAGGGACGTGCCGACCGAGTTCGTGGTCGTCACGCGCAGCCACACCGGCACGCCCGGCGCTTAGCCGCTCAGGCTCGCGCTCACCTGCGTCGTCGAGGCCACGATGCCCCACGTCGCGCCGCCGTCGAGCGAACGCTCAACCTGGAAGATCGCGCCCGCATGGTTGCGCGAGTTGTCCCGTTCATGGGCAAGACCGCTTTGCGCATTCAACCCGCCATGATGCAAGGCCGGTGCCCAAACATCTACTCGCTTGGCTTTCCCGTCGAGGGTAGTTCCGCGAGATATGCGCGGAGTAGCTCCAGCGGATCGACGCCGATGGCTTGGGCGAGGGCCACGAACTCCACCACGTCGAGAACACGCTCGCCACGCTCGATCTTGCCGTAGACGGTCGGGTGGAAGCCCAGGCGTCGGGCTACCTCGCGTTGGGAAAGCTCCGCCCTCTCGCGAGCCTTGGGAGCTACACCAGACTCAGCACCGGTAGGGACTACAACACCAAGACAAGAGCGTTGGCGTCGGTAGGAATCGGCGGAAGTCCAGTTTCGGTCACATCGGGATCGAAGTATTGGCTGATCGCGAATAGCGGCGGTTCACTCGCGTGGAACACGTGTGTTCAGGTCATTGATGCTCCTCACTATGCATTCAGCGGAGTTTTCGGTTCGGCACGTATGGGTGCCTTTTCCGTTCAGGTGACGCCGGTCCCTGAACCCGCCACCTTCGTTGCACTCGGTCTCGGCGCGGTTGTCCTAGTCCGTCGCCGCAAGAGCGCCTAAATCATGGCGAAGGCGGGAACCGTGAGCCACGATCCCGCCTCAGACCTTAGCGATGAACTATCGCACCCTCGGTAAGACGGGATGACGCGCCACTGGGGTGTGAGCATGGAGAAGGTGGAGGATGAGCTGAAGGCGATGGACTACGCGCATGCGCGTCGGTGCAGATCATCCTTAACCCGTTTGAGCAGCGACCGCTCGATGACTTCTTGACGAAGGCGAAGGCGAAGAACGTGCGGGTGGTGGTACGGCTTCCGTTGAGCAGCGGGATGCTGGCGGGCAAGCTGTCATGGTCTTCGACCTTTGTGCCGGACGATCATCGTGCCTTCAACCGCGAGGGCGCGGGGTTCGACAAGGGCGGGACGTTCTCCGGCGTGCCATAGGGTTGGGTCTGGACGCGGTGGAGCTGCTACGTCCGTTGGTGCCCGAGGGAATGAGCTTGGCGCAGTTCGCCCTGCGCTGGATCTTGGACCAGGACGGCGTCACCTGCGCGATCCCCGGCGGGAGGCGGCCTTCGCAGTTGGCGGACAACGTGGCGGCTTCCGACCTGCCACCGCTGTCGGCGGAGCTTCACGCGAAGGTGCGCGAGATCTACGAGGCCCACATCCGGTCGCACGTCCACGACCGCTGGTGATGGAGGTTCGGCTTCAAGGGTGCCGTTGCCTCCGGAAAGAGGAGCGGGACGCTGGTCCCGCCCAATAAGCCGATGCGCTCACCTGCGGATCGACGCCCGCAGGCCTCCTTCATGCAGGAAGGCCCTCATCCAGACCGTCACCCAAGGGCGGACGCTCCGAACGACGACACTATGCCCGAAACGTTTAACCTTCCGCAAGCGGCAAAATTGCCGTTTATCGATCGTTAATGCAAGGTACGTTTTGAAAATGAGGCGATCCGAGATCAATGCCCTGGTCCGCGAGGCGTCCGCCGTTCTTTCCGGATGCGGCTGGGCGCTTCCACCCGGGCCGAAATGGGACGTCACGGACTTCGGCCTGGGCGATGTGCGGCGGTACGGCCTCGTGCTCGTCAACCTTGCGGACGAGCCGGAGTACTGCGAGAAGATCATGGTTGCTTGGCGGGGCATGGAGACGCCCGCGCATCGCCACCGGATCAAGAAGGAGGACATCGTCTGCCGCGCGGGCGTGCTGCGCATCCGGCTTGGGAGCGATGGCGCGCGGCTCGACGGCGCTCCGGTCGGTCCTGGTGAGTGCGACCTTCAGGCGGGTAGCCGCATGACGCTGACGCCCGGCGTCGTCCACGCCTTTTGGCCCGTTTCCGAGTGGTGCGTGATCGGCGAGGTGAGCACCGCCAACGACGACGCGACGGACAACCTCTTCGACGATCCGCAGGTCGGCCGTTTTCCGGAGATCATCGAGGACGAGCCACCTTTCGTGAGGCTCGTCAGCGATCTATAGCCGGCCTGACCGATCCCGCTTCCGCCAGTTCAGGAACACCGCATAGGCGATGCCGGTGAAGACGATCACCGCGATCGCGGTCGCGACGAGAAGGGGCGCGGCCTCGTCCATGGCTACTCCGAGACCGGCGGAACGGTCTCGATCTCGAGTTCGCCGTCGTCAGTGTCGCGCACGATCCGCGCAATGCTCGCGACCTCGTCGCCGTTGCCGAGGTTTACGAGGCGCACGCCCTGGGCGACGCGACCGGTCTCCCGGATCTCCTTGACCTTCATGCGGATACCCTTACCCTTCGTGGTCATGATGAGCAGGCGGTCATCGTCCTCCACGAGCTCGGCACAGACCACCTTGCCCGTCTTGTCCGTGCAGTTCATGGTCAGGATGCCCATGCCGCCGCGACTCTGGACGCGGTAGTCCGTCGTCGGCGTGCGCTTGCCGTAGCCCGACTCGCTCACGACGAGCACGCTGGGGAAGCCCCATCGCTGGGCGTCGCGCTCCAGCCTGTCGGCCCGTTCGGCGTCGTCTTTGCGGACGAGCCGCGCCATCTCATAGGTTGCCAGTGCGCGGCTGTAGTCGTCTTCCGCCTTTTTCGCGAGGGTCGCCGCCTTCTCCAGCTCGGGGGTCGATCCTTTCTCGATGGCATCGCGCACCTCAAGACTCGGCTCTCGCAACACGGAGGCGCCGACGACCTTGTCGTCCGCGTTCGTCTGCTTGAACTCGATCGCCCGAACGCCACCGGCCGCGCGGGATCGCGAGGTCGCGTCGTTCTCGTTGAAGCGGATGCTCTGGCCGTGGTGCGTGACGAGCAAAATGTCGTCGTTGCCCCGCGTACGAAGCACCCAGCCCAGCTCGTCGCCCTCCTCGATGTCGAACGCCTTCAGGCCGTTGTTGCGGATGTTCGCGAAGTCGCGGAGCGGCGTCCGTTTGATCTCCGCCGGACGCTTCTTGCCCTCCGCATCGATGCCCGAGCCTTGCGTCACCATCGCCAGGTAGCCATCGCTATTAAGATCCTTGATTCCGAGCGTCGCCGTCACCCGCTCGCCGCCGACGATCTGGATGTAGTTGATCACCGGCATCCCCTTGGCGTACCGCCCGCTCTCGGGAATCTCGTACGCCTTGAGCTTGTAAACCCGACCGCGATCCGTGAAGAACAGGATCGTGTGGTGTGTGTTCGCCTGGAAAAGGTGGGCGGGTTCGTCGTCCGCCTTCATCGTGTTGTTCACGCCCTTGCCGCCACGCTTCTGCTGGCGGTAGGAGTCGATGGACACGCGCTTGATGTAGCCGTCGCGCGAGATCGAGATGACGGCCTCCTCCTCGGGGATGAGGTCCTCGGCGGAGAACTCGCCCGCCTCGCGCGCCACGATCTTCGTACGCCGCTCGTCGCCGTGCTTGTCGCGCAACGACGTGATCTCTTCCTGAAGGACTTTGGTCGCGCGGGCTTCGTCGGAGAGGATGTCCAGCAGGTTCTGGACCTTCAGGGCAGCGTTCTTGAAGCTCTCTTCGAGCTCGTTCTGGTCGAGCTGGGTGAGCCGGCGGAGCTGGAGGTTCAGCACGACGTTCGCCTGAAAGGCGGTCATGCCGAAGCGGCGAATCATCTCGCTGCGCGCGGTGCCGGTGTCGCGGCTCGCCCGGATGAGGGCGATGATGTCGTCCATGTACCGCCGGGCGATCTGGTAGCCTTCCTGGATGTGGAGATCCTCCAGGGCGCGGTTCAGCTCGAAGCGGGTGCGCCGCTCGATGACGCTTCGGCGGTGCCGGAGGTACTCGTCGAGCATGACGTGCAGCGCGCAGGTGCGCGGCTGCATGTCCACGAGGCCGAGCATCGTCGCGCCGAACGTCGTGCGCAGGTTCGTGTGCTTAAGTAGGTAGTTCAGCGCACGGTTCGGATTGATGTCGCGCCGGATGTCGATCTCGATGCGCATCCCGCGCTTGTCCGAGTAGTCCTGGACCCCTAGCAGGCCGTCGAGCTTCTTGTCCTTCGCGATCTGCACGATGGACTTGATGAGGTTCTCCTTGTTGACCTGGTACGGGATCTCCGTGACCACGATCACCGACTTGCCCGCGTCTCCCGGCTCGATCATCGTCTTAGCCTGCAACACGATGGAGCCGCGGCCCGTCTCGTAGGCGCTGCGGATGCCCTTCGCCCCCATGATGATGCCGTAGGTGGGGAAGTCCGGCCCCGGCAGGTGCTCCATGAGCTGGTCGAGGGTGCAGTCAGGCTGCTCGACGCGCAGGAGGAGTGCGTTGCACACCTCGGTGAGGTTGTGCGGCGGCAGGTTGGTCGCCATGCCGACGGCGATGCCCTGCGAGCCGTTGCAGATGAGGTTCGGGAACCGCGCGGGGAGAACCGTCGGTTCCAGGAGCGTTGTGGAGTAGTTGTCGATCCAGTCGACCGTGTCGCGGTCGAGGTCCTCCATGATCTCCATGGCGAGCGGCGTAAGGCGGCACTCGGTGTACCGCTGGGCGGCGGGCGCGTCGCCGTCCACCGAGCCGAAGTTGCCTTGGCCGTCGATGAGCGGGTAGCGCAGTGACCACGGCTGGGCCATGCGGACGAGAGTCGGGTAGATGACTTGGTCGCCGTGCGGGTGGTAGTCGCCGGAGGTCTGGCCCGTCACCTTCGCGCACTTCACGTAGCCGCTGTCCGGCGTCACGTTGAGCGTGCGCATCGCGTAGAGGATACGCCGCTGCACGGGCTTGAGGCCGTCGCGGGCGTCCGGGAGGGCGCGCGCGATGATGACCGACATCGCGTAGTTGACGTAGGAGCGGCCCAGCTCGTCGCTGACCTGGACGCTGGTAAGGTTGGGATTCTCGTCTGCCACGGGTTCCTTCTTCTACGCCCCGCCGCGAGGGGACGATCTGCAACACGAGAATACCCGTTTACCCGCGTCAGACGCCCTTTTGCGGCTCTTCACCCCCGCTTTGGCATCCCCCCGACGAAGGCTAGAAGTTCGGCGCGCTCTTCTCCGTCTCGCCGATGAGGTAGATCGTCATCGCACCCACGACGATGTCCAGGGTGTTCCGGACGATCCCGAAGATGGCCCACGGCCCGAACACCAGCGCTCCCATAAACGAGCCGGCAAGGCCCGCGAGCCCGAAGAGGATGCCCAGCGCGGCGAGGAAGTTCGCGATCCCGCGCGCGATCTCCACCCGCGCCGCGAGGCCGACGCCGACGAAGAGCTGGAAGGCCGCGAAGACGAGGCCGAGGATCTGCCCGAATCCGAAGCCCGGCGTGATCGTCTCCGAGGCGCCGAACATCTTGATCGTCACCGGGGTGACGGCCGTGTGGTACGCCTCGGCGGCGTGGCCCAGGCCCGAGATGACCCAGTAGGCACACAGGGCGTAGTAGACGGGCCAGATCCAGGTCGCGCTCGGCGCGTAGGGCCTCGGCTTGGTGGAGACCGCCGCCGGGCGGGCGACCTTCGTCACGTCCGCGCCGCAGAACTGGCACCTCTGGGCCCAGTCGGGCAGCGTGTTGTGGCATGCGGAGCAGGAGATCACGGCGTTCACAGTTTAACGAACCGCTTCGAGATCGTCAAGCCTTTGCCGGGATCTGCGTAGAACATCGTATGCTCCTCGCCCTCCTCGCCGCCGTGGGAACCCATCCTGGGGGCGTCCGCGCGGGCGGCGGTTCGCTCGTACCCGCGCCGGGGCACCGACTCGCCGCCTTCAGCCGCGGCTGCTTCTGGGGCACAGAGGAGCGGTTCCGCCGCCTGCCCGGCGTAGGCGCGACGGCGGTGGGCTTCATGGGCGGCACCGAACCCTATCCCACCTACGACTCGATTCACCAGCGCCGCACGGGACACCGGGAGACCGTGCTCGTCGAGTACGACCCCCGGCGGCTCTCCTATGGAACGCTCCTCGACGCCTTCGCCGCCTCGAAGCCCGGCAGGCTCTCGATGGCGTGGTGTTTCGGCGCGGACCAGCTTCGGGCCGCCCAAGCGCGCTTTCCGGACAAGGCCCGCGCGGCGCAGGCCTTCTGGCTTGCGGAGGATTACCACCAGCAGTACAGCGAGAAGAACGGTTTGGCGCTTTGCCCAGTAGCCGGGTAGGAGGAACGCGGAGCGTGTAGTCGGAGGCGCAAGCTTTCGGACGGTCTATCCTTCACGCGAAAGCTCCGCTTCCGACTACACGCTCCGCGTTCCCGACGTAGGAAGCCCTATGAAGTCTTTTCTCGCCGTCGCGGCTCTCGGCCTTGGCGTCGCCGCGCTCGCTCTCCATTCACCCTCGGGCAGCGTCGTCAAGTCGAAGGCGGGCACCCGGCCCGGCGGCGTGGCGGCGAACGCGAAGGCTCCTTTGATGCCCAAGCCGGGCGACCAACTCGCCGAGTTCAGCGGCGGCTGCTTCTGGGGGATCGAGCAGTGGTACCGGAAGGTGCCGGGCGTGGTCGCGACCGCCGTCGGCTACACCGGCGGCCACACGAAGAATCCGACCTACGAGGAGGTCTGCACCCACACGACGGGCCACGCGGAGACGGTGCTCGTGGAGTTCGACCCCAAGAAGGTCTCCTACAACCGGCTCGTCGAGCTCTTCTGGGAGATCCACGATCCCATGCAGGTCGGCGGGCAGGGGCCGGATATCGGCGAGAGCTACCGCTCCGCGATCTGGACCTTCGGGCCGGAGCAGCAGAAGGCCGCGCAGGCCAACATGGCGGCCCAGGAGAAGAAGGAGGGTTACAGGTTCACCACGACGGTGAAGCCGGCCGAGACCTTCTGGCTCGCGGAGGGTTACCACCAGCAGTACGCGGAAAAGACGGGGCGTGACACCTGCCATCCGGCGCGGCTTCCGGTGAACCTCCCGAAGGGTTAGGCCTTCCAACGCGGTTGTGTACGGCCTCTTCTCCCACGAGCGGCTGCAGCGCCTCCTGGTGCCCCAGTCGCTCGCCGTTCTCTTGACCACGACGGTGCTCGTCACGCTCCTCGCGGTGCTCATCCGATTGCGGGTCACCTACTCCACCGACCTCGCGGTGACGGTGGCTCTCCAGCGGTTCGAGCATCGCGGCGTCACCCGTCTCGCACGGTGGGCCACCTGGATGGGCAACAGCCTGACGGTGGTGCTGCTCTGCGCGGGCGTGGTCGCCATCGCGCTCTTTTCGGGCGAGTTCGCGGTGGCGGTGCTCGCGCCGTTCACCCTGCTCGCGCTGCCGATCAACGCGGTCGTGAAGAACTGCGTCGACCGCCAGCGTCCGGGCGAGGAGGAGGCGAAGATCCACCCCGGACCACGATGGGGCTTCAGCTACCCGAGCGGCCACTCGATGGGAAGCGCGGCGTTCTACGGCTTCCTCGCGTTCCTCTTCTGGATCCTCATTCCTACGTTGCCGTTGCGCATGGCCTTTTCGTCCTTCTTCGCCCTGCTCCCGGTTCTCGTCGGCCTCAGCCGGGTGTACCTCGGCGCGCATTGGGCGAGCGACGTGGTCGGCGGCTGGGCGGGCGGGCTGTTCGTGGCGGTTCCGTTGGCGCTTTTGTACCCTGGGAGCATCGTGCCATGAAGGGCGCTTTGATGATGGACTTGCCTCGATCGCTCTTTGACCATCGCCCCCCTTTTTTGTGGATTTGGAGAGTTCCGTGTTTGACTGCCTCTGGGGGTCACGCAAGACTCGGGTTCGAGAAGGTCGAAAACGGGTCCTTTCGCTTGTGGATTCCGTAAAGACGCATTTCAGGGTCTTTTCTTTGGCTAGTACACTATTGGATCGGGATGAGTAGGAATTCTGGGCACCTATCGGTACAGCCATCGAGAGGGGGAAAGGTCAACCAAGTTTTCACAAGGAATTCGCCCACCTAAAGCGCAGGGTGCGGGGTCCTTTGCCGCCTGCAGCGTTCTCGCGCATCGGCGACCCGCCGCGATCTCTCGTGGCAGGACAACTTCTACGACCGGATCGTACGGCATGGGGAGGGCTTCGAGGTGCGGGCGCGGATCACCGCGTCCAATTCGGTACCGCGACCTCCGTGGTTGCGCCAATATCGACCACCGCGGGTTGCCGTTCTGGCGGCACGTGGCATCCACCATGACACGCAACCACGGAGGTTGCGGCTACAACCTTTCGGGCTACGTTATCGACGGCCACCTCGCGTTACGAAGGGAGGCCGTTCATGTGCATCCAGAGCCAGATCGCGCCTGCCTGGAGGGTGAAGCTCGCCTGTGCGGCAAGGATCCACCAGAAGATTTTGGAGCGTGCGCGAAGCTCGCCCACCGGCACGCCGCGCAGGGAGAGGAACATCGTCGCGAACGCGAGCACGGCGGTCGCGACGTAGAGGATTCCGAACGCCGAGAAGGTGCTTTCCGTGAACGAGCGGGAGCCCGCCTGAAGCGCGAGCACGATTCCAACGGTGAGCCCGAACGAGGCGACAAAATGCACGATCCCCGCCACGCGGGCGAAGTCGCTGGTTCGGAAGGTTCGCGATCTCACGTTGTTACTTAGCTTTCGACAGGAGCGCAATAACATCGGATAAGGACGCTGCGTCGCTATTCGCCTTTACAAACCCTGTATCTTGAATCGTAAAGATCGCGGTCGCCGCCTGCTGTAGAAGTGCAGATCGTCTTTGATCATCCTTCTCTTCTGCAAGGATTGCTTGGTAGGTGTGGAGAATCTCAGTGCGAGTAAGAAAAGCAACAGCGTTGTGGCGTTCAGCGACAGCCATCCGAACAACAAAAGATATGACATAGCCTATCGTCAGAATCGTGAAAATCTTGGCAGAATTCGTGGCGAAATATTTGGACAGATCGGATGTGTCTGGCACCGGCCACAACTTGAAAGGATCGGTCGCCAGCACAATAAGAACGATAAGGAGGGCAGTTGAAAGCCAGATGGACTTCCTGTATGCGTCTTTGTGCTTGTCCGAGAGCTTTTCGAAGTATTTGGTCACCTCCGCGTTGCCGATCTTCTGTGCTGCATTGCGTGCGTCCGCTTCGGCCTGCTCAGCCGCCGCAGCAGATCGCCTGGCTGAATGCTCGTAAGATTCGATGCGCGTTCTATAGGGTTCAATGCTCGCGACTATGCCGCCTTCTGGTGACAAGAGCCGACTTTGTAGAAGAGTCATCAAAACGATAGGGGTACCAAGCTCAGACCCAAGCTGGAAAGTCATTGGGTTCAAGCTCATCTGGATCTCACCAATTGCGGCAGGAGATATCTGTCCATCCTCGCGAATGTGGCGAGCAACTTGATCTAATTGAGATAGAGCTTGGGCAATATTATTCTTGCTTTGGGTAAGAACATCGCTTGGAAGAGCGGCAAGGTTCACTTGGCGCATGACTGAAACGTACGTGTTTGCCCGACGTGTGTGGTCGTCGAACTGCGTTTTTATAGGTTCTGGAACAGCACGGAAGCCTATGACGAAAACGTCGTTGACCTTTTTCGCGAGTTCTTCGACTCCGCGAGTTATGTAGGTGATAAGTGCGTCTTTATCGTCCATCGCTCCACCTGTGATAAGGCGGCCCCAAATGATGGGGCTGCCTTGTTCTTACGAGCAGCCGCTGGTCTCGCCGCAGGTGTCGCACTTGAGGCAGACGCCGTTGCGGACCA
>CAXTOO010000121.1:8224-11219 GCA_964245875.1 uncultured Fimbriimonas sp. | reverse complement strand
GACGAGAAGGAGCGCGCCGAGAACCTGATGATCGTCGACCTGCTGCGCAACGACCTCGCGCGCGTGGCCCGCACGGGCTCGGTCGCGGTGCCGGAATCCCGGCACAGGTCGGCGTCGCAGCGGCGACCGATCGGGCCGCGGCCCCGGAGCGCGTCGCGATCACCGCGTCGAACCTTTCGCGCGACGGAATGAGATCATGTCCGCAAAAGCGCGAGCGACTTTTGTGGACCACGCTTCAGCGAGGCCGCTTCGTCGTCCGACAGGGCGGCGGGCCGCACCGCCGCGGGCGCGATCTCGACGGTTCGGCGCGACGCGCCCGCTTCCCCCATGGCCGGAGCGAGCCGCTGCCGGGCCTGTCCGACACCCAGTGGTTCGGCCAGGACGGCCAACCCATCACCCCGGAGGCTTGGCGCGACCCCGTGGCCAAGACCTTCGGCATGCTCCGCGCCCTCCAGGACGCGGGCGTCGCGGGCAAGGTCAAGTTCGTCGGATTCGACGCCAGCCCCAAGCTCATCGATGCGCTGAAATCGGGCCAGATCGATGGCCTCATCGTCCAAGACCCCCGCAAGATGGGCTACCTGGGCGTCAAGACGGTCGTGGACAAGATCAACGGCAAGCCGATCGAGGCGAAGGTCGACACCGGCGTGACCTTCGTCACCAAGGCGGGGCTGGACACCCCGACGATCGCCGCGCTCATCGCCCCGCCCAAAAACTAGGCCGCCGTGGCATCGGCGTCCCGCCCGTGCTCGGAAGGCGGGTCCGAGACGTGCCTGCGACCCTTCCCCATCAGGATGCTTCAAGCCACCGGAATCTCCAAGCGCTACGGCGCGACCGTCGCGCTCGACGCCGTGGACCTCTCCTCCAACGCGGGCGAGGTCCACGCGATCCTGGGCGAGAACGGCTCCGGCAAGTCGACCCTCATGAAGGCCCTCGCGGGCGTCGTGATCCCCGACGCCGGAACCGTCACCCTCGACGGCAAGCCCTTCGCCCCCAAGACGCCCGCCGACGCGCGACGAGCGGGAGTCGCCATGATCCACCAGGAACTGAGCGTCTGTCCCGAGCTCACCGTCGCCGAGAACGTGACCCTCGGCGCCGAGGAGACCGCCTTTGGCTTCGTTCGCGGCACCACCTCCCGCGCGTTGGCCGCGAACGCCCTCAGCAAGATGGGCTACCCGGATCTGGACGTCACGACCCTCGTGCGGAATCTCTCGCCCGCGACGCGCCAGATCGTGGAGATCGCCCGCGCCGTCGCCCTCGACAGCCGGGTGGTCATCCTCGACGAGCCAACCTCCAGCCTAGGACGCGCCGATGTCGAGGCCCTCTTCGGCGTCATGGAGGTCCTGAAGCGGGAAGGCAAGGCCGTCCTCTTCATCTCCCACTTCCTCGACGAGGTCCGCCGCGTCGCCGACGTCGCGACCGTCCTGCGCGACGGGCGACAGGTCGGCGTCCACCCCGCGCGCGCCCTGACGGACGAGGAGATCGTCCGTCTCATGGTCGGGCGCTCGATCGACGAGCTCTATCCCCGATCGGTCCGCACCCCCGGCGACATCGCGCTCAGCGTCCACGGTTTGAGCGGGATCGTGAAGCCCGAGAACGCCACCCTGGAGCTTCGCAAGGGCGAGGTTCTCGGGATCGCGGGCCTCAACGGCGCGGGCCGCACGGAGCTGCTTCGTCTCGTCTTCGGCCTCGACGAGGTGCGGAGCGGCGAGGTGCGGGTCGGCGCGATGGGCGGGGCGGGAACTCCGGCCCTGCGCTGGGCGCAGGGCGTCGGCCTCCTCAGCGAGGATCGAAAGGACGAGGGCCTCTTTCTCGGCCTTCCCATCTACGAGAACATCGGCATGGCGAGCCTCGCGTCGGCGGTGGTCAACCCCGGCCAGGAGTCAGAACGCGGTGCCGACTGGATCGGACGCCTCTCGGTCAAGGCCCAAGGGCCGAGCCAGCCGGTCGGTCAGCTCTCCGGCGGCAACCAGCAGAAGGTCGCCCTCGCCCGGATGCTTCGCCACGGCGTCGACGTCCTCCTCCTCGACGAGCCCACGCGCGGCATCGACGTCGGCTCGAAGGAGCAGATCTACCGCCTCATCGACGAGCTCGCGGCGGAAGGGAAGGCGGTCCTCATGGTCTCGTCCTACCTCCCGGAGCTCCTCGGCGTGTGCGACCGCATCCACGTCATGCGCCACGGCGATCTCCTCCCTGCGGTGGATGCGGAGGCCGCCACCCAGGAGTCGCTCGTCGCGATGGCGATCGCCTGACGAGCGAGGTAACTTCTTCCAGCCCGTGAAAGGTCGTCGCTTCCAATCCGTCCAGAACCTCCTCGGGCTGCTCGCCGCCCTGGTCGCGGTGTTCGTGGGCTTCGCCACCCAGGTCCCCACCTTCGCGACCCTCTCGAACGTCGAGCTGATCGCCCGCCAGAGCGTCATCGTGCCGCTCGCCGCGCTGGGCATGACCTACGTCATCATCGTCGGCGGCATCGACCTCAGCGTGGGTTCGATCGCCGCCCTTTCCGGCGTGGTCGTCGCGAAGCTGGTCGGCGACACCGGCCACGCCGGCATGGCCCCGATCCTCGCCGCCCTCTGCGGCGTCCTCGCGGGCCTCGCCTGCGGCGTCGCGAACGGCCTCCTCGTCACCCGCCTGCGCGTCGTGCCCTTCATCGTCACCCTCGGCACCTATCTCTCCATCCGCGGCGGCGCGAAGTGGCTGGGCAACGAGCAGAAGGTCAACGCGCGGGAAATGTGGCTCGACGACATCCTCAGCCCCGTCGGATCGGGGCAGCGTTGGCACCTCCTGCCCTACGGCGTCTGGTTCACCCTCGCGCTCGCCGTCCTCATGGCGTTCGTGCTGAAGTACCTACGCTTCGGCCGGCACGTCGTCGCGGTCGGCAGCAACGAGGCGGCGGCCCGCCTGTGCGGCTATCCGCAGAAGGCGGGGGGGCTTCGTCATGTTGACCTGGCCGCCTGCGTCGAGTTCATCCATACCGCCACCCTGCTGCACGACGACG
>CAXTOO010000121.1:0-8214 GCA_964245875.1 uncultured Fimbriimonas sp. | reverse complement strand
ACGCATTACGACCCGCAATGTCGGCTAATCGCAGAGCGCACGAAGCTCGGCGTCTACGCGCTCAGCGGGCTCTTTGCCGGTCTCGCCGGGCTGATGAACTTCAGCCGACTGACGGTGGGCGATCCGACGGCGCTCGTCGGCCTGGAGCTCGACGCCATCGCCGCCGTCGTGATCGGGGGCGCGTCGCTCTCGGGCGGCGAGGGCAGCATCGCGGGCTCGATGATCGGCGCGCTGATCATGAGCGTCCTGCGCGCGGGCGCGGGCCAGATGGGCCTCCCGAACTACATCCAGGAGATCGTGACCGGCGGGATCATCGTCCTCGCGGTGTGGCTCGACCGCGTCCGCAAGTCGCGCGCGGCCACGTCGGCCTGAGCCGTGGTGCCGCCATCCTGGCGGCATCTGCGGCCTCTCGTCCCACCGGCTTCCAGCCGGTGGCTGGTACCCTCCACGCCATGCTCCGCGAGATCGTCTCGACCACCAACGCCCCCGGCGCGATCGGACCCTACAGCCAGGCCGTCAAGGCCGAGGGACGGTTCCTGTTCCTCAGCGGCCAGATCCCGCTCACGCCGGCCGGAGAGATCGTGACGGGCGATGTCCAAACCCAGGCCGAGCAGGTCATGGCGAACCTCGAAGCCGTCCTTAAGGAGGCCGGCCTCACGTTCGCCAACGTGGTCAAGACGACGATCCTCCTCTCCTCGATGGATCATTTCCCGACGATCAACGAGGTGTACGGCGCGCGCTTCCCATCGGACCCGCCCGCCCGCGCCACCTTCGCCGTCGCCGGCCTGCCCCGCGGGGTCGACGTGGAGATCGAAGCGATCGCGGTCTATTGAGGCGATCGGAGAACACGACGCGAAGGGTATCGGCACAAATCGCTCGTGATCGTACCGGCGCGACAAAGCCGTGGCCTTGACCGGGCCACTGTTTGAAGAATCGCTCGCGAACTCACGGAGACCCTCGAACAACCACGTCGATCGGCCTTCCATCCCTCGTTGCGAGCCACGCTCAAGGGCGGTTCGTGTTCTCACATCCCACGTAGGGTGGTCAATCGTCATGGAGGTGGTGTATCACTTTGCCCAGGCGCCCACCGACACTCCCCCTTTCGGAGGGGACGCCGAGATCGGTGAGAGGGAGAGGGAGGCTCGCGGAGGGTCTCTCGGCGGAGTCCGCCCTCCCCCACCGCCCTCGGCGTCGCTCCGGGCTCAAAATGACACACTACCGTCATGGAGTGGCCTCTCTCACGCTCGGCGGAGAGAAAGCAAAGAGTCTCCTTGGCAATCTAAAAACCTGTGATACATTAACAGAAGGCAATCCACCATGAAGCTCAAAGCCCTCCCCTGAGCGTCCTCGCGCTCTCTGCCCTTGCCGCCCTGCCCCGATCCTTACTCGGCTCATGTCGTCAACGGCAAGTGCTACCAGTCCCAGTGCAACGTCCCGACTTGGGTCGGCACGACGGTCGTGGAGCGTTTCACCGCCTCTACAGCGACCTTGGTCCAGGGAGGCCGCAAGAGCCCCGGAACCAGCGCCAACGCTTGCGACGTCCGCTCGACGCCTTTAAGCCGAACCGCAGGCGTTCAATCAGGCAGTCTGTACGATTGCACAAATGGTCAGACGCTCTCGACTAGCCGCAAGACCCCGTGATGCCGCTCGCCGAACGGGCGGTCTACACGGGAGAGGTCTCTCTCACGCGCCTCGGGACGCCAACCGCCGGGAACCTTCGCGACTGTGGGATTCCCGTCGACGGGCGTGCCAGTGCGCGTGTGACGCACTGGCGCGCGACCGAAGGGCGAGAGATGTTCCTTCTTGAGTTTCCTTGCCGAACGGTAAGGTTCATCCAGGGGGCCTAATCCAACTTCGTGATTGAGCGAGAGGGAAGGTCGTCCCTTGGGCGCACGCCCGGCGCGCGAAAGGTTGGAATCTTGTCTTTCGTAGCGTTCTGCGGAGCCGAGCGTCGCTTGCCGTTGCCGTAGGCAGAGCCTTGCGCGTCGCCTGGAGCGAAGGCCGACCGGGATGGGAAAACTTGTTCGAACCCCAGATTTTGGATGGGCTCGACGCGCTGGGACAACGGTACGGGTGGTCGTCCGCAAAGTCTTTCGAGTGGTCGATCGATACTGGGGAGACCGAGCTGAGGCTGATGGGCTTTCGGCCAGGGAGTTTGCTCGATTGTCCGCCCAACGACGTTTGCCATGCGGTTGGGCGGAGGTCGCGATCTCCGACCCATCCGAATGCGAAGCTTGGAGAAGAGCCGGTGATCGAGTGCTGTCGCACAGCGGCGCAAAGATTGACTTCCGGGGGGTGAAAGCGGAATACTCCCCAAGGATCGAAGCTTTATGCCTCAAAGGGCGTAAGAAGAGATCACAGGAACGATGAGGACCCTTACGCAAGGGACCGCCTCGCGCCGCAAAACGCCCCGTCCCGAGCGATGGGGCGTTTTGCGGTGAGAAGGCCGTCCGGACCGTCCGACCCTCGCAGCTCCAAAGAGAAAAGCCATGTCCCGTAGCCATCCCCTAGACAGAGTCCGCAACATCGGCATCGCCGCCCATATCGACGCGGGCAAGACGACGACCACCGAGCGGATCCTCTTCTACACCGGAAAGGCCCACAAGATCGGCGAGGTGCACGATGGCGCCGCGACGATGGACTGGATGGAGCAGGAGCAGGAGCGAGGCATCACCATCACCTCGGCCGCCACGTCGTGCTTCTGGTCGGGCTCCAAGAAGGACAAGCCCGAGCACAAGATCAACATCATCGACACGCCCGGCCATGTCGACTTTACCGTCGAGGTGGAGCGCTCGTTGCGCGTCCTCGACGGCGCGGTCTGCGTCCTCTGCGCGGTCGGCGGCGTCCAGCCCCAGACGGAGACCGTCTGGCGCCAGATGAACAAGTACAAGGTGCCGCGCATCATCTACGTGAACAAGATGGACCGCCTCGGGGCGGACTTCTTCACCGTGCTCGCGCGCGCCAAGGATCGCCTCGGCGCGAAGGCCGTGCCGATCCAGATCCCCATCGGGGCGGAGTCCGACTACCTCGGGTACGTGGACCTCGTCACGATGAAGGCTTCGATCTACGACAAGGAAGACGACAAGGGCAAGACCTGGACCGAGACCGACATCCCGACGGAGTACGTCGCGCGCGCCAACGAGTACCGCGAGGCGCTGTTGGACGAGCTCGGCGGCATTGACGACGACATCGCGATGAAGTACCTGGAAGGCGAGGAGATCTCGGTCGAAGAGATCAACGCCGCCATTCGCAAGGGCACGCTGGACCTGTCGATCGTTCCGATCATCTCGGGATCGTCGTTCAAGAACAAGGGCGTACAGGCGATGATCGACGCAATCGTCGACTTCCTGCCGTCGCCGACGGACGTCGGCGGCGTCAAGGGCGTCAATCCGCGCACGGAGGAGGAGATCGTGCGGAACCCGGTCGACGAGGAGCCGTTCGCCGCCCTGGCGTTCAAGATCATGTCGGACAAGTACGTGGGCCGTCTCACGTTCCTGCGCGTCTACTCGGGCGTCCTGAAGAAGGGTACGCCGATCACCGTCGCGTACCGCGACCCCATGACGAACGAGTTCCGGACCCGCACGGAGCGGATCGGTCGCATTCTCGAGATGCACGCGAACAGCCGCAACGACATCGACGAGGTGTACGCGGGCGAGATCGTGGGCGTGATCGGCCTGAACGACGTCAACACGGGCTACTCCGTGTGCGACGAGAAGGAGCAGATCGCCCTCGAGTCGATCAAGTTCCCCGAGCCGGTCATCCAGATCGCGATCGAGCCGAAGAGCCGCGCGGACCAGGAGAAGCTCGGCACGTCGCTCCAGCGCCTCGCGCAGGAGGACCCGACGTTCCGCGTCTTCACCGACCACGAGTCGGGCCAGACGATCATCTCGGGCATGGGCGAGCTGCACCTGGAGATCATCGTGGACCGCCTGAACCGCGAGTTCGGCGTCCAGGCGAACCAGGGCAAGCCGCAGGTCGCGTACCGCGAGACCGTGCGCACCAAGGCGAAGGGCGAGGGCCGGTACATCCGTCAGACGGGCGGCTCCGGCCAGTACGGCCACTGCTGGGTCGAGATGGAGCCGCTTCCGGCGGGTTCGGGCTTCGTGTTCGAGAACAAGACGGTGGGCGGTTCGATCCCGAAGGAGTACATCCCCGCCTGCGAGAAGGGCATCCGCGAGGGCATCATCTCGGGCGTCCTCGCTGGATATCCGGTTGTGGACGTGAAGGTCTCGCTCACCGAGGGTTCGTACCATGAGGTCGACTCGAACGAGAACGCCTTCAAGCAGGCCGGTCTCATGGCTTTCAAGGCGGCGATGGAGAAGGCCGGCCCCCTGCTGAAGGAGCCGATCATGCACGTCGAGGTCACGACGCCGGAGGGCAACGTGGGCGACGTCGTGGGCGACATCAACTCGCGGCGCGGACGCATCGAGGGCATGGAGCCCGCCATGGGCGGAGTGACGATCGTCAACTCGCACGTCCCGCTCTCCGAGATGTTCGGCTACGTGACGACCCTGCGCTCGCTCACGCAGGGCCGCGCCCAGCCGAACGTCACGCCGTCGCACTACGAAGAGGTCCCGAACAGCATCGCGACCGAGATCAAGGCGAAGGCCGCCGGCGGTCGATAGAGCGGCGCCTCCTTCCAGGAGGTATCTCCGGCTCGCGTCGCTCCGGCTTCCAGCCGGAGCCTCGAAAGGCCTCGCGCCCGAAGGGACGCGGGGCTTTTATTTTGGGAGCAAGATCGCTCGTCTAGCAGTCCTAGGAAGCATGAAAGCGCTTCTCCTGCTCGCCGCCCTGGGTTCCGTCGCGTCCGCCACGGCGCAGAACGATCAGACTGGCTCCACCGCCGGCATGTCCTCGACCACTCGCATGAGCGATGCCTCCATCTCCAAGGCGATGGCGGCGCTGAAGGCGGGCAAGAGGGTGACGATCACCGTCGACAACCGCACGGTGGCGTTCGCGCCCAAGCTGATGGGCACGATGGTGTTCATTCCCGTCCGGTTCTTCACCGAGACGGGACAGAAGATCGTCTGGGACAAGAGCGATCACCGGGCGACCCTGACCCAGGTGAACGGCCCGAGGAAGAACTCGGTCGAGTTCGACGGATCGGTCTCGCAGAAGAATCGACAGCCCGCTCCTTCGATGCGCCCGATGTACCAGAAGGGCACGCTCTACGTGCCCCTCGCTTCGGGACTCGCGTCGTTCAACCTGCTCGCCGAGTGGGTGCCCACCTCGAACCGGATCAACGTTCGGACGAACCGCGCGGCGCAGTAGGCGGAGACCGGGAATGCGCGGAACGGACTGATCCCCTTGCGGGTTCTCCTTCTTCGCGTCCCTCATGACCGAGCATCCCATCTTCTTCGATCCCGCCGGGCGGCGAGGCCGTTTCGCGACCTTCTTCGCGAGCCTTCTGGCCGGTTTGGTCGTGGCCCTCGCCTTGTTGGTCGGGACGGTGGTCGTCTTCTTCATGCCCAATCAGGGCAACGTCTTTGTCACGCACCGGGCGACCACCTATCAGGACTCGCTCCCGCTCGACCCCCGGGGCACCACCGCGCTCGCGCCCAAGGTCCGCCAGATCTTGGCGGCCGAGGTTCGGAAGGCGGCGAAGACGGTGGGGAAGAAGAGCCAGAGCCGCGTCGTTTTGGGCTACTACTCGCCCGACGAGAGCGCGGGCCTTCAGTCGTTCCGCAACCACGCCGCCTCCTTGACCCACGTCGCGCCGCAATGGCTCTTCCTGAACCCGGACGGCCTTTCCGTCGATTACGAGCGCGCGTACGATCCCAAGCTCTACCCGAAGACCGCCGAGGTTGGCGAGATTGCGCGCCGCAATGGGGTGCGGATTGTCCCGATGCTCAGCAACTATGGCCGGAACGACTTCGACCGGAAGGTGTCCGCGCGACTCCTCGGTGACCCAGTGGCGCAAGGGAAGATGGCCGACGCGCTCGTCCGCTTCCTGATGGGACACGGCTACGACGGCCTGCACCTCGATTTCGAGAAGCTCGACGCGCAAGGCGGCAAGGGCTTGGTCTCCTTTGCTCAGCACCTTCGAAAGGCATTCGCCCCGCACGGTCTCAGTCTCTCCGCGGCGGTCGAGGCGGGAAACGAGAGCGTGGACGTGGCCGCATTGGCCGAGCCGTGCGACTTCGTCGTGCCGATGCTCTACGACCAGCACGACGACACCGGCACCGAGGGTCCCATCGCGGCGCTGGACTGGAGCGAGACGAGCCTGTCGAATATCCTGGAGACGGTGCCCGAATCGAAGGTCGTCATCGGCATCGGGAACTTTGGCTACGACTGGGTCCAAGGCAAGGCGGGCGCGCAGGACCTCTCGTTCCAGGAGGCGATGACCACGGCGGCGGGCTACCGGAGCGAGCCTCCGCCGAAGGTGCTGCGCTTCGACGAGGCCTCCTCCAACACGACCTTCGGCTATCGCGACGAGGACGACCGCCTCCATCGCGTGTGGCTGCTCGACGCCACATCGGCGTACAACCAGTGTCGCTCGGCGGGCGACCTGGGACTTCGGGGCGCGGCGCTCTGGAGCCTCGGCGAGGAAGACCCTGCGGTCTGGAGCTTCTTCGACCCCAAGCGCCTCTTCGGCACCGTCTCGCCCCCGGCGCTCGGGACGATCTCGTTCGCGAACGAGGTGAGCTTCACCGGTCGCGGCGAGATCCTGAACGTGCAGAGCCGACCAGTGGATGGCGAACGGCAGGTGACGCTGAACGCGGACGGCTTGGTCGAATCATGCCGAACGCTTCGGTACGCCTCGCCCTACGAGGTCCGCAAGCGCGGGTACGTGCCGGGAAAGATCGCGCTGACGTTCGACGACGGCCCCGATCCACAGTGGACGCCCCAAGTTCTCGACGTCCTCAAGCTGTACCACGTCCCGGCGACGTTCTTCGACATCGGCTCGAACGTGGAGTCGATGCCCGGCCTCGTCGCGCGGGAATATGACGACGGCCACGAGGTGGGCAATCACTCGTTCACCCATCCCGATCTGGGATCGGTCTCCGACCTTCGCGCGCGCACGGAGATCAGCCTCACGCAGATGGCGATCGAGGGCGCGACGGGTCACTCCAGTGTGCTGTTCCGTCCCCCCTACAACGCCGATTCGGAGCCGGAGACGCCGGACCAGCTCAACCCCGTGCTCGCGGCCGATCGACTGGGCTACGTGACCATCGGAGAGAACGTCGATCCGACGGACTGGGACCCCGTCGTGCTCCTGCCCTCGGGCGGCCGCCGGCCGCGAACGGCGGAAGACATCGCGAACGCCGTCATCGACGACCTCGCGCGCCGCAAGGGGAGTGACGACGAGGGCAACGTGGTGCTGCTCCACGACGCGGGCGGCGACCGATCGCAGACGGTGAAGGCCCTCGATATCCTCATTCCGCGTCTGCGCGCCGCGGGGTACGAGTTCGTGACGGCCTCGCGCCTCATGGGCAAGACGCGCGACGGCGTGATGCCGCCGATTTCCGCGGAGACCCGACTCTCCTACACCCTCGGGCGGTGGGCACTCGGCTCGGCCTTCTGGCTTCTCGGTGCGCTGGCCGTGGCGTTCAGGATCGCGGTGTTCCTGGGCATCGCGCGCGTGGCGCTCGTCGTGCCGCTCGCCCTCTCCCAGCGGCGGCGCGAGGGGACGCTCGGCAACGTCCCCCGCCAGACCGTTTCCGCGGTGATCGCCGCGTACAACGAGTCGGCGGTGATCGTCCGAACCATCGAATCGGTCCTCGCCAGCGATCTCCCGCTGCTCGAGGTGATCGTCGTTGACGACGGATCGACCGACGGCACCGGCGATCTCGCCCGGGAGCGATTCCGTGACGAAGCGCTCGTCCGGATCGTCACGAAGCCGAACGGGGGCAAGGCTTCCGCGCTGAACGAAGGGATCGCGCTCGCGCGGGGAGAACTGCTGTTTCACATCGACGCCGACACGGTGTTGCACCCCTCCGCCGTCCGTCTGCTGGCGGCGCACTTCGGCGATCCGCGGGTGGCCGCCACCGCAGGCGACGTCCAGGTGGGCAATCGGGTGAACCTCCTCACCTACTGGCAGGACCTCGAGTACGTGACCAGCCAGAACCTCGACCGGCGCGCCTACGCCCGGCTGAACTGCATCACCGTCGTGCCCGGCGCGATCGGAATGTGGCGGCGCGAGGCCGTCCGGGAGGTCGGCGGCTATCAGACCGACACCCTCGCGGAGGACATGGACCTCACGTGGCGGTTGCG
>CAXTOO010000120.1:0-11291 GCA_964245875.1 uncultured Fimbriimonas sp. | reverse complement strand
AGGCGGATCGATCGCGAGGCCGCACGCCGGGAGCTGCTGCAGTACGCCGAGCTCTGCTTCGCGGTCCTCATCCTGCTCGCGACGCTGCTGTCGCGGCTCCTCCGGGGATGAGGGAAAGGCCCTCCCCGAAACGGGGGCCGGTGATCTCGCGTCACTCCGCGAGCGATCGCGTCCGCTCGAATCACCATTCGACGGCGCGTTGCGCCTGCTACGCAGCGATCGCGACAATCCGCCCTTAGCACGAAGAGCCATCCGGCGACGTACATGGCGGAGTTCCCTACACGGGGGTTGTCGAGGTTGACGGAATCACACACGAACGCCGAGGCGAGAGTTCTGCGACAAGCTCGCCGCAGGAGTATTCCGCCCATCCGTAGCGGACGTTTTCGTAGTGGCCGAGACGGATCGGCCGCTTAGTATAGCCCTGGCCCAGATCGTGGAACAGCGACGCGTGCTAGGCGTTGGGCGAGCACAGCGCCCTGATCCCATGCTCGCCCAAGGCGTCCCAGCAAGCGCGTACCAGATTGAACGTGACGCAGAGATGACCGCAGAACGGGGCAATTTCGTCAAGGATCCGGACCGTCGCGACGGCGTAAGCGGGCTCGCACACGGGCGACCCTCTCGATTCAGTGTGGAAGCTCTGACCAAAGGTTATCGTCCGCCAAACTCCATTGGCTTGCCGAGAGCTCTTCGTCAAGTCTGAGGTCCTCGACGGCCTGGATCTGGGCCGGGCGCGAGGCGACCACCTTGGCGAGAAGGAGATTTCGCCCCGTTCCCCTCGATTTCCAGTCTCAGAACGTCTCTGGTCGTCTCATGCCGTCTCCTCCGATTGAGAGACCTTTGAGAGACTGGAGAGCAGAACGAGACGGTGGTCGATCTACTTGGTCGCTGGCGCGGTCGCGTTAATCTCATGACTTAAATTCGGGAACCTAGCGATGTCCGCTAGGTCATTCCCCCTTTTGCGGACCTCTCGAAGCAGGGCCGTGCAGGACTCTGCTGCCAACGCGCATCCGTAGACTTGCTGGTTTTCGTTCGCTGCCGACATTAGAGCTTCGAGTTGGCCGTGTGACACACGGGGAAGAACGTACTCCACGGCGACCGAAAGCCTCCCGGAAGTCGTGTATCCTGGGCTCTCGCGCCACGCTGCGGTGACGAGCGACGCCAAAATCTCGAAGGCGTTTGAGTCCGCGCTGAGGTCGGGCATGCTCTCGAGAGCATCAACCGTCAGTTTGCCAGCCTTGATATCGGGTTCTATACTCCGCACGTAAGAGGACAGGTTAGGGTACCGGTAGAAACCGGACTTCCGGATCGCGCTGGGCGCGTCGCGCAGATACTCCTCCAGGTCCGCCTTTGTTGGATCTGGCAGACGATCGTAGATGCCCTGATGCCGCCGCAGAAATGCGTGTAGCGCCTCTCCGCGACCGCCGTCTACCACGATGTTCCCGAAGAAGGCTCCGTCGGACTCGATAGCGTTACCGAACACGATCGTGCTTTTAGTGTAGACAACGGCGAGCATCTGCCCGAGCTCTTCACGCGCGCGCCGCGCCTCTGAGGAGTCGTCCTTGAACGTCAGCTTCCAAAGGGTCCGAAAAAGCTGGCTTAGCGCAGCCTCCGACAGACGATCGACATACCTCGCGGAGAAGTATCGGTCGAACTCTTCGGGCCTAACGGCGTTCCAGTTCCGCGCGCCGAGATCCTGCAGTAGACGTTCCGTGATCTGCCCTGTGAGGAGCGCCGGCTTCGTCAGCAGTCCCTCGAGCGCATGAACGAAGCAAGCCTTAGCGGTCTCCTGGCGAACTTGCTGCAACTCCGGCGTGTGCTGCTGCAGGAGTGGATGGGCGCACAGGTTTCGCAGGTCGTAGAGGTGCGTGAGGTGGAGCTTGTCGGCGAGCTCCAAGAGTTGGGTTCGTGCGGAAACCTGATCGAGCAGCCATGACTCCCACCGCGGCGACTTCTGCACCTCGCAGTTCTTCCGCTCTTTCTCTACATCGCTCAAGAGGGTTTGGGCCACAGGGTCCTTGTAGAGATCGGCCATCTCCCCGACCTTCTCCAAGAGGTCGAACACGACGACCGTCCACAGGCCTACGACCGCCAGCCGGTAAGCGCCGTTCAGGTAGCACTCGAGCGGCTCCGTGAAGAGCTCGCGAGTCCGAGGAGAGACAATCCGCGCAGCAGCGGTGTCCAGAGCGTAGTCGGTTTGTCTCATCGTAAAGGTATACGCGGCGGAGCGCTGGCCGCTTCCGTCGCGACTGAAGCACGAAAACCTAGAGGCCTTCCCACTCTCGGAAAGACGTTCCGTCGCGCTCACCCGGGACGGTCTCCTGCATTATTACCCTCCGTCTCCCTTGTCTTTTCGATCCTCTCTAGGCGGGTCTCGTAAGCTGTCATGTCTAGACCCACCGCCACCGCCACCGCCATCGATCAGACGTCAAAGGCTAATGGAACAGCGTCGATATGGCCTACTTCGTGTTGGACTTTGCTGGCATAAAGGTGAGTAGGAAATTTGCCCCGTCGTTCGCTTGTTTGTCAGTCTCAGAAGGGCTCTGAACGTCTCATCCCTTCTCATCCAATCGGGAGAACACCGCTGCGCTGAAATGCCACATATAACCGAAGAGCTTGAGCATGGTGCCCTAGTATAAGGAACTGCATTCAGCGTATGACGAACTCAACTGGGAAACTAAATGTTAACTCTTTCTCGACAGCGAGACGTCTTGAACAGATGGCGTGCGTCCGCAACGTTGAAAGCGGCTTCATAATCAAAAGCGTTAGTGAGACAAACTGAATCAGCGGAGATCTCTCCGTTCTGACGTCGGAGTTGAGCGGGGAAGTCAGGAACGGCAAAGCGACGTATTTTAAGTAGCACTCAAAAGGCCCCGACTCTTTGTATGAACCTCGGAAATTACGTCCAGAAACACCTGCTGGGAAGCCTAGCTGGTCTCCAGCTCCTGCCTCAGAACGCGGATCGATGGGTGAGGCTGTCCTACCTCGCCGCCATCGCTTCTCACGCCGACGACGCCGGCAACAAGCAAGTCACCCGATCCCAGATCGATAAGATCTGCAACCGTCAGATCGAAGGCGGGGTCGTGATGATGGAAGATCCGAGCGAAGGCTTGTTCACGCAGGCCATAGCCGGACCAGAAGGCTCCTACGTCGTTCTGACCGGCCCGACTCACGGGCCAGCCTTCGAGCTGTCCGTCCTCATGAAGGCCGTTGTTGGAGACCTTGGCGCACTCGAACCGGAATTTCAAAGACAGGCTACGGGAGCGCTGATCGCACTCTTACGGCTAAGCGACCTGATGTGCAGAAGAGCCGGGCTCTCGCGGAACCTGCCTACCGAGTCCAGTCCGCACGGCAACGTGCTCGTTCCGAGCAACGAGGAACTGAGAAGGCTGGCAACGGCCTGTTGGTTCGACTCCGCCAACATCCAATGGTCCTCAGCGGGTCTTGAGCTACCCGACGACTTCTGGGCATCGGTCAGCCAGCAGGCACCCACGACACCATGCCCCAACCTGGATGAAACGATCGAGCGCCTCTCATCGAGGCCGTTCTTGCGGGTCGGAGATGAGCTTGTGGCCCTTTCGCCCGCGAGCTTTGTCACTGCGGCGACGCGTGCCGTAACGAAGCTGGCGTTCTCCATGGGTCGCGTAGAGCAGCTTACGAATGCGGTCCACGAGGTCCCCCGGCTGCTGGTCAGAAACTTCTTCGGCATGTGGGATTGGGACTTCGTCGATGAGTCAGTGCCGACGCTCTCCGTCGATGGCTCATCCGTGGTATCGACGACGGCCTACCGCATCGGAAGCGACCTGTCGGCCAGCATCCTCGTCTGCTCCGACGCGCTTCAAGGAGAGGAGCCTTGGCGGCCCGACATCGACTCGGAATTGAATGCCCACTTGGGCATGCGCGACCTGGTCCTCGTCGTCGTCCAGACGATGGGGCGATTCAGTCTTCTCGCGAGCGGAGGCGCGGCTGGCGACGACCTCTTCTTGATGCTCTCCTACTCCGACCTGGAAACGATCTTCGAGTCGGAGCACGCCAATCCACTCTGCCTCTTCCAATTCGCCCGGCACGCGCATGCCCTCCGGGACCGGTGCCGGGTCCTTAGCTCTTCCACGCTTGACGAGTACGCCTTCTACCTTGAGCACGACCACGGCTTCTACTTCGGGGATGGTCGACCTCCCAACTCGTTGAGCCTTGTGGGAGATCTTGGCGGGGAGCTGAGGAGGAAGGTGCATCGAGCGACCGACCAGCATGGGGTCAGAACTCCAGACCGCCGGAGCGTGCTCGAGGTCAGACGGATCCATACCGACCTGCCACAACCGATCTACGGTTCTCCCGGCATGCGCGAGCTGTTGGTCGAGGCCTACCAGGTTCCGATCTGGATCGACGCACCGCTCCAGGAGTGGGAGCGAGGCCCCGAATCCGAGCAGGTAAGGGGGTTCCATCCCGTCGTCATGGAGGCCATCGCGTACTGGCTGTGCGATCTCGCCCCCTCCTTGCGTGAGGCTATCGACCCCTTTGCGCTAGCCTATCCGCAGATCGCCGTCGATGTCGTGCTCGTCGATGGCGGTAGCTGGATCGGTGCTTCCTGGGATGAACTGGAAGGCCGCGACCGGGACTGGGTGCAGGTCGCCGCGGACCGTACGGGTGGTCGCCTGGCCATGAAGCTCTCAGGACACGCTCTAAACGAGTTTGGTACGCCTGACAACCGGGGCGAGCGCCTGATGCTGACGGCGTTGCTCCGCGGCTTCAGGGATCTCATGCCCGAGTATGCGCGGTATTACCTCGCCGACGACATCATCGCTCAGGCGGTCGAGCGGCACGCACCGGCCGGACCCAAGAAGATGATCCTCGTGACGGTGTCGAAGAACCTGAATCTTCTTCCGCCCACAGGAGACGCGCCACGCCTCATCCAAGAGGCCGAACAAGAGCTTTTTCTGGACGACCTTGGAGACCACCTCAAGCGAACGTACGACCTTCCGGTCGGCCAAGTACCGGATGAGACGGCCCTAGGGGTCCTGAACGACGGTGTGGTCGCGTATGCCTTCCGTTCGCTGGAAGCAGAGATCTCGGAGCTCTCGCCCGCTGGGCTCGTCGAGTGGATCGTCGCTCGCCACGAGGCGGTTATCGCCCGGATCGATCGCATGAGGTTCGAGACGATCCCCAGAATCGCGTGCTACGGCCCGGGCGTCGAGGAAGAGCTGCGGAACGAATCGAAAGCGCTAGGCAACGCCGACCTGGCGCTTCGCTTCCTGATCGAGTACGTCTCCGCTTCGCCGCCAAGCGGACAAAGGCCGGTGTCGCTACGATCGTACGACCGTCTGCTCTGTCTATGCTCGGAGATCGTTTACTACGGCATGGAGAGCGATCTCCTCCGGTACGAGCTAGGAGGGCTCAAGGTAGCGTTCCTGGCCTCGGGCCGGCTCGGCATCGAGAGATCCGCTCTCTCGACGCAGCAGGAGCTGTTCTTCCATCGCGTCCTTGCCGGCGAGATGAGAAGCTTCGAGAGCGCGTTTCCGAAGTACTGGGAGGCTCCTGGCGTCAAGGCTGGAATAGCCGAGTCCATGGAGGCTGCTGAAGGCGCGGTCGAGGCCGAGTTCGGCCTCTCCTTGACTGCATTTAACCAGGGGATCGGAGTGTTGATCTCGCTCGCGATGGAGGAGGACACTTACGTCGCCTCCATGGGCATCGAGGCGGTGCGGGGTGCCTTGAAGGAAGAGCTTGGATGGTCACCCGAACAGGGCGACGTCTTTCTGGACCTCGTCACTTTGTCGCCAAGAGGCTCCTTCGTACGGCCTTCCCCTCCGTTCCGGAACTTCGACGTGTGGCCTTGGCGTTTCAACAGGCGCTTGTCCTATCTGCGCAGGCCGGTCGTAGAGCGTCCGACGGCCGAGGGTAGCGATCTGATCTGGTCCGTCAGGAGCATGAGGCGATCCGCCGCTTACTTCCTCGACCTCCTGATCGATGGCAGGCTGCCAGCCCACGGGCGAGAACAGTCCCACACGATGAGCGAGTTCCAAAGCAGGCTCAATCACGCGAGAGGGACGGCGCTTGAGCGCAAGGTGCCGGAACTGTTCTCTGGAAGTGAGAGGTTCGTGGCCAGGCGAACCGTCAAGCGCGTCGCCGGAGATCCTGTCGGAGCCGCTGGCGAGATTGACTGCCTCGTCCTCGACAAGCACCGCAGACGCGTGTTCGTGATCGAGTGCAAGGACCTCCTGTTCGCCAAGACGCCCTACGAGATGAGGCAGCAGCTCGACTCGGTGCAGAACACGGACCAGACGAGGAAAACGGCGGTTTCGCAAGCCACAAAGAAGGCGGGCTGGATTGGTGGACGTGTGAAGGGAGTCTTGTCGGACCTCGGGGTGGACACCCAGGACCACTGGATGTGGACGGTTCATCCTGTCGTCATGCTGGATCACAAGATGTTCGCGACGCTGATTCACCAATTCGAGGTCCCCATCGTCAGCCTCGATGAACTCAAGCGCTTCATTCAGACCTTTGGCGCGAAGGGACGAAGTCGCGCCACGTGACTCTCCGATTCGAACGAGCTGCTAACCCTTCAGCGCGAAGGGCGTTCTTCGAATCAGATAGATCGGAAGCTCGTCTCAGTGTGGACCGCTTTGACCGCTCAGGGTCCCGCGACAGAACTCGATCTCTCCCGAGTTGTTTTCGACGTAGACCTTGACTTGGCCATCGATCGACAGAGCGCCTGGATCACCTGGAACTCGTAGAGGATCCCGACGAAACCAGTTATCCCACCGACCATCTTTCGAGTAGTCCTCGCGTCGTGAAATTCGGACTGCTGTGCCCGCCTTGTAGGGCTTTTTCGACGCTCCACCCTGTCTCTGCTGGCTGAGAAGCCCGAGAGGTCAGTGCCTTTCAGGATGCCCAAGCAATCGTCCGCGCGATGCAGTCCAGTGGTAAAACACTCGGTGTTCGGGTCTTTGGTCAGAGGGCAAAGGCCCTCTAAAACCAACGTGGAAACGCCTCTTCTCCCGGGAGCCGGGAGTTGTTGAAGAGGATCTCGCGCGGCTTCTTGCTGGCTCTGGTGATCGCCTTCGACAACCAGTTCGACAGGTAGCCGTCTTGGATGCTGCCTATCCCCCATTCGCTCAGACGAAGAAGCGCCCTCTCGCTCGGGAGACTCAGCAGCGCTTGGGCGTACCTCCAGTCTCGAAGTCGATCACCAGAGCCCAGGATTGTCTCTAGGTAGAGGTCTGCGAGGCGCAGCCTTTCGCGCTCCGCAGCCAGCTCGACGGCGTACTCCGCGATCGTCCGCCAGCGCGAGGTCTTCGACCTTTCGAGTGCTAGGACCCAGCTCCCTTCGCCGAGCCACAGGGCGCATTCGAGGGCCGTTCGCAGATCGAGGTCGCTGACCAGGTCGCCCTTCACGAATTCCTCGCTCTGCTCAGGGCAGAGCAGTGCGGCGGCGAACGCGGCGTACCAGCCCACAGCCCGGCCGCGCTCGCGCATCAGCCTCAGCATAAAAGGCCACGCCTTGTGCTTGACGTCGCAAAGCTTCAAGCGCTGCTCGAGCAAGGCGCCCAGAAAACCCTTGATCGAGGAGTCTGAAGTCAAGGGTACGTGCTCCAGAGCTTCGGGCGAGAGCAGGCGTAGGGGCCGGTAGCGACCGACGGCCCCCCAAAGATCGGGGTACGAGCTCCAGCGGCCGTTACGCTCCAAGGCACCGGCCCAGATCGTGTCGAAGAGCGCGTCGTCTCCATCCCGCACCTCGCCGCAGCTGATGCAGAACTGCATCAGCTCGTGCTGCAGGCCGTTCCGGAGGTAGCTCGCCACGTCCTCGGCCGCGAGATCCCCTTCCTGGTAGAGCTTCGCGACGCAGATCGCCGCGTAGGCCTCCTCGAAGCTGCGCTCATGGGGGTATTGGACAGGACGCAGGTACCTCTCCAAGCGGCTCTTCGCGTCATCCACCTCGTACCTCGCGATGCCCTGGGCCAGCAGCACTTGGCTTTCTGGCCTCTCTCCCGCGGGCAGACCGGAGATCACGCGACCGGCCGCCTCCGCGTCGTGCTCGGCCAGCGCGACGAGCAGCTCGTGCCTCGCGAACTTGTCCTCCGACGGGTCGGACGCGAAGCGCTCTGCCGCCGGCCAATCGGTCTCGGGGGCTGGCGCGTACAAGGCCGCCGTTCGAACCGCGTGGGCGGCGGCGCCTCGACGCCACGAAGGCTGATCGCCGTCGAGCATCGCCTCGGTCAGCAAGCGGGTCGATCCCCAGTTGACCGCCGCGAACGCCAGCCCCTCGACGTAGCTCATCAGGGCCTGGTCCATGCCATGTCGGCCGTCCGACTGGAGAAGCACCCTGAGCGTCGCCTCGCCGCCGCTTACCCCCGCCTCGTCGGAGACGAGCCACATCGGATTGTCGGTCGGCGGGGGCTCGACGGCCTCCGATCCCCCATCCTCTACCTCGTCAGGATCGTCCGTGGCGTGGTCCCCCTCGATCTTGAGCACCTCGCCGAGCGGCAGGACGAAGTCCCTCACTCCCAGCAGGGAGCAATCCTCGGCCATGCGCTGCATCAGGGCACGGTTCACCTCGCCCTCCATCCCCTTCGGGAGCCATGCTCGGAGCGATTCGAGGCCCAGGCGGCTGCTCAGCCCGATCGCCGCCGTCTTACGGAACGTCGAGTGGCTGTTCATCAGCCCCCTATGGCCCGAAGGCTCGACTACCAACGACTCGAGCACGCCGGTTCTGATCGAGGAGAGCGAGCTCCCCATCTCCCCGAGCGCCATGAGCTGGGCCTCTCGCACGCAGGACTTGACCAGCGCCAGCTCCGGCAAGACCGACCCGTTGTTGACGAACGCCGCGAACGACTCGTTGAGGTACAGGGCGACCAACTCAGGTGAGTCGAACACCCTCGCTGCGAAATGATCGAGCCCCGATCGAGCCCTTCGGCCCGCGTCGAGGAACCTGCGCAGGGTGCTCTCACGGACTTCGGGAACGCGCAGGCACATCTGGAGCATCGCCATGAGGACGTCGTGCCCATGGGCTTGGAAGTGCTCCTCCAAGTACGGGAAGTCGCCTGCTTCTCCGTGCCTCCCGATGAGGAACGCCAAGCGCTTGTTGTACTCCCGGCTCTCTGCGACGAGCGCTAGGATCTCGCTGCGGAGCCCGCTCTCGGAAAAGGCCCCAAGGTCGGCTCCCGCGCTGACGACGGTGGCCCTGTCGTCGCCCCCCTCCGCGAGGCGCGACGACAGGGTGGACAACTCATCATGGGCGCCTTCGTAACGGTAACCGATGGCCCAGAGGCACCGCGCCGCACGAACCGCCCAGTCCAGGTCGTGCCCGTGAAGGTAAGCCCTCAAGCTGAGGATCAGGGCGGCCGAAGCCGTTTCGTCGAGCGAGTGGAGGACCGTCGTCAACTCCCAGCGTCGGACTCGATCGCGGACGTCCTCGGCGTCGGCCTCCACGGCGATCTTGACGATGTCCTTCAGCCAGGTGTCCTGCCGCCTCTGGGAGAGAAGCCTTAGCGCTCGACGGGTCTGGGTCCAATCAGCGTCTTCCTGAGCGCGGGTAAGAAGCCAAACAAAAAGCCCTTCGGGACCGTGATCGCGCGCGATCGCGTCGACGACGCTCTCCCTGCGCCTCTCCTCTTGAACCATCGTTGTCGCATCGATCATGCTTGGTACGGCACCTCCCACTCGACCTTGGTGGCTTGCCTGTTAATGTACTTCAGGACTCCGGCCTGGGCGAACTGTCGCACGACGAGGTCCGGCTTCGCGCTCGATCCCATGTCCAGGCGCAACTCTTGCTCCAGCCTACCGATCGTGGTCGTTGGAAGGGACTCCCGGTTTTCCCAGAGGTAGTCGAACACCGCGTCCACCTCATCGCGGCCTACCCCCCACCGCCTTGAGTGCTTGAACACGCGCGCTACGTAAGACTCTCGCAGGAAAGTCATGTAGTCCGCCATCAGAGGACCGTCTCCGAGCGCGAGGGCGCGAAGGTCGATCTGCCTGCTCCTCTGGTCGGGCCTTGCTGCCAACCATTGCTGCAAGGCGCGGAACGAGAGCGGGTGGCCGAACAGCGCCGCCACGTCCACGACCCCCTTGGCCCCCCTTTGTGGGACCAGCGCATTGGGCTGCATCGGAGCCACCGAGCGCGAGGAGCTCTGTAGCGAGACGCCCTGCCGGTCGATCCAGGTCTCGATCTCGCCTGGATCGAGCAGCCCGACCGCCAACGGCTTAATGAAGAGCGTCTGACTCGGTCCAGCCGAGCGATCCCACGGCGACTGGCGCGCCGTGAGGACGAACCGCACCTTCCAGCCCAGGGGGTGGGCCACCGCCGTGAGGAGATCATCCAGCTCGGCTGGATCGAGCTCGTCGGCGTTCGGGATCAGGACCCACAGGAGCGCATCGACCTTACAGGCGTCGAACGCGAGCTTGAGGCGGGCTGCCAACGAGGCCCCGTCCGCCGCCCCCTGGACGTAACGATGCTCGTAGAAGAAGGGGAGCAGGGCGGCCCCGACCGGATCCTGCACGTCCTGGCGGCTTTCCGCGAAGGCGAAGACGTGCTCCCCACCGAGAGCCAGATCGCGAACCATCTTCGGCGTCCCGAACAACAGCTGGGTCTTTCCCACCCCTCCATCACCCACCAGGACGAGGCCGCGCTCCGTGGGCGAGAACGCAAGGGTTTGCAGCGCCTGCGCGAACTCGCTCGACAAATCGTAGCGGGGCAAGCCCTCGCTTGCCGCCTGCTCCATCGATCGCTCATGTCCTCCCTGATCCCACTGGTGCCTGATCAGCTCTTCTTCGACGGGACGCAAGTCCTGCGGGCAGAGGCTCAGCGCCCGAGCGCCTGATGAGAACTGTGCTCGGAGGGCGTTGACGACGTCGTCGCCGCGCTTCGACGCCTCGAGAAGCTCCCCTTTCAGGCCGAGATCGATCTGGCCGATCTCGGCCTCGTTGAGACCGTAGCGGCGAAGCGAATCCCTGAACCTCTTCTGGACCTCGCTCTCGCGGATGAGCGCGTAGCGCAAGGCCACTGCCAGCTCGGCGACGTAGCCCGCTCGAACCGCGTCGATCGCTACGCCCGCGACCTGCAAGGACCTCGCCCACTCCAAGACACTTCTGGGCGCCTTACCCCGCTTGTCCAGTTCCTTGGGGCAAGGGTCGGCCTGGGTATGGCCGCCCTGCCGGAAGGCGTCCATCTTGGCGTTGAGGTCGCTGATCTCGTCGCTGATCGGCCGGTTGGTCGCGACCACGAAGTTCGAGACCTTCCGATCATCGGGCTTGGCGCGGATCGCCTGAAGATGGGCCGCGCCCTCGATAAGGATCTGGACGAG
>CAXTOO010000119.1:0-11311 GCA_964245875.1 uncultured Fimbriimonas sp. | reverse complement strand
GAGGCGCAGAAGAGAGTTTCGTTAGACGCTCTTAGTGACCACTCACCGGGAGTGTGATTGTGAGGAAGACTTCGTGCATATGAAGGACGAGAAGGTCTACTGCGACCGATGCGGCATGAATGAGCTAGAGAGCCCCGACGCTAGATTAGAGTCTGTGGCAAAGTGGTTCAACTCAAGATACGGCTGAGCGAAGACAAGAATCCATTCATTGGCTCGTGATGCCGAGGTCATGCGGTGTTGGTCGACGACGATAAAGCAGGGCAAATGAGTGAGCGCACATCGCTTCCCACCGGCGCGTGAATCGTTGCATGCGCCATGAGCCGCTTTGACGAGACTTACCTCAAAGGTCGCTCGCTGAAGTCTTGGCGAATCGCCTTCCAGGAGACGGCAGAGCGTTTTGGTCGTCCATGGTCCTCAATCAAGGATGATTATATACCTGACGAAGCAAGGAGCCAAGCAGTTCGGCTCCTTGCCACAGGAACGTAGTTCTGCTACTTTCTCAAGAGGGCTTTGATCCGAGCCTTCAATATCTCAGGCCACGGTAGCACTTGACTCCTCATGTAAGCCGCAACCTGACCGTACGCCTTGCCACTAAGCCCTTCGGGCGTTCGATGGTTTATGTCAACCCCGTTGCCGAGTTTGCTGGTCCAACTCCCGTCAGGCAGCTGTTTGGCGGCATGAGTAGGCTCCCCATTGTCGGGATTGATGTACAGGACGATTTTGTCGAAGCCGATTTCCTGTTTTCCGTCTCGACACCTCTTGTAGCCCTTTGTGCCGTACGCCGCCAAGAACGCCTCTAAGGTCGTCTCTAGGGGAGCCTCGTCGGGCCATTCGCACCCAATCACACCCTGAACGGGCCACCATTTCACGTGACTGATGTCGGCGGCCCATGCAATGCAGTTGTAGTCCGGCGTTGCGGGACTCGTGACGGTGAAGTCATCATCGGGCAAATCGGGGAAGGCCTTCTTCACCCAGCGCCGATTAAGGCGGGTGTCCAGCAACTACCCGAGATATCCCCTTGTCCTTCCCCACTCAAGCCAAGCATCGACGCCCTCTTTGTGCGTCCTGGCATGAATGGCCGGGTCAGCCTTGGCAACGGCCTTTAGGGCCTCAAACCAGTCATCGTCGCGTAACGCGGCTTGCTCTAAGAGAAGTCCGATTACTTCCTTTCCCATACCGATAATGGCAAGGTACGCAGGATGAGCAACGCGACGAACGGGCGATGAAAGGTGGAAAGTCTCATCCTTCCACCTTTCGACATAGCCTGAGAATTCTGCCTGCAACGCCGAACTAACAGGTGACTCAAGAACCGCGACAGCCCCCTTATCACCCCCGTGAAGGCCCCACGCCTCATCATAGTCGCGTTGCTCGTGAGACCTGGCAACGTTCCTCCAGGAGTAAATGGCCTTGTCAACAGGCTTACATAATTCGTCTTCTGCGACTCGCTTCTCAGGTTGTCTTCGCCTTGGATTCTCAGCGAGCGGACGGAAGCGCGGTAGGCAGTCCTTGACCATCATGACTCCTCCTCGACTTCAACGTCGAGAATCGTAACCTCTGCCTTGTCAAGCATCCTGGAGATGGATACCGCCTTCTCTTCGGCACGGGCAATGATGGTCTTGAGGTTCTTGAGGTCTGCGTTGTCCAGGGCTATGAAGAAGTCCTTTGGTTCTTCCTCGCCTTCGTGGTAGGACAGCCGCAACGTATGAACAACCACCGCATCATGAGGAACGCAGGAGGCATCATCCGCAAAGATGGGGCGAAGATCGGTCATGACCCGCGCGTTGCAGTAGGTCCTTTGGTGTTCCAAAAGGACCCCGTTCGCCTTCGCCGTAATGCCTAGCGGACTGTCTAGGCGCAAGAAGCTCGGAAGGACAGACGCAAGGGCCTCACCCTCCTCTTCCGAAAACGCATCCTCGTCTTCCTCATCCACGCCATGCCGCAGATCGTCCACGAACCTCTCGATGGGCACCTTCGCGCGTTTTCTGACCGCGTAGACCGAGATGAGGGCACCGACGATGTTCTGCAAACGCCTTGGCGTGATCGGCAGTCCTGCGTCTGCGAGCTTGTCCGCAAGTTGGCTTGGGTACAAGGCAGGCGTCGCGTGGCTCAAGACGGAGAGGAGAGCCTCTGACTGATCGGGGTCAAGGGCAAGAAGTGCCTTAATACCGCGCAGATTTGGATCAGGGATCGTGATAGGCATCTCTGGCTGAACCCAAGTCTACTAGCTATCTCGCGTCTCGTCAACTATGGAGACGGACAGGGCGTTTCGTTCGCCTCGCATTTTTCCCTTTCGTGATTGCTTGTAGACGGCCTCGCGCCGGTCGTATTGCTCTTTTGGCACGTTCACAACCTCGCGTAAAAGCGAGTTCATGGCGTCCCACTTCACACTCGCCTCTTGCTCGTCCTCACCCAAGATCATTGGGCTTTCGTCCGGGGCGTCCTCGTCTGGCATCATGCGGGTTGAACCGACACCTTGCCCGTCAGGGCCTTGTAGGTGAGACGCTTCCCGCTCACCTGCGTTGCCAAGAGTGCGAAACGGTCCGCGTCCGATCCCTTCCGCTCATTGTAGCGGAACGACTGCTCGTCAAGGTAGCGGTGAAGGTGGAACGGTTCTACGGAGACGTAAGTGCCCCGGATCGTCCGCTTCAGGAGGCTCCAGAAGTTCTCCAGGCCGTTCGTGTGGATGAAGCCGTTCACATACTGAACCGCGTGGTCCACGACGCCATGCACGTACTCGCGCGAGAGTCCCGTGTAGCCCTTGTGCGCGTCGGCGTAGAGGTTCGCGCCCTTCGGCACTTCCCGCTTGATGATGCCTTGTAGCTCCTCCCGGTCGGCGCGGTTGACGTGCGCCAGCTTGACCAACCCTCCCCGCTCCAGCATTCCGACCACGATGGCCTTGCCGACGGAGCCGCGACGTTAATCTTCGCTTCCCGGACGTGCTTGTGCATATTCCGGGCCTTGCCGCCGATGTACGTCTCGTCCACCTCTACGTGGTCCTGTAGACGCTCCACCGTGCCGTTCTGCATGGCGAGACGGATGCGGTGGAGCATGAACCATGCGGTCTTCTGCGTCACGCCTAGCGAACGAGCCAACTCGCAAGAGCTAATTCCTTCCTTCGCGTTGCCGAGAAGCCACATGGCGGGGAGCAACACAGAGACCTTAATGGGCGAATCCTCGAAGATGGTCCCGACCTTGACGGAGAACTGACGACGGCAATCGTTGCACTGCCACTTCGTCTGGTTCGGCATGAACCTCACCTTGTCCGATCCGCAACGCGGGCAGGAGACGCCGTTCGGCCACCGCTGGTCGCGGAAGTGCTCGAAGGCGGTCTGCTCGTCCGCGAAGTGGCGAACCACCTCAAGGAGCGTCTTAGGAACGAATGGAGCGTTGCTCACTCGTAGAGTGTACCACGATTTGCTTCGCCAAGTATATAATTACCCAATCAAGGCTCTCCGAGACGAGTTTGATGTTCACTTCCCCAGCCCGAGGCGCGGTTGGAGCAAGCTTGAAGTGCGGCCTCCAATCCGTCGCACAATCTTGGAGATGGAGCCATTGTCACAGGATCTCCACATGGAACTTGTTCGGTGCGCTCTGTCAGATCGCATTGAGGAGTTAGCACCCGTTGCCGCAGTGATTGAGCCGTCCCTTGACGCCACAACGGTCGCGAAAAGACTCCTCACAAGACGCTTGGCGGAAGAGTGGTTCAGAGAACAGGCTCCACGCTTGTTTCCACTTGCGGCCCTGGGACTCATCGACTGTCGCACCAATGCCCAATGCTTCGACTTCGCCATCGCAGGGGACGCAGAAGTCGTAGTGAGGTTAAAGGGATCGTGGGGGAGAGTGGGCCGGTTCTATTTACGGCAACAATATACTTGACGTATCCTATAGGTTCAGTTTAGCTTAAGACGGTCAAGGGGGCGGAAACGGTTCACTTCTTCGTTACGTAGACGCTTTTCTACGGTATAGTCTTGGTGATACACTGTGAACGAACGGACTCGTCGGGAGTGCTTAAACGTGGCTTACGAGACCAACGCCGTTGCGAACTATCTTCTCGACCTTGCCGACAAGGAAGGAAGGGGATTGTCTCCCATGAAGCTCCAAAAGCTTCTGTACTATGCCTATGGCTGGTGGATGGGCTACAAGAACGAGCGGCTTTTCAACGAGGCGATTGAGGCATGGAACTACGGCCCTGTGGTCCGGTCGGTGTACCACGAGTTCAAGCGGTTCGGTAACGATAGCATCAAGGCGCGCGCCGCGTTCTGGATCACGGAGGACGAGCTACCTGAAGAGGACAAGAACGGCGAGGTTGGTGAGTTCCTGCGTCAGATATGGGACACGTACAAGGAGTACTCCCCTACCAAGCTCTCCAACATGACGCACTTGCCTGGAACGCCTTGGTCACGAGTCTCGGAGGAATGTGGGGGCAACATCCCTCCGCACACGCCGATTCCCGACAACATCATCCGCGACCACTTCACGGCTCGGATCGAGGCTGAGGGCAACGAGTGAAGCTCCCCGGCAAGCGTCTTCTCAGTCTGTCCAAGATCGAGGAAGGCGCGCCGGAGCAACCGGACGTAAAAACGTCTCTTGAGCTTGAAACGCTCAAAAACGCGCAACTCGAAACGAAGCTCAAGACTACGGAGCTTTGGACGGGCCGTGCGAACCTAGCAGGCCGAACGATCTTCTCCGTCGGCATCTTCGGCTTGATGTTCTGGTGGCTCCTGTTCGTGAAGGAGGTGATCATGCTGGTAGCGAAGAATCAAGCACACCTCAGCGATACGGTACTGATCGCCCTCATAACCACGACCACGGCGAACGTTCTGGGGCTATGGGCCATCGTGGCGAACTACCTGTACCAGAAGGGCAAACTGGCCGAAGCCGCCAAGCAACCCGCCGGCAAATCGCGCTGGAAGAGCGGCGGAGACTAACTGTGCTCCGCCACTCTTCCCGCGCCGTTCTTCCGCTTGAGCCGTCTCTCGAACTCCGACACGTCGGGCACGTCCTCGGCCTTAACCGAAAGGATGCCCTGAACGGTCGTTGCGAATGCGGCGGGGTCTACCGGGTCGTTGAACTTCTCCAGGAGGTCGGGCGGGATGACGATGGGCTGTTTGTCCATAGCGGATCACTCCGTCTTGATTGGAGGATCAATCCTTCCTTTGAATGACTGCTTGATAAGGGTCCTGAACATAGCAACCCATTCAGAAAGCTCTGCGTCTGTCCAATTATCATTGGGATCGAGCGGTAGGGTCGTTAGGACTCCAGAGATAGCTACGGGCAAGTCTGGCACCACGATGCTTGGTGCGCTCTTAGCGTCAAGTTGCCGCTTGAGTTCATCCACCGTGCGCCTCAATTGTTCTACTTCTTGGGACGCTCCCCCGTTCCCGCCGTTCTGCGTGTCGTTATGATTTGCTGAGGGCAGGGGCGCGTCGCTCTCTTTAGCTGAATCGACGGGTGGCGTCTCTGTCCCACCATCTTTGAACACGGGCATGATAAGCCGATCTTCTCCAAAGGGGAAGAACCCGGCTTGTCGCGCGCACCTTCGAAATATCTGCCGCGCGCTCTCGGTGGCCTTGTCAGGAACACCCAGCTCCTTCATGTGGTTCTCGATTCCACGGTCGGCAGGAAGGGAAGACCCCCTGAAATCGTCGTACAGCCGCTTGAACAGCTGAACGTTCAAGAACGCCTCAACCTTCGCTGACGGGGCGGACTCCTGGTTCAGCACCCTACGGCCAAGGTCGGTGATCTTGAAGTGTTCGCCGTCCTTCTCGATGAGACCGAACATCTTCGCCCCCGCCATCCTCCGCGCGTAAGAACCGCCACGAAGGTTCATCGCACCAGAAAGCTGTTCGGGGAGTCCCTTCGTCCCTAGCTTGCTGTGGATCGTTTCCGGGACGAACACCGCTTGGTCTAGGTCAACGTAGGGGAACTCAATTGCGCTGACGACGCGCGTCCTCTTGGCCTTGTCACCGACCTCGCCGTTAGTGGATTCCTCTTGATTCCCGAATTCCTCATCAAGGATTCCTTCGAAATCGTCTTGTGGATTGCCGTCCATAGCCCATTCTACATCCGCTTATTGGCTTTCCCGTAACGTAACGGAATGCGCTTGGAAAGAAAAGGGGGAATGACGAGCCGATTCCCAGCAGAATGGGATAGAATAGTGCGTAGGTGATCAACGCGTGACAAGACGCCAGGGCTCCGGTCGCAGCGTGACAAACTAGCCGGAGCCTGACTACCAACTCGACAAGTCGAGGGCTGTCGCGCGGCAACGCAACAGCCCTATTATACACTGGTTTGGGTTCAAACCGGCAGAGCACCATCGCGTCTGGGAAAAGTGCCCCTGTAGCTCAGTGGATAGAGCTCCTTCTTCGTAGGTCGGTGGTCGCGGGTTCGAGTCCCGCTAGGGGCACCTCAATTGTAGGCGAGACTTGACGGTGTGTCAAGTCGTCGTTTTTCTACGTCTTTCGCTTGGGTCCGCGCCTAGGGCGAGGGACCCAGCCCTCAGGCGGCTCTTTCCTTGCCCGTGAGCTGCCGGTAGGTGAGCCGCTTCCCGGTCACTCCGAGCGTCACCAGATCGATCCCGCCCCCGTTTCCGCCTCCGCTTCCTCGATGTCTTCCGGTGCCCCCGAGGACGGCCCAAGCGATCACGAGACCGCTGTCGAGAAGATCAAGAAGGCGGCTGCTGAGATAGATGCCCAAGTGGACCGCTTCAACGATGGATCTACGAACTGGAAAGAGGTCTTGCCCGAGTACAAGGACGCGGTGGAAGAGCTTCAGAACGCTCTGACCGCTGCGGATGCGACTCCCGGCGACACTTGTCTAGGGAAGGTCGCGACCGCTGCGAGCGACCTTAGCGACGCGGGGGACGCCTTCGACTTCGACGATTGGAAGGATGCCGTCTCGAAAGCGGGGACCGCGAACGACGATCTACAGGTCGAAGTGACCGGACTCGATTCCTGTGGCGACGCACCAGACCCAGAGCCGTAAAGCCCTCCGGTGTTACAATGCGACGGTGGGCAGGTGGTCAACAGGACAGAAGGTGGTCGCGGTGGTTTTCTCCGCACTTGCCCTAGTCGCGTTCTTCGTGGTGCCGGTCGGGAGCGTAGAGACATACGGCAATCTCTCGTCGGTCGGCTACGTTCTCATAGGGTCGTCCGATGGCAACGGGTACGCCGTGGACTACAAGAGGGTCGTCTGGACGATGCTCCTGCTCTTGGGGGTCGGATGGGTCTTATGGAACGTCTTCGCTGACCGAGAGGGCAAGGCGTGATTCCAAAGACGCCCGAGTCGTGGTACTTCCGACTTACGTGGCTCTTCTTCGTCCTTGGAGCGGCTGATATTGTCTGGGTTATAGACACGCGTTGGTTTCTCTGGGTCATGGCCGTCGCGTACGTCGGAGGCGCCTACTTTTGCGTCAAGTGGAATCGTCTCCAACCCCCTACCGATTCGGGTCTAATTCTTCACGCGCAAAGGGAACGTTGGATTCGATCGCTTCGGAGAATCCGTGGGTCTTCCGACGATCAACCCCGTTCCTGAACTGATCCTGTCGTCGCGCCCACTCGCGGATCACTCCGGGATAAGTCCTGATGCCGCCTGTCCGACCGCCTTGCCAGGGTTGCGCTTGAGACCCGCGATGAACTTGTTCGGGCCTTCGATGGCGGGCGATGTTCTATGCCAGTAAATACCTTACGTACGGATGATGCTGTCCGATCGAGGGCAGAATGGCACAGGCACGACTATGCCTGTACCGTTCCTGAAGGAACGTACTTCATGGACTTCCGACGCCCGTCACCCTGACCCGCGCCCAGGAATCCTTGTAGCCGCCGGATGCCCTCGTGCCGACGCGAGGACCTGACGCACAACACGGGCATGGTTGACTTTTCCCCGCGAACGGGCAGTAGAAGAGTAACTCTTCTTTCTCGCTGCCTCCGCACCCTTCGTGTTCTCCGCGGTGGAAAACGCGTCAACCACCCTCCATGCAGGTTGGGCCTAAAGACCCAACCTGCGAAAGGAAAATATTTTCGGGCCGCTAAAGCCCCTCGACACGCGCGTCCAGGTACGCCCCGACCAGCGTCGCCGCCAGATCCTCCGGGTCGGCCTCCAGCACCCGCACGCCCGACCCGGTGAGCACGCCGCCCGCCACCCGGCGGTCCTCGTCCAAGAGCGCCGCGGCGGCGCGGACGTACATCCCGTCCGGCGAGGCGAGCGGCGCCTTGCGGGCGAGCGCGAGCTTCGGGTCCGCCACGCGGCACAGGAGCACCCGGTGCCGCCGCGACAGCGGCCCCAGCGCGACCGCCAGCGGACCCGCCGCGTCCGCGTCGTCCGCGTCGGAGAAGACGACCACGAGCGCGCGCCGCTTCCACTTCGCCGAGAGCGCGGCGAACGCGCCCACCGGGTCGCTCGCCGCAGGCGAGGCCTGGAGGTCGTGGGCCGCGCGGATGAGCAGGCCGACCTGGGCGCGGCCCTTCGCGGGCGGCATCCACAGCCGCACCTTGTCGTCGTACGCCAGCAGCCCGATCTGGTCGCCCGCGAGCGCCGCCGCCTGCGCGAGCATGAGGAGCGCGTCGAGCGCGCGGTCCAGCTTCACCACGCCGTCCGCCTCCGCGAGCATCGCGCGACCGAGGTCCAGCGCGACGATCACCGCCTGGTTGCGCTCCGCCTCATGACGCCGCACGATCGGCTCGGCGTGGCGGGCGGTCGCCTTCCAGTCGATGTCCCGGAAGTCGTCGCCCTCCGTGTAGTGCTTCAGGCTCTCGAACTCCGTGCCCCCGCCGCGCTGGCGCGAACGCCGGATGCCCATCTCGCGCAGGCGGCCCGCTTGGCGCAGCAGGCCGAACTCCTTCAGCGCGAGCACGTCGGGATACACCCGCACCTCCTCGTGGGTGTCGAGCCGCACCTGACGCTCCACCAGCCCCAGCGGGCAACTGACCCGGACGAACGTCGCCCGGAAGGCGTCCGCCCCCCGCGCGGGCGGCGTGACGGCGTAGGCCTTCTCGACCAGCGCGCCGGGCCGCACGACGACGTCGAACTCCTTGTCCGTCGACGGCCAGTGCGGCGGCGGCTCGTCCCGCAGCCGCGCCGAGATCGGCGCGTCGCCGTCGTTCTCGATGGCCAGCACGACCCGGTTCGCCCGGCGGACGCTCAGCACCGGATCGCGACGCCGCGTCACGCGCAGCCGGGAAGGGTCCGGCCCGAGCCGCGCGGTGGCGAACGCCACCGCCACGAGGCCGACATCGTAGAGCGCCGCGATCACCGGTGCGCCGGCGCTCGCGGCGACGGCGGCGAGCGGCACGCCCGCGAGGGCGAGCCACCAGAACCGGCGCGTCGGCACGAGGGTCACCGCCCTATTGTAGACTGCCCTCTAGGGAGATGCAAGGCGACCTCGAGATCCTGACGCCGGAGCGGGCGGTCCTGGGCTACCGGCTGGCAGGCGTCGGGAGCCGGGCGCTGGCGCAGGCGTTCGACATCCTTATCGTCGGCGCGGGCACCATCGCCCTGTACTTCGGCATCTTCCTAACGGTCGGCCTCGCCGACCGCACGATCGCGACCGGGCTGTACCTCTTCGTGATCTTCGTCTGGGCGGTGCTGTACTTCGTCCTGTTCGAGGGCCTCGGCAACGGCCAGACCCTCGGCAAGCGGACCCTCGGCATCCGCGTCCGCATGGCCGACGGCACGCCGCTGGGCCTCGAAGCGGCCATCCTGCGCAACCTCCTGCGCCCCGCCGACATGCTCCCCGGGCCTTACCTCGTCGGCCTCGCCTCGATCTTCCTCAGCGCACGGGCGCAACGCCTGGGCGACCTCGCCGCCGGAACCGTCGTCGTCTCCGAACGCCAGGAAGCGCCCCGCTACGCAGTCGCCCCCCACGGCGTGGGCCTGCACCCGCTGGAGACCCACGTCGGCCCCCTGCGAGGCCTCACGATGACCGAGTACACCGCCCTGCGCCGCCTCGCCGACCGGTTCTACGAGCTTCCGCCCGACGCCCAGGCGCGCCTCCTCGGCACGGTCTACCGCCCGCTGGCGGGAAGGCTCGGCGTCCCCGACCCGCCCCAGGGCGAGACGGAGATCCGCATGGTCGAGGCGATCGTGATGGCCTACGGCCGCCGCAAGGGCCTGTTGTAGAATCGAAGGGTGAGCCTGCATATTGAAAACCCGGAGGTCGAACGGCTCGTCGCGGAGGTTGCGGCGGCAACGGGCGAGTCCCCCGACGAGACGATCCTCCATGCCATGCGCGAACGCAAGGATCGCCTAGCTGTGCCATCGGTCGAGGAGCGTGTGCGTCAGATCATGGAGCGAATGGATCGAGAACTGTTGCCCCTCATCCCGCCGGATCGAAGGGGCAAGCCGATCTCCCAGGAGGAGCAGGACGCGATCCTCGGCTACGGTCCCGATGGGTACTGCGTCTGATGGTGCTGGAAACGTCTGCGTTCGTCGCCATCCTGCAGTTCGAGCCGACCCGCCCCGAGTTGCTGGGAAAACTCGTGCCCGCAGGCGCGATCATGGCGACCCCGAACGCGCTGGAGGCGCACATGGTCCTCAAGAAGCTCTATGGCGCGCAGACCGCCGACGTCATCAACGAAAAGCTTCTTGAGCTTGGCATCACCCTCGTCTCTTTCACGCCCGAGCACGCCCTCGAGGCCACGCGCGCTTTCGACCGGTTCGGCAAGGGGCAGCATCCGGCGAAACTGAACTTCGGCGACTGCATCGCGTACGCCCTTGCCCAAGTCTCCGGGCGGCCTCTGCTGTTCGTCGGCGACGACTTCTCAAAGACCGACGTGCGGATCGCCTAGGCTGGCTCCAAAGGCTCGCTGAAGTCGATGCCGTCGTAGATCTCCTCGAACGGGATCTCCAGATCCAGGATGCGCACCGACGACGCGAGGCTCGGCGTCGCCTCCCATCGCCAGCCTGTCTCGTCGCGGACGTACCGCTCGACGTGCGGCTTGCTCACGTCGACCAGCACGATCTCGCGCACAGAAGGGATCGTCGCGTAGGACTCCTTCTTGTGGCCTCGGTCGCGCGCCTCGGTGGTGGGGGAGAGCACCTCGATCACAACGGTCGGATTCGTGATCGCCTCCAACGTGCCGTACCGCTCGGTTTCGGGCGCACCGCAGACGATCGTCACGTCGGGATAGAGCGCCTCGTCGGTCGCCTCGCAGTAGACCAGTTGGTCGGAGTTGTGCGCGCCGCAATCCGAGCCGCGCAGACGACCAAAGAGCGCACCGCCGACATTGTTCCCTATTCGGCTGTGCCGCGAAACGCCGACCGCCATCGCGACGATGCGCGGCACGATTCGCCCGCGTTCGAACTCGTGCTTGTC
>CAXTOO010000118.1:0-11339 GCA_964245875.1 uncultured Fimbriimonas sp. | reverse complement strand
CGACCTCGTCCATGAGCTTGGGATTGAGGTTGACCTCTGGCTCGTCCCAGAAGAGAGTGGTGCCCGGCACTAACAAGCCGCATTGCAAAAGGCGGAGCAAGGTCGCAACCTTTCGTAGTCCTTCCGCGACCATCGGCATCGGCAGTCGCCTCGCATTTCCCCTGACGTAGAATCTATCGCCATCCAGTTCAAGTACACCCCCAAGCACTTTCTCCAAGGTCAGCATAGGCTCGGTATTACTGTTTATGGGGTCCCTTAAGGAAGGAGAGAGTAATAGATCGACGATTTCTCTGTGCGTTTGGTCAAAGTCTATGTTATAGCGATCGTATGTTTGAACGAAACTCCTTGTATGGCCGATCATATCTATCGCTGGAATATAGATCGGAAGTTCTGGAAAGCGGCCGAAAGGAGTAACGGCTGCCATGTCCCTAACGGTGGGATGCATGAACCATTTCTCCCCCGCATAGACTCCACTAACGATGGTGTCAAGAACACTTCCATCTCGAACAAACCAAAACATATCGTCCGCCTGAAAAATCTCTCCGAGCACGGGTGGGCTCGGTTCCCCCTCACGCTGAATAGTCTGCCAAGCGTACATCGCCTTCATCGCGTGGGTCTTGCCCGTGCCGTTCTCGCCGATGAACACGTTGATGCCCGGCACGAACTCGAACGACGCATCCGTGAACGCGGTAAAGTTCTGGAGTCGTAGGCTTTCGTGGTGCGGATGTTCGCTCATCGTTCCAAACCTCCGCGTCGCCCCAAGGGCATCCGGCGCTTGCACGTCCAGTTTAGAACAAAGGAGAGAAGCGCCTCTCCCCGTGCGGATGGAGTTTGACTGAACACCCCACCCAAATCCTCGTCCTAACGTCGTGGCCAACGTTCCAAAGACATCGTCGACGGGATGCGCTGGCCCTCCAGGAAGGCAAGTGCTTGGACATGATCTGAGCGTGATTGAGACTCTCTCGGCCCGCCGGGAAATCGGCAAGGGCCGGATCGACGCGACGCCGCAGACGGTCGGGCGCTCGTGAACCGCGTGAGGTTCCTCCGCGAAAACGCGAAGACGACGCTCGTCGTCGCCTGCGCCCTCGTCGTCCTTCTCCTCGCGGCCAACTCGATCGTCTCCTACCGCAATCTCCGGCGCGTGCTGGACAACGGCTCGCAGGTGACGCGAAGCCGCAGGGTGATGGCCGAGCTCCAGGCCGCGCTCTCGTCGATGCAGGATGTGGAGACGGGCCAGCGCGGCTTCATCATCAGTGGCCAGGAGACGTACCTCGAACCCTTCGCCTCGGGAGCGCGCGAGGTCGAGAGGCACCTCGACGACCTGAGGATCCTCGTGATCGCGCCCTCGGTGAAGCGGTACATTCCCACGCTCGAACGCGAGACCTCCGCACTCCTTGCGGTGCTGAGGCAGAACGTCGCGGTGCGACGCACCGATGGGTTCGAAGCGGCGCGGGTCCTCATCCTGGCGGATGGCGGCAAGCGGCGGATGGACGAGGTTCGCCGCACGGTGGCGGTGGTGCAGAACGAGGAGAACTCGCTCCTGCGCCAGCGCGAGGCGGAGTCGGTGTCGAGCGGACGCACCGCCCTGGCGACGCTCGGCGTCTCGGCGCTCGCGACCCTCGTCCTTCTCGGGGCCATCACGCTCGTCGTCCGCCGCGCGGCCGCGCAGCGCGAGCGCTCCGCCCAGGCGGCCGAGGCCAGCAGCGAGCGCTTGGAGGCCATCGTTGCGTCGACGTCCCAGATCGTCTGGACGCGATCGACGGGTGGCGACTTCATCGAGCCTCAGCCGAGCTGGAGCGCGTTCACCGGGCTAGGCTTCGAGTCGATCAAGGGACGCGGGTGGATGGTGTCTATCCACCCCGACGATCAAGAACGCGTGGCCGCGGGCTGGGAGCAGGCAATCGCCGCGCCCGGGCCTTATCGAGTCGAATACCGCCTGCGCCATCACAATGGCGAGTACCGCGACATGGCCGTGAACGCCGTGCCCGTCTACGAGGAGGACGGAACGGCCCGCGAGTGGGTGGGCACCTCCACCGACGTGACCGACAGCAACCTCGCAACGGCGCGGCTCCGCCGAAGCGAGGCCCGCAACGCCGCGATCCTCGCCACGTCGCTCGACTGCATCGTCGCGATCGACGCCGAAAGCCGCGTCGTCGAGTGGAATTCCGCCGCCGAGAAGACGTTCCTCTACTCTCGCGACGAGGCGGTGGGACGCCCGCTTTTCGAGCTCATCATCCCGCCCGCCCTCCGCGAGGCGCATCGCATCGGCATGGCCCACTACCTCGAAACGGGCGAGGGTCCCGTGCTCGGCCATCGGATCGAGATGCCCGCGCTCAAGGCCGACGGGACGGAGATCCCCGTCGAGGTCGCCATCCAGCGCATCGAGGGCTCGGAGCCCGCCGCGTTCAGCGCCACCCTGCGCGATATCGGCGACCGCAAGGCGGCCGAGGCCGCACTCGAAACGCACGCCCGCCTTGCGGGCCTCGCCGCCGACGTGGGACTCTCCCTCACGCGGGACGATGCGCTCCAAGCGAACCTCCAGGCCTGCGCGGAGGCGCTGGCGCGCGACCTGAACGCCGCCGTGGCGAGGGTGTGGACCCTCGACGAGTCGGGCGACGTGCTGGAGCTTCAGGCGAGCGCGGGGATGGACACCGACGTACACGGCTCCCAGAGCCGCCTTCCCGTCGCGGAGCACCCCATCGGGCGGATCGCCCGCGACCGTGCACCCAGGGTGGTCCGCCTCGACCCCGACGACCCGAGCTTCGGGGAGGCGGACTGGATCCTGCGCGGCGAAATGGTGGGGTTCGCGGGCTACCCGCTTCTCCTGGACGGACGCGCCCTGGGCGTGCTCGGGGTCTACTCTCCCGATCCGCCCCTCGCGCGGGACGCGCTGCGGGCCCTTGCCACCGCCGCCGACGCGATCGCGCTCGGCGTGAACCGCAAGCGCGTGGAGCGCGACCTCGAGCGGGCGAAGGAGAAGGCCGAGGAGGCCAGCCGCACCAAGAGCCTGTTCCTCGCGAACATGAGCCACGAGCTCAGGACGCCGCTCAACGCGATCCTCGGCTACTCCGAAATGCTCCAGGAGGAGGCCGAGGACCAGGGTGTGCCCGACTTCGTGCCCGACCTCCAGAAGATCAACGGCGCGGGCAAGCACCTGCTCTCGCTCATCAACGACGTGCTCGACATCTCCAAGATCGAGGCGGGCAAGATGGAGGTCTACCTGGAGGAGTTCGACGTCGCGACGCTGCTCGACGAGGTCGAGGCCACCGTCGTGCCGCTGGTGGAGAAGAACGGCAACGTCCTGCGCGTCGAGCGGAGGGGTGAGCTGGGCACGATGCGCAGCGACCTCACCAAGGTGCGCCAGTGCCTCTTCAACCTCGTCTCGAACGCCGCGAAGTTCACCGAGGGCGGCACGATCGGGCTGGAGGTCGGACGGGAGACGATGGAGGGCGTCGACTCGCCGGTTCCCGAGGACTGGATGACGTTCAGCGTCACCGACACGGGCATCGGCATGAGCGCGGAGCAGATCCTCCGGCTGTTCCAGGCGTTCACGCAGGCCGACGCCTCCACCACGCGCAAGTACGGCGGCACCGGCCTTGGACTCACGATCACCCGCCGCTTCTGCCAGATGATGGGTGGCGACGTCTCCGTGGCGAGCGTGCCGGGCGAGGGCAGCGCCTTCACGATGAAGGTCCGCGCGAACATCCCCGAGCCACCGCCCGAGGCCTCGGGGGAAAGCGTCCCCGACGAGTCGGTCGAGATCGGCGAGAAGAAGGCGACACCCCCCGAGCCTGGCACCTGTGTGCTCGTGATCGACGACGACGCGGTCCAGCGCGACCTCATGCGCCGCTTCCTGGAGCGCGAGGGCTTCCCCGCCGAGACGGCGGACGGCGGCGAGGAGGGCCTGCGGCTCGCGAGGAGGCTACGCCCGATCGCCATCACCCTCGACGTCATGATGCCCGGCATGGACGGCTGGAGCGTGCTCGCCGCGCTCAAGGCCGACCCCGACCTGCGCGACACGCCCGTGATCATGCTCACGATGGTGGACGACCAGCGGCGGGGCTACGCGATGGGCGCGACCGAGTACGCCACGAAGCCCGTGGACCGCGCCCACCTCACGCGCGTCCTCCAGCGGTATGCCTGCCCCGAGCCGCCGTGCACCGTGCTGCTCGTCGAGGACGACGGCCCTACCCGCGCCGTGGTGGGGGCAATGCTCCGCAAGGACGGCTGGGCCGTGGTGGAGGCGTCGAACGGGGTGGAGGCGCTACGGCGAGTGGAGGAGAGGACGCCGAACCTGATCCTGCTCGACCTCATGATGCCCGAGATGGACGGCTTCGAGTTCGCCGAGACCCTGAGGCGGAACGAGGCGTGGCACGACATCCCCATCGTGGTGATGACCGCCATGGACGTCGGTCCCGAGGAACGCCAGCGCCTCAACGGGCAGGTGCAGAGCGTCGTCCAGAAGTCGGGGCAGAGCATCGAGGCCCTGCTGCGGCAGGTGCGGGACATGGTGGTGGCCTGCGCGAGGCCACCGATCGAGGGCGCTTCTTCAAAAGCCAGTTAGGCTGTGTACGGTGATGCGTTGTCCGAACGGGTTCGCCGGACGCGGCCCAGTACCGCGTTCCCCGCACCTGCGAGGTCGAACTTCGCGGCGTCGGCGTCCGCCATCGCGTCCGTCTGCACCGGGTCGGTGACCACGAGGTCGACCGCATCGGGCACCGAACCCACCATGTTGAGCGAGATCGCCGGCACCGCCACCGCGATCTCGCCGCGCATGAGAGTCCGGGAGCACGAGGATCGCGGCTCGGTACGGCTTCGACTCAGCCAAACGCCTCTGGCGAGGCGACCGGTCGCTCGCTTTCCAGGATCGCCCGCGTGGATCTCCCCCGCGAGCCACGCGATGCTTCCACTCTGCCGCCTGTAGTCGCAAGGTCCGCCCCTGCATCTACCCATTGTGTCCTGTAGCCGAGTTGCATGGATCGTTGCGCCTGCCTCCGCAAGATGCTGAGCCAAGTGATAGCACCGCGTTTGTGGATAACCTGGGGATAGTAGGTGCGCAAACGGAGGGTAGGCACGGGACAACCTAAAAAGAGCCAAAACTACATCTGGACAGGCGGGGTGCAGGGACCGCTACATCTAGGGGCGTAGTACAAAAGAGGTGTGCGGTGTCCTTACTGCGGAAACGATGAACAGCGGGTGCTCGACAGCCGCCCGGTCACGGAGGTCGACGCGATCCGCCGGCGCCGGGAGTGCGGCGGCTGCGGTCGGCGCTTCACCACCTTCGAGCGCGCCGAGCGGCCCCGCCTCTTCGTCGTGAAGCGCGACGGACGACGACAGGAGTTCGACCGCGAGAAGCTCGCCGAGTCGATGCGCCTCGCCGCCCGCAAGCGTCCTGTCTCCACCCAGAACCTCAAGGCCGCCGCCGACGCCATCGAGCGCGACGTCCTCAACAACCTCGTCGAGGAGGTCGGGAGCCGCGAGGTCGGCGCCCGCGCCATGAAGGCCCTCCAGGGCCTCGACCCCGTCGCCTACGTCCGCTACGCCTCCGTGTACCAAGAGTTCGAAACCCTGGCCGATTTCGCTGGGGTCGTCAGCCAAGCCGAGCAGGAAGCTCAGCTCGTCCCCAGCCTCCAGGAAGCCCTTCTATGAAGATCAATCGTCTGTTCACCACCGCCGGCCAGGACCCGTACGCCGGGATCGCCTTCGAGCCGCGCAAGTCCGAGATCCGCAACCCCGACGGCTCGACGGTCTTCCTCATGGAGAGCGTCATGGTGCCCAGCGGCTGGTCGCAGGTCGCCACCGACATCCTCGCCCAGAAGTACTTCCGCCGCGCCGGTCTCACCCCCGGAAAGGTGGCCCACGCCGAGTACGCCGGACCGAACGCCGGCGCGCTGGTGCCGACGCAGGACCACGAGAGCGACAGCCGCCAGGTCTTCCACCGCCTCGCCGGTTGCTGGCGCTTCTGGGGCGAAAGCCACGGCTACTTCGACTCCGCCGAGGACGCGCAGGCCTTCTACGACGAGCTCGTCCACATGCTCGCGAAGCAGGTCGCCGCGCCGAACTCGCCGCAGTGGTTCAACACCGGCCTCCACTTCGCCTACGGCATCGAGGGCTCGGCCCAGGGCCACACCTACGTCGATCCCAAGACCAAGGAACTGACCAAGAGCACGAACGCGTACGAGCGGCCCCAGCCCCACGCCTGCTTCATCCTCTCGGTGAAGGACGACCTCGTGAACGAGGGCGGCGTGATGGACCTCTGGACCCGCGAGGCCCGCATCTTCAAGTACGGCTCTGGCGTTGGCACAAACTTCTCCAACCTCCGCGCCGAGAACGAGAAGCTCTCCGGCGGCGGCAAGTCGTCCGGCCTCATGAGCTTCCTGCGCGTCGGCGACCGCTCGGCGGGCGCCATCAAGTCTGGGGGGACGACAAGAAGGGCCGCCAAGATGGTCTGCCTCGACATGGACCACCCAGACATCGAGGAGTTCATCAACTGGAAGGTGAAGGAGGAGCAGAAGGTCGCCGCCCTCGTCGCCGGCACCAAGATCGTCTCCAAGCACGTCAACGCGGTGATGCAGGCCTGCGCGGGGGACACGAATCCCCGCACCAACAAAGGGCTCACCCGCGCCATCGCCGAGGCCAAGGCCGCCGAGGTGCCCGCCAACTACATTCAGCGCGCCATCCAGTTCGCCGGACAGGGCTTCACCTCCGTCGAGTTCCCCGTCATGGACACGGGCTACGAGTCCGAGGCCTACGTCACCGTCTCCGGACAGAACTCCAACAACTCCGTCCGTGTGCCGAACTCCTTCTTCGAAGCCGTCGAGAAGGGTGCCGACTGGGAGATGACCGCCCGCACCACCGGCAAGGTCGTCAAGTCCAAGCCCGCCCAGGAACTCTGGGACGACATCTGCGAGGCCGCCTGGAACTCCGCCGACCCCGGTCTCCAGTACGACACCACCATCAACGAGTGGCACACCTGCCCCGCCGATGGAAGGATTAACGCAAGTAATCCCTGTAGTGAATATATGTTTTTGGACGACACGGCTTGCAACCTGGCGTCGATCAACCTGGTCAAGTTCTACGACGACCGCACCGGCACCTTCGACATCGTCGGCTACCGCCACGCGATCCGCCTTTGGACCGTCGTGCTGGAGATCTCCGTCCTCATGGCGCAGTTCCCCAGCCCGGACATCGCCCGCCTCTCCTACGTCTTCCGCACCCTCGGCTTGGGCTACGCGAATCTCGGTGCGCTCCTCATGCGTATGGGCATCCCGTACGACTCGAAGGAGGGCTTCGCCATGGATGGTGGCCTCACCGCCATCCTCGGGGGCGACGCCTACGCCACCAGCGCCGAGATGGCGAAGGAGCACGGGCCGTTCGACGGCTTCGAGCGCAACCGCGAGAACATGCTCCGCGTCATCCGCAACCATCGTAGCGCCGCGTACGACGCAGGCGACTACCCCGGCGTGACCGTCAAGCCCGTCGGCATCGACCAGAAGCTCTGCCCCGCGAACCTTCTCGCCGCCGCCCACGATGCCTGGGACAAGGCCCTCGCCCTCGGAACCGAGCACGGCTACCGCAACGCCCAGACCACCGTCCTCGCGCCCACCGGCACGATCGGCCTCATCATGGACTGCGACACGACCGGCATCGAGCCGGACTTCGCGCTCGTGAAGTTCAAGAAGCTTTCCGGCGGCGGCTACTTCAAGATCATCAACAACTCCGTGCCCCCGGCGCTTCGTAACCTGGGCTACTCCCAGGAACAGGTGGAGGACATCGTCGCCTATGCCCTCGGACACAAGACCCTCAAGGGTTCGCCGTTCGTGAACCACGAGACCCTGATGGCGAAGGGCTTCGGCAAGGCGCAGATCGACGCCGTCGAGGCGGGTCTCGAGTCCGCCTTCGAGATCGGCTTCGCCTTCAACAAGTTCACCTTGGGCGAAGACTTCCTCGTCAACCAACTACATATAACCACAAACCAACTTGACGACTGGAGCTTCGACCTCCTGCGCCACCTCGGCTTCACCAAGGACGGCATCGACGCCGCCAACGAGTACGTCTGCGGCGCGATGACCGTCGAAGGCGCCCCCCACCTGCGCGCCGAGCACCTCCCGGTGTTCGACTGCGCGAACAAGTGCGGCAAGAAGGGCAAGCGCTACATCAGCGCGGGCGGGCACATCGGCCAGATGGCCGCCGCCCAGCCGTTCCTCTCCGGCGCGATCTCCAAGACGATCAACCTGCCTGGCGACGCTACCGTGAAGGACGTCTCCGATGCCTATTGGCAGTCCTGGAGCCTCGGCCTGAAGGCGAACGCCCTCTACCGAGACGGCAGCAAGCTCAGCCAGCCCCTCAACGCCTCCTCTGACGACGCCGCGTCGGCTATCCTCGAAGCGAGTCTAGAGGAGACGCCCACGATGGCGAACGATGGTGGACAATCGCCATCGTTCGCCACCGTAAGCAACGGTTTGCAATCGTTGGCGCTTCCGCAGGAAGCAAAAGATGCCGCCGTCAAGCTCGTCTACCGCTACATCTCCAAGCGGCGCGTCCTCCCCGGACGACGCAAAGGCTACACCCAGAAGGCCCGCGTCGGCGGCCACAAGGTCTACCTCCGCACCGGCGAGTTCGAGGACGGCTCGCTTGGTGAGGTGTTCATCGACATGCACCGCGAGGGCGCCGCGTTCCGCTCGCTGATGAACTGCTTCGCCATCGCGATTTCCCTTGGCCTCCAGTACGGCGTGCCCCTGGAAGAGTTTGTCGAGGCGTTCGTGTTCACCCGCTTCGAGCCGAACGGCCCGGTCCAGGGCCACGACAACATCAAGATGTCGACCTCGGTCATCGACTACATCTTCCGCGAGCTCGCCCTCTCCTACCTGGGAAGGACCGACCTCGTGCAGGTGAAGCCCGAAGACCTGCGCGGCGACGCCATCGGTCGCCCCGGCGAGTCGTCGGCGGAGTACGACGACGAGGAGATCGAGGACGAGGACTTCCGCGGCAACGTCCCCGGCGTGACCCACGAGGACCACACCGCGAAGGGCTTCTCAACGGAGGCACAGGACGCCCTTCCCTTCGGCGAGAACCCGAGGGCGATCGGCAGCCCCACGCAGCAGCTCGAAGCCGCGCAGAAGAACGGCAGCGCGACGATGCGCCTGGAGACCCCAAACCTCTTCAGCAACGGCGCCGTCGCCGTCCCCGCCGCCACGGTCACCGTCTCCCGCGCGCCCGCCGCGGTGATGGACCGCGACCCCATCGGCGAACAGATCCGCCAGGCTCGTCTCAAGGGCTACGAGGGCGACCCGTGCACCAACTGCGGCGCGTTCACCATGGTCCGCAACGGCGTCTGCCTCAAGTGCGACACCTGCGGCGAGACCAGCGGCTGTTCGTAGGAGAGGCATATGGAGTACCGCCTAAGCCGCCACGCCGAGGAACAGCTCATCGTCCGGGACATCTCCCGGAGGATGCTGGACGCGGTGCTCCAGAGCCCCGACCAGCGAATTCTTTCGGAGGGTCGCTGGATCTATCAGTCGAAAGTGACCATCGACGGACGCCCGTTCCTGCTCCGCGCGGTGGTGGACGAGAACGGTGTTCCCGCGCTCGTCATCACTGTGTACCGCACGAGCAAGATCGCGCAATACTGGAAGGCACCATGAAACTCAGCTACGACCCCGAGGTGGACGTGCTCACGATCCGGTTCAACTCCGTGCCGGTGTTCGAGAGCGACGAGGACAAGCCGGGCGTGATCCTCGACTACGACGCCGAGGGCCGCGTGGTCGGCATGGAGATCCTCGACGCCTCGAAGCGTGTGGACAATCCCCAAGCGGTGGAACTCGCCATCGCCGCATAGTACAGTTGGTTGATCACTAGTTGGTTCTATGTTTGATTGCCTTACTTACGATCTCCTCAAGAACAACTTCAGTCGAGCCGAAAGTCTCGGTCGTTTACTCGAAGCGGTGCCTTCAGCACGTGTCGTTCTCGAAGGTCTCCGCCGAACAGAGACGTTCAACCACTCGTTCGTCGCTCGATGCAAGCACAACGGCACCTATCGCTTTGGTTCAGACCTAAGTGCCAGCGCCCACGATCGATACCTCTCGCAGTTTGAAAATGTTCGGCGCTTGTACTCAAGCGTTTGCGGAGACTATCTAGGGCAAACGGTTTTCAGCCCTTTGCTTCCGTCAGGGCAAGCCGCCCCACTTAGCCCGCATGAAGCTCACCAGATGTGGCTTGACCGGATCAAATCCAACAGCGAGAGATACGGAGATTGGACAGTCTTCATAGATATCGAAAACTTCTATCCGTCGATCACCACACGAAGACTGGCGAACATCGTGGAGAACGAACTTGGCATCGACCCATTTCCATACTTTCGTCTCTTCAAGGTTATAGACGATCTAGGTGGACGACCGCCTCAAGGCTATTTGACCTCTGATATCCTGTCAGCCATAGCCTTGTCTCCTCTAGACCACTACATCGTTGAACATCGCATAGGGGCTTGTCACTTCTCAGACGATATCGCCGTGTCAGGCCCCTCGCACGCTGAATGCGTCGAAGTTGTCGGAGATATCCAGGAGTTTCTCGCTCGACTTGGATTCCGTACAAACGCGAGAAAGCTATGTGTAGAGCCACCTGCACACCTCCCCTGGGTTGTCCAGGGCGACCGGTGGGGGAGGTTCCCGGTCGAGCATTACTTGTCGGAACCAGACGAGCAACGTTATAAATCAAGAAATTCCAGCCCAGAAATGGACTTTGATGATGTTGAGCCGGAAGCTGTTGAAGAAGGCTACGAGGCCATCTACACGAGGTATTCAGAACCTCCAAAGATGCCAGAGTCGGAGCACATCCACCGTCAGACCTTGAGGCCTGTCGCTGCGATAAATCCTGACCGCGTTCTAAAAGACGCGGAGGCATTAACCTACCATCGAACAAGCGACGTTAAGCTCATTTTGAAGGCACTCAAAAGTGATGAGCATAAAGCTATGGCCGCATACCGATGCCGAACCGTGAAGGGCAATGATGGCGCGGAAGATGCAGTAGCGACGATCATAGAGCACATTCCCGAAAAATTTCGAGAGCAATTTGCTCCAAAGATCGCCAAAAATACAATGCGTACAGGCGCCCTTAGAAGAGCGATGCTTGATCATTGTCCTAGAAGCTCATGGAGCGTCGACTATTTCTTTGAGCGTCTACCCTCATCGTTGAATCTGGCCGACGCTGTAGCATATCAACGGTTTGCGCTCGAGACAGGCGGACGTGATGGCAAACACCTGTCAGCCACAATCTCCAACCTGAACACATCGCTCGGTGTAGTTCGTGAGATTGTTGAGGACGCACTCGCCTGTGGTGCATTC
>CAXTOO010000117.1:0-11346 GCA_964245875.1 uncultured Fimbriimonas sp. | reverse complement strand
TCGATGCGAAGCTCGGAGGGCGAGGTAGACACGGCCAGTTCGGGCGGCAGGTGGGAAAGATTCAGCCGGGACTCTCCCCGCCACACACCCTTCGCTTCCAGGATGCTTTTTGGAACCGCCATCGTGGTCGTATTCTAGCATCCCGCCGTTCTTCAGCGGAACGTCGGAGCCTTGCCCACCACGTAGGTCAGGCTCAGGCGCGAGCCGTCGGGGCTGACGCGCTGGGCGACGATGCGAAGGCTTTTGTCCGTGGGATCGTTCAGGATCGACGTCTCGTACTTCGCGGTGGCGGGACGGTGGCGGTTTTCGAAGACGAGCGTGTGCCGGCCGAGCCTTTCCGGCACCTCGGCGTCGAAGGTGAAGTCGATCGATCCTAGCCCGGTGCCCATCTGTTTCCGGTCGGCGATCGTGACGTGCCGCAGGATGAGCGTCCGGCGCTTGCCGTCGACGACCATGGTCAGGTCGCGCAGCGCCCTTGTGGCGTACGCTCGCCCTTCGGTTTCGGAGATCGTGCCGTCGCCGTTCGCGTCGATGCGCGCGAACGCGGCGTCGCCCAGTTCCGATCCCGGCATCGAGTACCAGTCGGTGTGGACGCGATTGCGCTCGACGAGGATCGAGACCATCTGAAGCACCCGACGCGACTGCTGGGCAACGCCGAGAGAGGCGAGCGCGAGCGTTGCCGTGCAGACCATGGTCCGTCGAACTCGATCTTCCATTCCCTGGTCGGACGATTCTCGTGCCTCCAGGGTGCCCGCCGTGCTCCCTTGCGTCCATCGCGAGGCTCGGGCGTCGTGCCCACGATAGCACGGTCAGATTCTCAGCAGTCCTCGGAAGCCGCGGGAGGCGTAGTACGAGTCCGCGCCGTTGTGGAACGTGAAGACGGTGTCGTACCGGCGGTCGGCGAAGATCGCGCCGCCTTTCTCGCGGATCTTTTGGGGAGTGAGAAGCCAGCTTGACGTCTTCAGATCGAACTCGCCGAGGGTCTGGAGTTTGCGGTAATGCGCCTCGGTGAGAAGCTCGACGCCCATGCTTTCGGCGGTCTCGACGGCGCTGCCGTCCGGCTTCGCGGTCTTGCGGGAGTCGAGGGCGGCGCGATCGTAGCAGAGGCTCCTTCTCATCGGGCTCTCCGAGGAGCAGTCGACGAAGGCGAGGCCGTCGCCCAGGTCGACCACCGCTGGCTCGCCTCCGGTCGCCTCCATAGCGTGGAGCGATCGGAGCTTCTCCGGATTCTTCTCGAGCCACTTCTGCAAGGCGGTCCACTGCACGCCCTTGGGCCGGTCCACGTTCCTCTGGAAGCGCTCTTCCAGGGTGCGGAGGAGCGCTTCGTCCTCCTTCATGAGCGCACGGCGATCGACTTAACCGCGCCGTTCTTCTCGAACCGCTTGTCGAAGGAAAGGGTCGCGGTGCCGCTCAGGTTCGGGAAGCCGGGGATGCGGACGGTGGGCGGAGAGCTGTAGCCCTCGCCGCCGTCGGTGACCTCGAACCGCAGGACGCGGCCGTTCTGGACGACGGCGAACGCCTTCGCGGGGCGGACGGGCCACATCTCGCCCTTCTCACGGCGATAGCGGTAGTGGTTCGAGACCTCGTCGAGGCGCTCGTTGGTGATGCCGTACTTGCCGAGGGCGTCCATGAGGGCGCGCTTGTTCGCCTGCGCCTCGTCGGGCGTGGGTGGACCGTTCCGGGAAGGATGGACGCGGGAGAAGGCGTCGCGGAACACCTCGGGTTTCACGCCGAGCGCACCCGCCACGAGAACGACCGGCCTTCCCCGGTCGACACCCACCGTTTCGTGGCCACCTTCGAAGGCAACGACGACTCGCCTCATGCCCGCAGTCTGCGCTCCGACGAGCATCGCCAACGTTGCGAAGACTACCATCGGCGCGATTCTACTCCGTTCGCCACTCGCCCCAAACGTTAGTCTCCTCCCACTCCTCCCACTCCTCCGGCGGCTCTTGGCCCGCGAGACGGAGGCCCAGCATGAGAAGGCCGACGTGCCAGCCTTCATGCCACACCATGTGCTGGAGGAACAAGACGGGGTGGTCGTAGCCGCCGACCTTCTGCGCGCCGCTCGCGAACAGTTCACGCATGGCGTCACCGATCGCCTCGCCGCTTTTGTCCAATTCGGCTTTGATCGTCGCGAGATCTTCGACGGGAGTCGTCCAGTCATCTTCGAACGTCTCTCCCAAGGCCTTGACGTGGCCCGGCGAGACGTTCTTCAGCCAGCCATAGCGCACCTCGTGGACGTGCGCGAGGTGCCGGTCCAACGTCCATCCGTCATGAGAAGGCCTGGTCTTCCGGTTTGAGGCATCGATCCTTGAGGCGACCGCCTGGACGATCCGACATTGACGGCTCCACGATTCGAGCAGGGCTTGGGCGATCTCCACGCTTCGAGCATACACGCCCGCTTAAGGACGCTTGCGGGTGAGACGGTCGGAGAGGATGAAGAACGTGGGCGCCCAGAGGCCGACGAAGATGCCGAACCGCTCGCCGTGCGCAGCGTCCCCCTGCTTGGCCTTGGCCCACACGGCGATGCTCGCGGCGATCGACGCAAAGCCGAGCACGAAGCAGACGTCGCCTGCCGCCTTGGAGAGGGCGGCGAGATCGTCGTTGGCGAAAAGGGTGTCTTCTTGCGTCATGGTGCTTTCCTGGCGCCCGTTTGGGTCCACCCAAAATGTGCGCTCGCACACGACTCTACGCATCTGAGCGGGATCAGACGGCACGCGAGGCGGTAGGCTCAAACCGTGTTCGCCCTTCAGCTGTCCGGGTCGGCGCTCGTGTGGGGGGTCTTGATAACCTGGCTGGTCCGTTCGCGAGACGCGCTCATCGCCCGCAGCGCCGCCCTACCCAGGGGGCACCGGACGAGACGGGCGATCGTCGGGCTGCTTGTGTCGTTCGTGGTGCTGGCGTTCGGCATGGGCGTCCTGCCGCACGGCGGGCTCACCGGAACGGCGCTGTCCTGGTGGGGCTGGCCGCTGGTCACGCTGGTTGGGGCGGCGTTCGTCGCGCTCCAGAGCCTCGCCCTCGTGCCGCTGGTGCTCAACGCCATCGAGCCCGTAACGCGCGACCCGGACCGCTCGTCCGATACGATAGACGTCGAACGCCCATGACCAAGCCCCTCCTCGCCCTCGCGCTCCTCTCCCTCTTCGCCGCCTCCGTTCCCGCCCAGACAGACGGCACCGACTCGGGGCGCAGGTACGAGGCGACGCGCAAGAAGATCAGCCAGCTCGACGTCCTCATCCAGATCCTTCCCCTGGCGCTCACGAAGGAGGAGATCTCGCCCCTCCTTCGAGCCATCGAGAAGGTCCACCAGAAGCAGACGGATCTCGAAAAGATGGAGGCGAAGGACATCTCGTCGCTCGACGCGAAGCTCACGACGGCGGTCGACGAAGGGATCAACAAGAGCGTCTACCCGCCGCGCACCGTCCAGGACGAGGTCGCCGCGCTGGGCCGGGCGCTCGCGATCCGCCGCCAAGCCTTCTACATCGAGATGACGGACAGCGTGTTCGCGGTCTGCAAGGCGACCCTGAACCAGGGCCAGCTCAAGACGATGGAGAAGTCCCTGAAGCCGGAGCTTCTGGACCCCTCGCAGAAGAGCGCCGACATGGACGCCGACGCGAAGATCAAGTTCTTCGTGCGCAAGGTGATCCTCGATCCGCTCGCCTACGACATCCTCGTGCAGATGAGCAAGAAGAAGGACGCGCCTACGTCCTGACCTCGCGGTCCATCCCCTCGACGAGTTCCCGCATCGTCGCGGCGTAGCGGTCCAGATTTTCGACCAGGGCCTCGTCCGTCATCGCGAGCAGTCGCACGGCGAGGAGGCCCGCGTTGCGCCCGTTGCCGATCGCGACCGTCGCCACGGGAATCCCCGCGGGCATCTGGAGGATCGAGTAGAGCGAGTCGATCCCCGACAGCGCCTTGGTCGGCACCGGAACGCCGATCACCGGCAGGGTCGTGAGCGAGGCGACCATCCCCGGCAGGTGCGCGGCCCCACCTGCCCCGGCAATGACCACCTTCAGCCCGCGGGCGCGGGCCGCCTTGGCATACTCGACCATTCCCTCCGGCGTCCGGTGCGCGCTGACCACCCGAAGCTCGTGGGGGACTCCGAACTCAGCGAGCGCCTCGGCGGCGGGGCGCATCGTGTCCAGGTCGCTCTTGCTGCCCATGATGATGCCGACGACGGGGTTCATCCCTTGAGATTACTCGCGATCGTCCTCGCCATCCGCGCCGACGCTCCCCGGTTTTCCTCCACGAGCCGCCTCGCCGCCTCGCCCATCCGCGCGCGTCGTACCGGGTCTTCGAGGAGGGCGTGGAGCCTGCGCACGAGGTCGTTTGTGTCGGCGCAAACCTCGGAGGCACCCGCCCGCTCGGCAAGCGCCGCGACATCGCGAAAGTTCGCCATGTGGGGACCGTGGAGAACAGGCTTTCCCCAGGCCAGGGGCTGAACGATGTTTTGTCCTCCAAGCTTTCTGAACGATCCGCCGACGACCGCGACTTCTGCGATCTCATAGACGCGCGAGAGTTCGCCGTAGGTGTCGAGCACGATCACCGATCCACGCTCCCCACGCGACCGACGCACTATCACATCGAAGATGGGTTCTTTCTCAAGCCGCTCGAAAAGCTCATCCGCCTTCTCGATGTGACGGGGAGCGATGACCCACTGTGCCATGGGAAAGGCGACGGGCACGCCCGTGAGGCCAGGGAACTCCTCGGCCCTGACCGATCCGACGACCACCACCGGACGGTCGTCCAGGCCGAGTTCACGACGCCAGTCCGTCGTGTCGTCAAGACCCTCCAACGCTTGGTCGAACTTGACGTTCCCCGTCGCCTCGACCTTGGTCGCCCCCAGAGCGCGAAACCGCTCGGCGTCCGTCTCAGTCTGTGCGAGGACACCGTCGACCATCCCAAAGAGTGCCCGGTAGAAGAAGGCGACCCTCCGCGCACGGGGGAACGACCGGTCCGAGAGACGGGCGTTCGCGACGAACACCTTCGAATCGAACGTCTTCGCCGCCCAGAACAGGTTCATCCACAGCTCGGTCTCCATGACGATCAGCGCGTCGGGACGAGTGCGCTGCATCGCGGAGAGCGTGAAGCGCGGCACGTCGATCGGCAGGTAGACGAGGTGGTCGTACAATCCCCGCTCACCCTCGCGCGCCGTCTGGTGCCCGCTGCTCGTCGTGACGCTCAGGACGATCTCGTGCTCCGGCAGTTCCGAGCGCAACGCCCTGAGAAGCGGCCGGGCGGCGACGACCTCGCCCACCGAGACGGCATGGACCCACAGCCGCGGCCGCTCGCCCCTCTTCGGGATCGACTCCCGGTAATCGCCCTGCCGCTCACGCCAGTTCGGCTTCTCCCCACGCCGGTGGGCTCGCCAAAGCAGCCAAGGCGCCCAAAGAGGAGCCGATAGGGTGAGAAGGGCGTTGTACAGCAGCCACATGGCGCTAAGCCCAGCGGCTGCCGGTCACGAGCTCGTAGGCTTCGATGTACTTGGCGCGCGTGTTCTCCACGACGCCGTCCGGCAGCAGAGGACCCGGAGGAGTCTTGGGCCAGCCGGTCGCCTCCAGGTAGTCGCGCAGGTACTGCTTGTCGTAGCTCGGCTGTGGCCCGCCGGGCTGGTAGAGGTCGGCGGGCCAGTAGCGGGACGAGTCGGGCGTGAGGGCCTCGTCGATCCAGACGAGGCCGTCGTCGGCGAGGCCGAACTCGAACTTGGTGTCGGCGAGGATCAGGCCGACGCTGGCGGCGTGCTCGGCCGCGCGGCGGTAGAGCGCAAGAGTCCAATCGCGAGCCTGCTCCGCGACCTCGCGACCGACGAGGTCCACCGCGCGGGTCCAATCGATGTTCTCATCGTGGCCCTCCTCCGCCTTCGTCGCGGGGGTGAAGATCGGCTCGGGGAGCCGCGCGCACTCGGTCAGACCCTCGGGAAGCGCCAGTCCGTGGACGCTGGGACCCTGGGCGCGGTACTCCTTGAACAGCGAGCCGGAGATGTAGCCCCGCGCCACGCACTCGATCGGGAGGGGGCGGCACTTGTGCGCGATGGTCGTCCGGCCCCTAAGCTCCGGTTGCGGGGCGCGCCGGGCAACCTCGTCGTCGGCCACCGAGATCACGTGGTTCGGGCAGACGTCCTTCAGCCGGTCGAACCACCACGCCGACATGAGGTTCAGGATCCGGCCCTTGTCCGGCACCCCGTTCGCCATCACCACGTCGAACGCGGAGATGCGGTCGGTGGCGACGATGAGCAGCTCGTCGCCGAGGTCGTACACCTCGCGCACCTTGCCGACCCGCGGCGGGGGCAGTCCGGGAAGGTCGGTCTTCAGCAACGCGGGCATGGCCACTATTGTGGCCTACCCTCACCCTGCCCTCTCCCAACGGAGAGGGTTCAATGGGCTGTGCTCACACCCCAAGACCACGCCGACGTCCTCGCGCAGGCGCTTCCGTATATCCAGGCGTTCCGCGACCAGACGTTCGTGGTCAAGTACGGCGGCAGCGCGATGCGCGATCCGGCGCTCATGGGCGGCGTGATCCGCAACGTCCTGCTGCTGCACACCGTCGGCATTCGGACGATCCTCGTCCACGGCGGGGGACCGGAGATCGACGGCTGGCTCGCGCGGCTCGGCCTTGAGAAGCGGACCCACAAGGGCCTGCGGGTGACCGACGAGGCGACGATGGACGTCGTCGAGATGGCCCTCGCGGGCCGGGCGAACAAGGCTCTGGTCGCCGGCATCCAGGCGGCCGGGGGACGGGCGATCGGCCTCTCGGGCCGCGACGCCGACCTGCTGCTCGCGGAGCCGGTCTCGGACGAGCTCGGGCGGACGGGCCGCGTGGTGCGGGTCGATCCGCGGGTGCTGGCGCTCGCCACGGAGGCGGGCTACGTGCCCGTCGTCTGCAGCGTGGCGACCGACGCCGACCACCGGCCGCTCAACGTGAACGCCGACGAGGCGGCGGGCGCCATCGCCGGCGCGCTCGGCGCGTCGAAGCTCGTCCTGCTCACGGACACGCCGGGCGTGCTCGCCGACCGCAGCGATCCGTCGTCGCACATCGGCCACCTCTCGCGCGAGACCGCCCGCGCGATGCTCGCCGACGGACGAGCCGACCGGGGCATGATCCCGAAGCTGGAGAGCGCGCTGGGGGCGCTGGAGGCGGGCGTCGGCGCGGTCCACCTGATCGACGGCGGCGCGCCGAACTCGCTCCTCGTCGAGGTGTTCACCCACGCGGGGATCGGCACGATGATGGAGTAGAAAAAATTTCCTTTCGCAGGTTGGGGCTTTAGGCCCAACCTGCGAAAGGATGGTTGACGGGTTTTCCACCGCGCGGAAAGCGGCGCGCCCGGTACCACCCTCCTCGCGCAGTCGCGATTTCGTCAACCAACGGGGGCCAGAACGACAAAAGGCCGCTCCCGAGAGAGCGGCCATGCCGAAGAGTTCGTGGTGGCTCCAACCGGACTTGAACCGGTGACCCTAGCATTTTCAGTGCTATGCTCTACCAACTGAGCTACAGAGCCAATGGCGCGGATGACGGGACTTGAACCCGCGGCCTCCGGCGTGACAGGCCGGCGCTCTAACCACTGAGCTACACCCGCGAACGAAGAAGAGTATGGCAGGGCGGGGCGGGTTTGTCAAGGGAGGCGGGGATGCGCGAACTGTGGCCGACGGTGGCTCACAATAGCCCGGACCGACGATGGCGAACGATGCCACAAAGCCATCGTCCGCCACGCGAGCCATGGTCGGCAACCGTCAGCGCTCTGCTAAGCCAGCATCCTCTCGGGCAGGGTGCGGTTCAGCAGGAGCCAGTACATCGCCATCTGGAGCACCATCTCGGAGAAGTCGCTCGGGTCATTGGGCTTTTGGACGTAGGAGTTCGCGCCCTGGGCGTAGCTCTCCTCGATCTGGTTCTCGTCCTCATTGGAGGTGAGGACCACGACCGGGGTGCGCCGCGTCTCCGCAGTGCCCCGGATGCGCTTGAGCACTTCCAGGCCGCTCAGGCCGGGCAGGTTCAGGTCGAGCACGACGACGGCGGGCATGACCGAGAGATCGCGGCCCGCGAACGAGCCGGTGCCGAAAAGGTAGTCGACCGCCTCCTGGCCGTCGCACGCGACGACCACCTCGTTCATGATGTTGTTCCGCCGCAACGCCCGAAGGGTCAGTCGCTGGTCGTCCTCGTTGTCCTCGATGAGGAGGATGAGCTTGTTATCGTGTCCCAGGTTGTTCATCGTAGCGGACATGCCCTTTGTAGACCGTTGGCGCCGAGCACCGGGGTTCATTATAGTCGAGGCGGGGCCTCGACGTGCAATACTACGCCGCTTGGAAGCGGCGGGTCGCCCCCGAAGGCTGGGGCGACGAATACGGACGTTGGAAGGCGCAATCGGGCCGCGTCTTCAAAGATGAACCCCGGAGCCACGACCGACGCCACCGTGTCGAGCGCGGGCTCTTCACGGTGGCGCCGTCCTTCTTGGGGAGCGTGCCTGTTCAGACGGGTGGCCAAAGGGAAACGCCAGGACACCAAGCGCGCACGAAGTCACCTTGGGTCGGTGGACCGCTTCGCGGCGCGGGCACGAGGGCATCCCGCGGCTACGGGCGGGACGACATTTAGAGGTCGGCGGATCGCCTCGCGGGACGGGTGGGGCGGCGAGCCAAGGTGGGCGCGGGGGCAATGGAGGTCGGTTCGTTTCTCCACGCCCTCGAACTCCTCGCCTCGTGCCCCGTCGCGCGCAAAGCCTCGGTCGCCATGCGCGTTCCCCATTGGAGCGGCAGACCTATGCGGCGATCGCCGCGTCGGGGGCGGCATGCGCCCGAGCGGAAGGCTTCGCGAACAGGTAGCCCTGCACGAAGTCGGCGCCCTCCCGCAGGACGAACTCGTACTCGCCTTCGGTCTCCACGCCCTCCACGATGGAGAGGATGCCCAGCTTGCGCGCCATCTCCAGCATGTTGCCCACGACGCCCTGGCGCACCGGGTCGGTGTCCACGTTCCGGATGAGGTGCATGTCGAGCTTGATGTAGTCCGGCTCGAGGGAGGTGAGCAGGTTGAGGCCCGAGTAGCCCGCGCCGACGTCGTCCAGGGCGATTCCGTAGCCTGCCGCGCGGTAGAAGTCGACGATGCGGAGCAGATGCGCCTCGTCCGCGACGTGGTTCCGCTCGATCAGCTCGAAGACGATCCGGTCGGGCGTGAGTCCCACCGAGTTCGCGGCCACCACCGTGCTCTGGAGGCACGTGACCGGATTGTAGATCGAGACGGGGTTGAAGTTGATGAACGTCTTTCCCGCGACGCCTTGCGCCGCGAAGCCCTTGATCGCGTTGATTCGGCAGAGGCGGTCGAGATGAAAGACCAGTCCCTCCTCGTCCGCCGCGTCGAGAACCTTGCCCGGGGGGATGGTCGCGCCGGTCGGCTCGACGCCCCGCATCAGACACTCGTGGGCGTGGATCACGTCGAGGTTCCTCGTCAGGAAGATCGGCTGGTAGTGGGTCGTGAAGCGATTCTCCCGGACCATCTCCAGAACCCAGGCGTTCTTCAACCGCTTGACGAGGCTCGAGAGCGGCTTCGTCCGGCCCAGATGGGCGAACGACAGCGACTCGCCCGAGGCGAGGTGGAGGTATTGACCCTCTTCGAGGACTCTGTCGGGAACAAGGCAGGCCCATTCCAGCACGATCTCGAAGGCGTCTTGAAAAAGCTCGAACTGGAGCAGGTCGCCCTCGCGGCGCAGCGGAACGATCCCGTAGACCGCGAGACCGTCGACCAGCGCCACAGTCTCAGCGACGGGAAGACCGATGAGCACCAGCGCTCCCTTCGTGGGCATGGCGTCAGGGGTGAGTTGGCATTGCAGGCATTGACTCATGAGAACAAAGTGAGCCGCTGGGGCGACAACCTTATTGTTCCGTGCCAAGCCGTTTTCACTAGGGGCATCTGCGACAGTGCCTGTACTAAAAATTTGCTACGTGTTTCCTGCGAAACCCTTCAGTAATCTGCCGAAAGGTGCTCAAAGGCCTGCGGCCCTGGGTTGAACGGGTCCACTCGCGGCCTGGCAGGGCCGTCTGAGAGGTGCCGGTTCCTCGTGCGTCGTCAAGGTTCGTCCGATGGGTTGCGAACCTCTTCGCGGCGCGGGTCCGAGGGCATTCTGCGACCACGGGACCCCGGCAGACGATGCCTGACGCCGTACTAGCGGCCCCGGCCAACCATGATCCTTTCCCGCAGGGTCGCGTAGTGCGGGGTAGCCGCCATCCGCGCCAGGCCGTACGCGAGGAACACCGCGAAGAGGGCGGAGTAGGCGGGGGTCGCCCAGCGGGCCTGCCGCCAGCGACGCCTCCGAGCGGCCAGCGCGAAGGTGCCGAGCGCGTAGGCGGTGTAGCCGAGGTACAGCGGCGGCCCCAAGGCGTGGGCGTGGAACGCGAGCGCGAGTTCGCCGTGAAGCAGCGCGGTCCAGGAGGTCGTGAGGCCGCAGCCGGGGCAGGGCCGGTCGAGGAGCAGGACGCTGGGGCAGGGCGGAAGGCCCAGCGCCTGGTGCGTGCCGTGGCCTTGGGCGTCGGGCTTCAGCAAGAGGCCGACGAGCGTCACGAAGAGCCACCCCAGCGAGAGGGTGAGCGCCATGCCCTGGTCGCGTCGGCTCTCGGTCGGCTCAGAAAGGCTCATCGGGAATCGTCTCCGCCGGGATCACGCACTCGGGCCGCAGCACCTGCCCTTCTACGCGCGCGACCGAGACGACGCGCCCCCGGTCGTCGCAGAGCGCGGCGAACAGCGTCGCCGGGGCGTCGTCCCGCCGCAGCGCGCGGCCGTCGCGGACCGACCTTACCTCGCCGGGATCGAGCGTCAGGCGCGGCATGGGGTCGAGCGACTCGCCAAGCGGTCGCAGGTCGCTCGCCGAAACGCCCTCCAGGGGCACCGTGTCCGCCTCGCGGAAGCGACCGACTCCCACGCGCCTCAGCCCGGAGAGGTGGCACGGCACGTCGATCTCCTCGCCGAGGTCGTGCGCCAAGGTCCGGACGTACGTGCCGCCCGAACAGACGATGCGCATCGTCCGCTCGTCGCCCTGGGCGGCGGTCGTCTCGAACGTCGCGATGTGGACCTGCCGCGTGGGCCGGTCGATCTCCTCGCCCCGCCGCGCCGCCTTGTAGAGCGGCTGCCCGCCGACCTTCACCGCGCTGTACATCGGCGGCGTCTGCCGGATCAGCCCGAGGAACGAGGGCAGCGCCCCCGCGATCCGCTCGTCCAAGTCGAGCGGCACCGCCGCCGTCGCGAGCGTCTCGCCTTCCGCGTCGTAGGTCGTCGTGGAGCGTCCGAAGGCGACCTGCGCCACGTACTCCTTCGGCTCAAGGGGGAGGTACTGGAGGAACCGCGTGGCCGGTCCCACGGCGACGACCAACACCC
>CAXTOO010000116.1:0-11408 GCA_964245875.1 uncultured Fimbriimonas sp. | reverse complement strand
ACCCCGACGTCACCGCGATCGTGCCCGCCCTCGACGAGCAGGCCACGATCGCGGAGGTCGTGGACCGGCTCCTCGCCTTGCCGCTCGCCATCCAGGTCATCGTCGTGGACGACGGCTCGACCGACGCCACGCCCGCGATCCTCGGCGGCTACGGCGAGCGCATCGAGGTCCTGCGGAACGAGGCGCGCGCGGGCAAGGGCAACGCGATCCGCAAGGCCCTCCCCCACGCTCGCGGGCGGGTGACGGTGATCCAGGACGCCGACCTGGAGTACGCCCCGGAGGAGATCCCCTCCCTGGTCGCGCCGGTGCTCGATGGCGCCACGAGGGTCGCGTTCGGCACCCGCTTCGCGCACGGGATGCCCAAGGGGATGGCGCTCCCCAACAAGGTCGTGAACGTGCTGCTCGCCTGGACGGTGCGCCTCCTCTTCGGGCGGCGCGTGACCGACGAGGCGACCTGCTACAAGGCGGTGGACACCGCCCTCCTGAAAGAGATGGACCTCCAGTGCGAGCGGTTCGAGTTCTGCCCCGAGGTCGTCGCGAAGGCGCTCCGGCGGGGCGAGCGGATCGTCGAGGTGCCGATCACCTACGTTCCGAGGTCGAAGGAGGCGGGAAAGAAGATCCGCTGGACCGACGCGCCGGAGGCGTTCTGGACCCTGCTGAAGTACCGCTTCAAGGCCTGACGCGGTCCTGCACGTCGACCGTCGGCAGGGGCGCGCCCATGCGGTCGAGGGCGATCGTCTGCTGGTGGACGAGGTCCTTGAGGTCGGCCACGTCGCGCTGGAGCGCGTCGACGCGCGCGTCCGCGGCAGGCTGGACGTTCCGGTGGTACAGCTCCGCCATCTCCCGCTGGTGCTTGGCCATCTGTCCCACGATGACCATGAGGAAAGGCGCGCCGATCGCGATGATGGGGATCATCAGGGCGAGGGTGCCGTGATCCATCAGCCCACCCGGTCCTGGAGGCGCGCGTCCGACGGGAGCGGCCGCGCGAGGTTGTCGAGGGCGATCGCCTGCTGGTGGACCATGCCCTTGAGCTCTCGGATCTCATGGCGCAGGGCCTGAGCCTCGGCGTTCATCGAAGAGTCCTGCCGTCCGTGGAGGATCATCGCCATCTTCCGCTGGTGCGACGTCAGGATCGCGATGATCGGGATGCCGAGCACCATGACACAGGCGCACATTCCGGCGATATCGTTGGAATTCATGTGGGGCATTGCTCGGCTGCGCATTCAGGATACAACAGGTTGCGGCGGTCCTGGGACCTTCGGGACGCCGGTACCATGAAAGGCGATGCGCCTCGCCGTTCCGCTCCTGCTCCTCGCCGCCTCCGCCGTGGCCATCGGCCAGGAGAATCTGGCCCAAATGCCGCGCTACGACCGGTACGATCGCGTCGGTTCGCAGATCCGTGGGTCGGTTTCCGGCGGAGCGATCCGACCGACCTGGGCAACGGACGGACGTTCCTTCGAGTACCAGACCGGGGGGCGGAAGTTCGTCTACGACGTGGCGAAGATGGTCGCGACCGACGTCGGCGAGGCGGAGCCTCCCGAGCGCGGCGAACGGCAAGGGCCGGCGCGCGGCAGGCAGAACGCGCGGGTCCTCAGTCCCGACGGCAAGCGGACGGCGGTGAGCGACGGCCTGAACGTTTCCGTCGTCTCGGGCGACGCGACGAGTCCGGTGACGACGGATGGCAGTGCGGCGGGCCGCGTGAAGTACGGCGTCGCGAGCTGGGTCTACGGGGAGGAACTGGAGGTCAAGGACGCCATGTGGTGGTCGACCGACTCGTCGCGCCTTGCTTTCTACCGCTTCGACGAGTCCGGAGTAAAGGACTACTATCTTGCGACCAAGCAGGCCGAGTTCCAGGATGCGCTCTCCACGGAGGCGTATCCCAAGCCCGGCGCGCCGAACCCGAAAGTCGGCCTGATCGTTCGGAATCTCGCGACCGGTTTCACGACGACGTTTCCCATCAGCACCGGCGAGGGCTCCTGGGAGTACGCCTACGACGTCCGTTGGACGCCCGATGGCAAGGAACTCCTGTTCAACCGGACGAACCGCAAGCAGAACGTGATGCAGCTCGTCGCAGGCGATCCTGCGAAGGCCACGTTGCGCGTCGTCGCCGAGGAGCGGCAGCCGCAGAGCTGGTCCAAGAACCACCCGACCGTCCTGTTCCTCTCCGACGGCCACCGATTCGTCTGGTCGACCGAGAAGAACGGCTACGTGAACTTCGAGCTGCGCGACCTTGACGGGCGGCTCCTGAACGACATCACCAAGAACGACTTCGACGCCCTTCGACCGAGCATCTACGAGCGCGGCCAGCAGGGCGTCGTGCGGATCGACGAGCGGGAGAGACGGATGTTCTACATGGCCGCCGGGCCGCAGGACCCCTACCTGCAGCAGCTCCACGTCGTCGGGCTCGACGGCAGGCGCGACCGGCTCCTGACCGACCCCGCGCTAGGCCACACCGTCACCCTCTCGCCCGACGGAAAGATGTTCGTGGACGTGGCGCAGACGCCCTCGACGCCGCCGGAGACGCGCCTCGTCGACCTGAAGGGCAGCGTCCTCGCAACGGTCGCCAAGGCCGACCGCACCAAGTTCGACGCCCTCGGCCTCAAGCCGACGGAGGTCTTCACCTACCCTGCCGCCGACGGGAAGACGACGCTCTACGGCGCGATCCAATTCCCCGGCGACTTCGATCCGTCGAAGCGGTACCCCATACTGCTCAGCGTCTACGCGGGACCGGAATCGGGCGGCCTCGGGGCTAACTTCGAACTCCCGTCGCGGAACACCGAGCTTGGCTTTCTCTGCGTGAACCTCGCGGGCCGGGGCACCACCGGGCGGGGCAAGGCATTCCGAGACGCGGTGTACGGGAAGCTTGGGACGGTCGAGATGGACGACCAGGCGGCGGGCATCCAGGCGCTAGCCGCGCGGCCCTACGCGGACCTCTCCCGCGTGGGAGTGTACGGCGGCTCGTACGGCGGCTACGCGACGCTCATGCTGCTTCTTCGCCATCCGGAGACGTTCGCCTGCGGCGCGGCGAGCAGCGCGGTCACCGACTGGCGCGACTACGATTCGGTCTACACGGAGCGCTACGAGGGACTGCCCGCGGAGAACCGGGTCGGCTACGACGCGGGTTCCGCGGTTCTGCTCGCCCCGACGCTCAAGCGCCCCCTCCGCATCTACTTCGGATCGGCGGACGACAACGTCCACCCCGCGAACACGTACCAGTTCGTGGACGCCCTGGAGCGGGCGGGCAAGCACTACGAGATGCAGGTCGGCATGGACAAGGGCCACGGCGGGATGAACAACATCTGGATGCTGGAGTTCTTCATGCGGAATCTGGTGTTGGCGAAATGATCTCTTCGTAAGGGTAGCGATCTAAGCCATCAGTCGCTCGAGCTCGCTGGAAAGCCGGTCGGCCTGTTCGATCTCGTAGATGTTCGCCGACTTGCCGAGCACCTCTAGCGCGGAGCGGTAAGCCGGACGAACCTCTTCGGTCTCCGGGCCCTCGACAACGAGGTTCAGGGTTCCGATGAACGGCTTCAGGTGCAACGAGAAGCCGACCCAGCGAAGAGACTTGTCCCTCACATAATCGGATTCAAGCATGTCAAAGGACAGCGATTCGACGACGTGCACCTTCCCGTTCTCGTAGGCATGGTCGAAACGAAAGGTGAAGGGTGCGGCTTCGATCGTGGCAGGATGAAGACGTGAGGCGACGAGAACGGGCAGACGCTTCGAAACATCACGCCAAACATCCTCGTCGTCGCGTCGCTTTCGACCGCGACGATCGGGTTCTTGGCTCGTCACGAACCGGCTGAAAAGCGCCTCGACCGCTTGGTCCAAGTTCTTGGCGGACCCTGTTTTCGACTCCGAGGCTCGATAGCTCAGGCCGATGTCGGGCCACATTGCGCGAATAAGGCTTCCCGCGTCTAAGATCGGGAAGAGACTTCGCTGTCCATCGAGCGCGAGGTTCCGTCTCATCCGTGTCTCAAACTCAAGCGACCTCATCGCTTTCCGGTGAAAGGAGGCGTCGAAGTCACGGAAAGAACCCGTAAGACGACCGGTGTGGCGCTCCAAACGGCAATCGACGTACTCTCCATCGGCGGAGACAAGCAAGATTCCAACGTTCAGGCTTTCGCCCGCCGCATTGTCGTGCACGTAACGTAACACAACGTAGCTGAAATGAATCATGGTCGTAGGCTCCTCACGATGTCGTCCACAAACTCATCGGAGTGATTTCGTACGTTCTGGATGTGCGTGGCGATGCGCTTGCCCTCCTCCATCCATCCTCTCGGCAGACCCTGTAGACACGCTTGAAGTCGGGAGTCGGTCATGGCCTGAATGACTCTCCGGGCCGTTCGGCGCACGTTTGCCGTCCCGCGGAGAGCAGTGTAGAACATATGCTTTGAGCCGAGTTCCGTCGTTGCCGCCCAATGCGGGCAGTCTTGGACGAAGCGCGGCTCTTCCGAGAAGCACTGCTCGAAGTCGTAGACCATCAATCCGCCTGAGGTCGCCGCACAGTTCGGGTTACGCTCCACTCGATCTGAGTGGAGAGCAAGCATATCGAAGATGTAGAGGAGGAGCGCTTCATTCTGCAACAATGTAGTCACCTCCACCCACGCCAGCACGTTCGTCGCATTGAACTGGCGAGCCCCGCTCACCCATCCCGCGTGCTGCTTGGAGAAGATGCCGGCACTGCACCGTGCCGCGTCGACGCGTGCCACGATCCCGCGGTCGAGAAAGATCAGCCCAGGCTCAGGTGTTCGGAGCCCGGCGACTTCCGCGATGCGATTGCCGACGATCTCTCGGGTCATTGGAATCGCGCTGTCAAGCGCCTTGACCAAGAAGGTTCCAAACTCGAACTCGTCTCGTTGGGATAGTGGTTCCCGCGCGAAGCACTCGTAGAAGAGAGGCTTTCTCTGCCCTTGCGGCGGGGCGCCGAGGTAGCTCCAAGCCTGCCAAGTGCGAAGAGGTCGAAGCCTGACGGGCACTCGCAAGTCATACCTTCCCGAGTCGCGGCGGCGTCTTCATACCGGACTCCGACATGGGCAGGTGAGTTGTTGGCTACCAAAGACCAACAACCCTGAACCAATAACCTCACGCCGCGATCGGCCGGGCCATCGCGTCCCGCACCACCACCCCCGGCGGATCGCCGTCCTTGATCCGCCCGACGAGCAGCGTGTTCATCGACCGGCGCGAGTTCTGCGGGTAGAGGCAGACGCAGAGCCGCCGCCGCGCGCGGGTGAGCGCGACGTACAGCAGGCGCTGCCCCTCGGCCTCGTCCCGGCCGGCGCGACGCTCCTCGACGAAGCGGTGGGCCAAGGGCGGCACCTTGCCCGGCTTCACCGTCACCATGCCGAGGCGCGGGTCGATCTGCACGTCGCGCGGCCCGCCGCGGAACCCCGCGAGGGTGTCGGGCAGGACCACCACCGGGAACTCCAGGCCCTTCGCCTTGTGGATCGTCATCAGGGTCACGACGTCCTCCGCCGCGTCGGCGGGCGCATCGCCCTCCTTGTGCCGCACCTCCTGGATCTCCCAGATCCGCTCGGCGTACTCGCCCGGCCCCAGCGACGGCTCGCCCAGGGCCAGCGCGAGCAGCTTGCGGGCGTTCGCCACCGCCTGCGCTCCGTCCTCCCGGCGGGCCATGTTGACGAGGAAGGGCGAGGCGGCGAAGATCTCGGCCAGCGCTTCACCCGCCGGAAGGCGGTCGGCCACCCGGCGCAGCGGCGTGAACCACTCCAGGAACTCCGCGAGCCGCGCCCGGTCCTCCTCCGAGGGCAGCAGGGAAGGGTCGAGCCGCTCCACGACGCCCCCGCCCTCCGCGGCGAGGTGCACGATGGCGTCGAGCGACAGCCCGGCGACGGGCGAGCGCAGCGCGCACAGGAGCGAGTAGTCGTCGTACGGGTCGGCCACCGCGCGCAGGGCGTTCGAGAGGTCGCGAACCTCCAGCCGCGTGTAGAACCGCTCGGAGCCGCCCGCGATCCGCGCGGGGATGCCCTCGCCGTCGAGGCCGTTCTTCAGCCGCCCCGCCGCCGCGGCGGAGCGCACGAGGATCGCCGTGTCGCCGGGGCGGACCCCCTCGGCCAGCATCTCGCGCACGTAGGCGGCGGTCGCGTTCGGATCGAAGGCGCTGTGCCGCCACAGCTCGACGCCCTCGAACCCCTCGGGACTCGACGACTCGTCGAGCTGGAAGGGCGCGGGCGGGGGGGCCATCGGGGCGTACTCGGGCCAGAGGGGCGCGAAGACGTGGTCCACAAAGCGAAGGATGCCTCCCTCGGATCGCCAGTTGCGGGTGAGCGGGTACGTGCCCTCGCCCGTGCGCCGCTGGAATAGCTCCACGTCCGCGCCCCGGAAGCCGTAGATCGACTGCTGGGCGTCGCCCACCACCATCGTCCGCGCGACGCCCATCGCGTCGAACAGCCGGTCCTGCTGCGGGTTCACGTCCTGCGACTCGTCGATCATCGCCACCCGGTACTGCGCGGCGACGCGGGCGCGGACCTCGGGGTTCTTGTTCAGCAGGCGAACCGCGAGCGACTCCAGCGCGGTGAAGTCGAGCGTCTGTCGGTTCGACATCTCGCGGTCGAGCCGCCACCACGCCGCGCAGGCGAGCTGGACGAGGCCGCAGGCCTGCTCCAGCGCCTCCGCCTCGGCGGCGGAGTCGGGCTTGCCCGTGCACCAGGGCGACTTCTCGCCCGTCGCGCGGTGGGCCTGGTAGAGCCGCTCCTGGAACGTCGGCGCGTCCACGTTGGCGAGCACCGCCTGCGTCTCCGACGGAATGCTCGCGACGATCGCCTCCTCGAGGAACGCGAGCAGCGCCTCCGGATCGGCGTACCGCTGGCGGAGCTGGAGCGGCAGGACGTTCGTGCCCCGAAGCTCGGCCAGCACCCTCGCGACCTCGTCCTCCAGCCGCGCGTAGGGCGAGCGGCCCCGCTCGTTGCCGCCCGCCGGACGGCCCGCGAGGTGCGAGACGAGCCGCTCCGCGTACGGCTCCTCCTCGAGGTCCGAGGCGAGCGCCTCGCGGACGCAGGCGGCGACGAGGCGGCGCGAGGCCGCCTCGTCCAGGATCTCGAACGCCGGATCGAGCCCCGCGGACAGCGCGTTCTCGCGCAGCAGCCGCTCGCAGAACGAGTGGATGGTCTGGATCGGGCCCGTCTCCGCGGCCTGGGCCTCGTCGTACAGCCCCCGTTCGCGCAGGGCGCCGACGATGCGGCCCTTCATCTCCGCGGCGGCCTTCTTCGTGAAGGTGATCGTGAGGATCGCCTCCGGCCCAACGCCCTCCTCGACGACGTGGCGCAGGTACCGCTCGACGAGCACGCGCGTCTTGCCCGCCCCCGCCGAGGCGACGACGACGAGCCGTGGCTCGTCGGCGAACACGACCGCCTCCTGTTCCGGAGTCAGCTTGATGTCAGGCAAGCGGCCCTCCGGGCAAGTGACGGGTGACGGGTGACGGGTGACGACGGCGGGCCGAGAGACTCTCCCCACTCCTCACCATCCACCACTCACTCTTCACCCGCCGCCTCCCAGAGTGCGCAGATCCGCCCCGAACGGCGAGTCCTCCTCGCCGAACTGTCGCGAGCGGCGGCACAGCTCGCCGAAGTCGCAAACGTCGCAGGGGTCGCCCGGCGCGGGCCTCATGTCGCCCGCCTCGACGGTGCGCAGGGCGTGTCGGAGCGACTCCTTTACCCCCTCGAAGAACACCCGTCGCGCGAGATCGCGGTCGTCCTCGTCGACCAGCCACTCCATGTCCAGCCCCTCGTTCGGGCGGCGCGCGACCCCGCCGCTCCGGTCGATCCGCAGCCGGGTCCGCCGCCCGCCGGTGGTCTCGACCTCCAACTGCACCGACGCGCCGCTCTCGTACAGCGCGAGCAGGTGCAGGCCGTAGAACAGCCGGTCGGCCTCGGAGAGCTCCCGCACCGGCGGAAGCGGCCCGCCGTAGAGGTGCATCGTCTTCGTCGCGCCCGTGCGCGACACCGCGGGCGCGACGCCCGAGAGCGAGACGCCGAGCGGCATCCCCGAGCGGACGCCCTCCTCGCCGAACGCGACGTTGAGCCGGAGCGACGCCTCGTCCATGGGCCAGAGCTTCCGAGCGGCGAACTCGCGCCGGAGCCACTCGGCGACCAGGCGACGCCCGCCCGCCCGGAGAAGCGGGATCTCCCACTCCGGCACCTCGCTCGCGAGCAGGTCGAGCTGCGCCTCCAGCGCGCCATCGAGCGCGGCCTTGGCCGCGTCGGCGTCGGGCTGCGCGAGGAGTCGCGCGGCCTGCGGAAGCGAGCGGAGGCGGTGCCACCGCTGCTCGCGCCGGTTCGGACGCAGGGAGAGGCGGTGCCGCGCGCCGTACAGGAAGGGACACCGCAGGGCGTCGCGAAGTTCGGCGGCGGTCCGCTCCCCGGCGGGCGCCGCGACCAGCGCGCGGGCCGCCTCGTCGACGAGCACGGCGGGCGCGGGCCGTTCGCGGGAGGCCTTCAGCGCGGCCCGCATCGCGCAGTCGGCGGGGGCGACGCACGCCTCCTCGGGCGGCGCGAGCAGCGTCCGCGGAAGGTCCGTCCGCGACGCGCCCCCCGCCGCCTGCGAGGCGGCCTCCAGGTAGAAGGCGGGCACGTTGTCGCGGGTGTCGTCCGCCTGGGGATAGCTCAGGACGAGGCGGTGGGTCGCGGCGGCGCAGACGCGGTAGAACTCGTCCCGCTCCTCGGCGGCGCGGTCGGAGGAGAGGGGAAGGGACGGCTCCGCGATGCGCAGGCGGGAGATCGCGCGCCGGTCGTCGTCGCCCAGCACCGGGTCCTGCGAGGCGCGGCGAGGGAACGATCCCTCGAGCATCCCGAGGACGAACAGCGTGTGGACCCCGGTGAGCGCGGCGGCGTGGGTGGCGACGGGCACGCCGAAGTCGGGCGTCGGCACGCTCACGTCGGCCGACTCCCAGAGCGCGCGGCAGCGCCGCGCGAAGCCCGCGAGGTCCAGGGCGGTCGCGCCCAGCGCCCGCTCCACCGACGCCTCGTTCGCGAGCGTGGTCTGCATCGCGGAGAACGCGCGGGTGTCGCGGTTCGGGTCGTACGCCTGCCCGCCGTACGCCCCGTGCCAGGGCAGCTCGTGGACGAGGCTCTTGAGCCGGTCGAGCCAGCCGCCGAGGTCGTCGCCCGCCGAGCGCGCGGCCTCTCGCCACGCCAGGATCTTCGTGAGCCAGGGGAACGACTGCGCCCGCGCCCAGTCGTTCAGGGCGTCCCACTGGAGGAACCGCATCCCGTGCGCCTCGCGCAGGCCGGACTCGACCACCCGCCGCTCACGCCCGGTGAGCGCGAGGTAGCTGCTGGAGAGCACGGGCCGGAGCGTGCGGACGTCGTTCCCGGCCGCGAACTCCAGCACCGTGAGCGTCAGGCGGGCGAAGGCGTTCGTGAGGAGCGGCACCCGCTGGGGCGCGCAGACCGGCACCCCGAGGCGGCGCGAGACCGCATGGAGCAGCGGCGCGTAGGTCGAGAGGTCGCGGACGTAGAGGCCGCACCGCTCCGGTCCCGCCTCCAGGCAGCCCCGCAGCGCCCACTCGCACTCGGCCAACGGATCGGGCGCGGAGCGGATGTCGAGCTCGAGGGCGGGGCCGTCGTGCTCGCCGCGCGCGAAGAGGTTGTTCAGGAGCCGATGGCCGCCGCCCACGTCCTGCGCCTCGACGCCGAGGATCTCTTCCGCCTCCTTCGCGCCGCGGAAGAGACATCCATCGGTGGCGTGGCGCTCAACGACGACGGTGAGCTCCCAGCCCGCCTCGGCGGCCCAGCGGAGCCAGCGCAGGCGGGCGGGGCAGCGCTCGCCGCCCACGAGCACGAGGGCGCGGCAGTCCGCGCCATCGGCGTCGGTCAGCGCGTCGACGCAGGCGCGGAGATGGTTGCCGTGGGTATCGCGGCCCAGTGACTCCAGCGTCCGGTGGAGCGTGCGGTCGAGCTCCGCCATCTCGCCGAGCTTGTCCGCGAGCGGCCCTTCGAGGTTCTGCGCGAGGGCGTCCATCTCGTCGGCGTCGATCCCGAAGGCGTGAAGCTCGTGGAGCGTTCTCAGCAGCGCGCGGTGGAGGCCGGGATGCGCCGCCCCGCCGCCGAGGATCGAGTCGCGGGGCGACTCGGCGAGGGCATGGGCGACCGCCGCCTGCTGGTGGCCGGCGGCGGCGAGCCGCCCGTGGGGTTCGCCCGCCGCGGCGAGCGCCTTCGCGACGAGCGAAGGGAAGCCGACGACCTCGCACTCCTCGTCGGGGCGGAGCTCGGCGAGGGTGACGAGCGCGGCGTCGTCGAAGGCGGTGAGCACCCCCTCGCCCTCTCGGCAGAAGCGCGCGACGAGAGGCCCGAGGCCCGTCGGCCCCGGCACCGCGCGAAACAGCCGGATGCTCCCTTTCATCGGTCGCTCAGTGTATCATCGGCCCCATGCGGTCGGGGGAAAAGGTCTGGACCACGGAGACGAAGCTCCTCGGCAACCTCATGCCCTTCCTCTTCTGGCTGCCCTTCGCCGCGTGGGGGGTCTGGACGGTGGCGCGGGACCGCGCGGTGACGCCCGCGGGCGTCGGCTGGCTCGTGCTGGCGACCTTCGCGGGCTGGATCGGCATCTCGCTCTTCGGCTTCTGGGGCAACGCCTCGATGCGCCGCCTTCTGGGAGCGAGGATCCGGGAGCCGGGCGAGCGCTGGTTCGTCGGCTTCGCCTCGCCGAGGTTCTCCGGCCTGCTCGACGCGCACGAGGACGTGGGATTCCTCATTCTAGGTAAGGACGTGCTGGCCTTCGCGGGCGATTCGCGCCGCGTCGAGTTGCCCAAAGATTGCGTGGTGCGGGTGCTCTTCCGACCGAACGTCCACTCGATCGTCGGCCTGGGCCGCTGGGTGAGCGTCGAGGGGATCGTGAAGGGCAAGCCGGTGCGGATGCTGCTCGAGCCTCGCGAGCGTCCGACGATGCTGGGGAACCTGCGGATCTCCGGACGGCTGAAGCGGGAGATCGAGGAGTGGGCGAGAGGGAAGGGCGAATAGGGGCAGGGGACTCCGATGTCCCCTGCCCCCCATAGCCCTCTAGGCTGTGTCCCGTGAATCCTTTCGGGCCACGGTGCCCTCGTGCCCGCGCCGCTCGGCTCGCCGTCCCGCCCGCCCGGCAAACGAAGGCCGACGCGCCGCCGACCTCGCCGGACGTGGTTGACTTTTTCCCGCGAGCGGGCGGTGGAAGAGCGGCCCTCGCCTCCGCGCCCTCCGCGCCTTCCGTATCCTCTGCGGTGGAAAACCCGTCAACCACCCTCCGCGCAGGTTGGGCCCAAAGGCCCAACCTGCGAAATGGAAATATTTTCCAGACCGGGCCTCGCTCCGCGCCGGGAGGGCGTCCGACGCCCGCGGGCGATCCGCCGGACAGGAGACTATCCCAGAAGCTGGAGCACGCTCTGGGGCGCGCTCTTGGCCTGGGCGAGGATGGCCATG
>CAXTOO010000115.1:0-11431 GCA_964245875.1 uncultured Fimbriimonas sp. | reverse complement strand
ACCGTCTCGATCGACGCGCTGCCCGGCAAGACCTACCCGGCGACCGTCCGCACCGTCGGCAACCTCGGCTCGTCCGTCGGACGCCTCTTCTCCGCGCGGATCGTCTTCGACGGCGCGCCGAGCGAGATCAAGCCGGGCCTCTTCGCCCGCGGCACGATCGTGCTACGCTCGATCCCCGACGCGACGGTGGTGCCCGACACCGCGGTCCTGAAGGGCGACCAGGGCGCCTACGTCATGCTCGCGCAAGGCACGACCGCGAAACGGGCACCGGTCCAGACCGCCTTCTCGACCAACGGCGTGACCCAGGTCTCCGGCATCTCGCCCGGCGCCTCGGTGATCGTCCAGGGACAGGTCGGCCTCCTAGAGGGGGCCAAGATCAAGGTGAACCGCTCGTGAACCTCACCCGCACCGCCATCAGCCGGCCGGTCTTCATCCTCATGCTCATCCTGGCCGCCTTCCTCGGCGGCATCGTGTCGTACCGGTCGATGCGCGTGGAGCAGAACCCCGAGGTGAGCTTCGGCACGATCACCGTCGTCACCACCTACGCCGGCGCGAGTCCCGACGACATCAACGAGCTTCTCACGCGTCCCATCGAGCAGTCGATCTCCGGCGTGAACGGCATCCGCGACATCACCTCGACCTCCCAGGAAGGCTCGTCCGTCGTGGTCGTCCAGTTCGAGCTCGGCATCAACGAGAACGTCGCCCTCGACGACGTCCGCTCGAAGGTCGACTCGATCGTCAACTCCCTGCCCAAGGACGCCGACAAGCCGACTGTCACCAAGCAGGACACCTCGGCCCAGCCCGTGCTGTACCTCGCCTTCGCGAGCAAGACCCTGAGCTCCCGCGACCTGCGGACGCTCATGGACGACAAGCTCGCCGACCGCTTCGCCCAGATCCAGGGCGTGGCGAGCGCCACCGTGCAGGGCGGCGACATCCGCGAGATCGAGGTTCAGCTCCAGCGCGACCGGCTCCTCCAGTACGGCCTCGGCATCAACGACGTGCGCAACGCCGTCGCCAACGCCTCCATCAACGCCCCCGCCGGGCGCCTCGTCGACGGCCCCACGGAGTACACCGTCCGCGTCGACGCGCAGTACGTGACCGCCCAGCAGGTCGCCGACACCATCCTTTCGATCAGCGACCCCAAGGCGTTCCTCTCCAAGCCGCGCACCGTGCGACTGGGCGACATCGCGAAGGTCACCGACACGATCGAGGAGCGCACGAGCTACGCCCGCCTGAACGGCAAGGACGCCATCATCATGGCGATCCAGAAGACGCGCGACGGCAACGCGGTGGAGATCACCAAGGCCGCCGACGAGCAGATCAAGGCGATCTCCAAGGAGTACGGCAGCGCGGGCCTGAGCGTCATCAAGACGCTCGAGACCGCCAAGGACATCACCAACTCGCTGGACGACCTGGACTTCACCCTGATGTTCAGCATCCTGCTCGTGAGCGGGATCGTCTACCTCTTCCTGCACGACTTCCGGGGCACGATGATCGTGGCGCTCGCCATCCCCGCGTGCCTCTTCACCACGTTCATCGCGCTGAAGCTCCTCGGCTTCACGATCAACAACATGACCATGCTGTCGCTCACCCTGAGCGTCGGCGTGCTCGTGGACGACGCGATCGTGGTGCTGGAGAACGTCTACCGTCACCTCAAGCTGGGCGAGGACCCGCGCGAGGCGGCGCTCAACGGACGCGGCGAGATCGGCCTCGCCGCCCTCGCGATCACCTTCGCGGACGTCGTCGTCTTCCTGCCCATCGCATTCATGGGCGGCATCGTGGGCCAGTTCTTCAAGCCCCTCGCCCTCGGTTACGTCTCGGCGGTGCTCGCCTCGCTCTTCATCTCGTTCACCCTCACGCCGCTCCTCGCGGCGCGATGGTACAAGGCGGGCGAGGACATGGAGCACCCGAAGGGCCGCTTCGCGCGCTGGTTCGAGCGCGGCTTCGGCAAGCTGGAGAACCGCTACCGGATCACGCTGGAGTGGGCCTTGAACCACCGCTGGTTCGTGTTCACCGCGGGCAACACGACCCTGCTGGCGATCATCTCGTTCATCGCGGGCTCGTTCACTCCGGCGGTAGCACCGAAGGGCGCGCCCGTTGTTCCCGGCACGTTCGGCATCGCCGCCGCGGCCAAGGGCGGTATGCCGCTCCTGATGATCGCGCTCTTCGTGGGCATGATCGTCTTCGTTTGCAACCACCTTCGGGCTCAGGGCGATTCACGGAAGGGGGCGATCCAGGTGGGCGTCTGCACGCTGATCGCCGCGGTCCTGGTGGTGCCGAAGATCGCCACGTCGCCAGTCCCGGGCATCCTCCAACTCCTGATCGTCGGTCCCCTGGCGACGGCGCTCGTCGCGTTCGTGCCGCTGTTCCTCTTCACGTTCGTGAAGAACGTGTTGCGGCCCATCTCGAAGAGCCGGTACCTCTTGGCGGCGCTCGCCTTCGGGCTGGTGTTCCCGCTCTCGTCCGTGCTGGGACTCGAATACGCGACCTGGAAGGCCGGGCCGGTCTTCAAGTTCGGCTTCCTGCCCGACACCGACCCCACGCAGATCCAGGCATCCATCGAGCTGCCGCCCGGCACCAGCCTCTCGGAGACGCAGAAGATCGTGTCGCGCGTCGAGGAGGTCTTCGGCAAGGACCCGGACGTGAAGTACGTCCAGTCCAACGTCGGAACCCAGGCGACCGGCGCGGCGGGCGCGTCGAACAACGGCAGCAACTACGCCGTCGTGCAGGCGGTGCTCTACGACAAGGGCGCGGCGTTGGACAAGCTCAAGGCGTTCCTCGGCAACAAGTCGGACGTGAAGCTGCGCTTCACTCCTGGCGACTTCGTCTCCGCCCGCCTCACCAAGGCGGTCGGCAAGGTGCCGGGCGCGAAGGTCAACGTGAGCGCGGTCGGCGGCTTCAACTTCGGCTCCGCGATCCAGATCTCGCTCACGGGCGACGACCGCCCCCTGCTCACCTCGACCGCGTTGAAGATCCGCGACTGGCTCGCCTCGGGCAAGGTCCAGGGCGTCGTCAACGCGGACATCTCCAGCAAGCCCGGCAAGCTGGAGCTGCGCGCTGAGCCGGACCGGCTGGCCCTCGCGGACCAGGGCGTCTCCGTCGCCGACTTCGCGGGCGCGGTGCGCACCCTTTACCAGGGCGACGACAACACCAAGCTCCGAAGCGGCGGGCGCGAGTACGCCGTGCGCGTGATGGTCGACATCAAGGATCGGAACGACCCCGACCTTCTGAAGACGATGCCCATCGTCTTCAAGCAGGGCGAGCCGATCTACCTGGGCGCGGTCTCGCACATCCGGCAGGCGCCGGGCTACAGCAAGATCACGCGAAACCAGCGGGCGGAGCAGATCGTCGTGACCGCCGACATCCTGCCAGGCTACGCGAACGGCTCCGTGGTGGGGCAGGTCACCGCGGGCATCGCCAAGGACAAGCTCATCCCCGAGGGCATCTCGCAGAAGCCCCTGGGCCAAGCCGACGCCCAGGCCCGCGAGGGCGCCTTCCTGGGAGCCGCGTTCCTCACCGGCATCATCCTCGTGTACATGCTGCTGGCGTCGCTCTACGATAACCTGCTCTACCCGTTCATCATCCAGATCGCCCAGCCGCAGGCGTTCGTCGGCGCGCTCCTCGCGGTCGTGCTCACCGACAAGTCGGTGAACCTTATCGCGATCATCGGCCTCGTGACGCTCACCGGCCTCGTGGCGAAGAACGCGATCCTCGTGGTGGACTACACGAACACCCTGCGCGACCGCGGCCGTAGCCGGCACGACGCCCTCGTCGAGGCGGGCCCGACCCGCCTGCGGCCGATCATGATGACCACCACCGCGCTCATCCTCGGCATGCTGCCGGTGGCGCTGGCGCTCGGCCGCGGCTCGGAGTTCCGCGAGACGATCGGCATCACGATCATCGGCGGCATGACCCTCTCGACGGTGCTGACCCTCCTCGTCATCCCCTGCTCGTACACGATCTTCGACGACCTGTCGAACCTCATCGGCCGCGGCTGGGGCCGGATCTTCCGCAGCCGGGTCTGATCCGGCTCCCCCTCTCCAAGTGGCTCGTCTTGGAGAGGGGGAGGAGAGGAAGGGTCCATTCAGTAGACGACGGTTTTGGGGAGGAAGGCGTTTTGGTTGCCCGTCTCGACGTACTGCTGTGCCGCCGCCTCGTAGAGAGGCGGGAGTCCGCCCGCATCGAGTGCGGCCTGCATTTAGTGCGGACCAGCTCCATACGGGCGTAGCTGCGGCCCGCGTGGAAGTGCCCGAGCGGATCGTCCGGCCGGTCCTTGAGGATCGAGAGCGCGACCTCCAGCGCCTTCTTAGGCTGGGGCTCGTCGGGATGGGACAGCTTTTCTCGATGCCCGTCTTCGAAGACGGCGAGGCCGTATCCCACGCCCCCGTTGTAGGCTTGGCAGAGCAGGGGCCTCACGTCGGCTCCCTTCGGGTTGGCGCGGCGATACGACTCCAAGGTGGCACGATTGGAAAGCGCGTAGGAAGGACTGATCTGGGTGATCGCGATGGCGACCCCGAGGTGAGCGTCGGCACAGGGGCGAAGGAGGTCGCACAGGGTCCTCATCTCCCCGTAGACGACCTGCCGCCGGTCGAACTTGTCCTTCGTGTAGGGTAGCCCCATCGTCCCGTTGAACGCAGAGCGGCACACGTGCAGGCGGTAGAGGAGCACCGCCGGCGAGGCGGGTTCCGCGACGTGCCCTTCGACGAAGCGGCGGTACTCGTCCGCGCCCGTTCGGCGCACCCGGACGATCTGGCCCAGCGCCCAAGCGGGAAGGACGTCGCTGCCGTCCGCCCTGAGCCGATTGCGGCAGAGCACCTCCGCCTTCCCGAGCTCACCCGCCTGGACCTGCGCGAGGATCTCGGCGTCGGCCTTGGGAACCGGACCCTCCGCGTCGAGGCCGTAGGCCCCATAGGGGTCCCACGCGAGCGGACGGCCTAGCGCACGGGAGAACGGGGGCAGGCCGCTTGGGTACGAGGGAGCACTTCTGAGAAGAGCGACGACGAACAGAGGAAGGACCATGGCTTACATCGACCCCTGCGGCTTGATCGGCTCTCCACCAAACTGAGACTCATTGTCGAGGAAGTAGGCGAACGTCTGAGGCAGACCTTCGCCCGCCGCGTTCCAGGAGAGCGCGTTCCCAACGTGCCCCTTCCAACTTCTGAAATAACGGTAGCCGTAAGAGCCTGCGATGGTGGCGCTGACAGGGTAACTCGATGCGCTCCAATTGTTGGGGGCTGTCTTTCCGGCACGTGCCAGATATGCAGCGATCCCCACGTACTTGTCGGCGTGAGGGACCCCGCTGTGCGTTCCATCCGCCTCGTAGCTCGTCGTTGCGGCCAAGTTGCCCGCAGTGATCGCGACTGTGCCGGACTCGCCCGCCACGAAATTGCGCTCTTATCTTGCTTCGCCTGGACGGAAGGTTCCCGAGTCGGGGTCCGGGGGATTCTCGATGAAGTCCTCGAAGGCGTAGTGGCAGATCCATTGGAAGGTGAGCGCGAGGTCGGTGCCGTCCTTGTCGTGGACGGAGTAGTTCCAGGTCTGGGTCTTCTTCGTCCCCATGCCGTCGGCGTAGGGCATCGTGCCTCCGGGCGAAGGGGCGTAGGTGCTCGGCGTCAGGTTGACCGGTGTCGGGGCGGAGCCGCCCGTCGACGCGCCCGACCACGCGACGCTCACGTCGTTGGTGCCGTCGGCCTTCTTGCTCCAGGTCCCGAAGTAGGAGCCCTTCAGGCTCTGGACGTTCGGCCCCGGGCTGACCCCGTCCGCGGTGTCCCAGCTCAGGAGCGTGTTGCCGGTGTAGGCGTTGCCGTCGATCGTGACGTCCCCGCCCCCGACGCGCTCGAGGGTGGCGCCCCGGTCGGTCAGGGTGCCGATGATGTTGACGCTCGCGGTGGCGGTGGCGCTCACCCCGGTCGACCACTCGCGGGTCGTGCCCCCGACGAGCCGGACGACGTGCTTCCCGGATCTCTTCTGGCCATCCGTGATGGGGACGGGCTGGCCGCCGAAGCCGTTGTTGGCGCTCCCGAAGCCGTTCGACGAGCTCCAAGACGCCGTCGAGTCGACCAGAAGCCACGCGACGGCGGGCGGCGATCCGCTCCCCGTCCAGCGCAGGCGGATCTTAGGACCGCCCGCGCTGGTGACGCTGATGCTGCCGGGTGGGTTTCCTCCCGGATGGTCGTAGCCCCCGACGGAGTTCGGGCTGGAGTACCAGCCGCTGGCGTCAGTCAGGATGCGGTCGTCCCAGCGCGTGGAGGAGCCGCCGACGGTGACCGCGCCGCCATTCGCGTTGTACTCCACGATCCAACTCCCGCCGGACGGAGGACCGCCGGGCCGTTGGGCCAGGGCCACGATCGAGGTTGCGGGGACGGTGACAAGCGCGAGGGCGCGGAGGGCGCAGGAGGAGCGTCGGTGCATAAAGCCTCTGGATCATCCCGATACGAATGCCTTGTGCCCGGATGACGGTACACATCGTGAGCGGTCCTTGCGACTTCTACAAGCGCCATTGTTCGATTTTCCCATGAAAACCCTCTTGGTCTCTTCCCCGGCGCCCATCTCCAAGGGTTGACTTTCCGCCGTCTCGCGGCGGAATGAGGTGCGAGCCACTTCACCCCTGGAATCCCTGACGAACACAGAAAATCTAATCTGAACAAAATTTCTCGCAAAGCGACCGACGAAGGCCGCTTGAACCTGCGAAACCCCCGTTCTGATATCACTCGAACGCGAAGACGACGCCGGAGACCCTCGGCGGTGAGGGGGGCCTCGAAGGGTGGGAACGTCCGCGACTTCGGCAGGCCGCTACACTATCCGCACATGATCCGGACCGAGGGACTGACCAAGCGCTTCGTCGACAAGGGGGGCGGGACCGTCGTCGCGGTCGACAACCTCTCGTTCGAGGCGCATCCGGGCCGCGTGTTCGGACTGCTCGGCGTGAACGGCGCGGGCAAGACCACCACCCTGAGGATGCTCTCGACCGTCCTCACCCCCTCCTCGGGAACGGCTACCGTCGACGGCATCGACGTCACAAAGGATCCCGGCGCGGTTCGCGCGCGGATCGGCTTCCTCTCGACCTCCACCGCGCTCTACGGACGCCTCACCGCCCGCGAGACCCTGAGCTACTTCGGCGGGCTCTACGGCCTCAGGGGCGCCGACCTGAAGGCGAGGCTGGACGACGCCATCGCCCGATTGGAGATCGGCCCCTTCGAGGACCGCCTCTGCGACAAGCTCAGCACCGGCCAGAAGCAGCGCGTCTCCATCGCCCGCGCCACCCTCCACGACCCGCCCGTGATGTTCTTCGACGAGCCCACCGCCGGCCTCGACGTCGTCGCGAGCCAGGCGGCCCTGGAGTTCATCGAGGCGGCCCGCGACCGCGGCAAGACGATCCTCTTCTCGACCCACATCATGAGCGAGGTCGAGCGGCTCTGCGACGATGTCGCGGTGGTCCACGACGGGCGCCTCGTCGGCTCCGGCTCCGCCCAGTCGCTCAAGGCGCAGACCGGCGAGGCGACCCTCGAAGGCGCGTTTCTCAAGCTGGTCCGCTTCGAAAGGGCGCTGGGAGGGCTTGCGTGAGCCCGATCCTCCAGGTCTATCTCAAGGAGCTGCGCGAGATCGTGCGCGACAAGCGCGTTCGCAACGCCGCGACCGTCATGCCCCTCTTCATCGTCGCGCTCATGATCTCCCTCTTCAGCTTCATGGGCGGCGTCATGGGCAAGGACTCGAAGCGCAAGGTCCACGTCGTCGCCTCCAACAGCCCCCTCATGGCCGAGCTCCGAAAGGCGAAGAACCTGGAGATCGTCGAGGTTCCCTCCGAGGCGGAGGGCCTGAAGCTGATCCAGGACGGCAAGGCGCGGCTCCTCGCCCGGTTCGCGCCCGCGACGGGCGGTCAGGAGCAAGTCGTCCTGCGCTTCGACCCCAAGGAGGACGCGGCGCAGATCGCCAAGGCCTCGTTCGAGATGGCCTTCGCCCCGCAGATCGCCGCCAAGGTCGCCACCACGATCGCAAGCGTTGGGCTGAAGCCCGAGCAGCTCTCGCCCATCGCCTTCGACGAAAAGCCGGTCCAAGTGGGCGAGGGCGGCGGCGCGAGCGGCATCCTCGTGAGCCTGCTTCCCTATCTCCTGGTCCTCTTCACCTTCACCGGCGGCGTCGCCCTCGCCTCCGACCTCGTGGCGGGCGAGAAGGAGCGATCCACCCTCGAGACGCTGCTCATCACCCCCGTGAAGCGAACCGAGATCGTGCTGGGCAAGTTCCTCGCCCTCGCCACCGTGTGCGTCGCGGCGGCGATCAGCGGCCTCCTCGGCTTCGTCGTCTCCGCCGCCGCCAAGCTGCCGGGAAGCGACCTCCTGTTCAAGAGCGGCCTCGGCATCACGCCCGTCGGCGCGGCGGAGATCTTCCTCATCCTCCTCCCCCTCGCCGCCGCCTTCGCGGGGCTGCTCATCGCCGTCAGCTCCTTTGCCCGCAACACGCGGGAGGCGCAGACCTACCTGAGCATCCTCAACCTGATCGTCCTCATCCCCGCCGTCTTCAGCCAGGTCATCGGCCTCACCGATCTCGCGAGCGCGCCCTGGATTCCGTTCGTGCCGATCCTCGGCGCGACCTCCGGCATCCGCTCGGTGCTTCTCGGCAAGGCCACCGCGCTCTCGGTCCTCGGCCCGGTCTCCCTGGGCGTCGTCCTCGCGGCCGTCGCCCTCTTCGCGGCGGTCCGCCTCTTCCGCCGAGAGGAGGTCCTTCTCCGCGTATAGGCCGTAAGACTCGTCCGTCCTCTGAGTCCTACTGGGAAGAATTGTTGCTCAAAAGCATCGAAGACACCGTGCTCGACGTCGTCTTCAGCTTCGCGATCGCGTCCTCCATCGAGGCGAACCGAAGCTTGAGCTCGTTCGTCTTCGACGCGATCCGGTCGTCGATCGTCGCCATGTCCTTGTTCAGGCTGTCGATCTGCGTCTGCAGGCTCGAGTCCGCCGTCGTGAAGAAGCCCTTCAGCGAGTCCGTGAACGAGCTCGCGAGGTCCGACATCCGGCTCGCCGCCCCGCGCGAGTACGCGATCGTGCCCACGTTGCCGAGGGTGGTCCCCGAGTACTGGATCTGCAGCCCCTGCGTGTGGGCGTTGCCCACGTTGCCGCTCAGGAACTGGCCGTTGCCCGTCGCCGGTTCGTTGTTGATCGTGCCCGCGACGTTCAGCGCCGTCACGTACGTCCCTTCCCCGCCGACGCCCACGCCGCTGTTGGAGTCCGACGAGGCGAAGTTGGAGGCCAACGTGAAGTCGCCCGCCGTGCCGTACTTCTTGGCGTCGATCCGCAGCCGACCGTTCTCCACGCTCGCCGTGACGAGGTCCTTCAGGCGGCTGTCGGCGTTGATCTTGGAGACCGTGGTCGCGAGGTCGGTGCCCACCTCGAAATCCACCCCGATGCCCGACGCCCCAAATGCCGAGCCGCGGAAGGTCAGCGTCTCCGCCGTGCTCCGCGGCCCTGTCTGCGCCGTGCCCGCCACCAGGCTCGCGCGTGTCGCCACCTGCGCGATGTTCACCGCGTAGGGACTCGCCGAGGGCGAGGCCTGGGCGGCGCTCGTCGCGGACACGTACTTGATCGAGGAGTTCGAGCCCGTTCCGAGCGACTGGAGCAGCGCTTGGATCCCCGCCAGGTCCTTGTCCAGGGCGGCCTGGAACTTGTTGCCGTCCAGCGTCACGTTGCCGTCCGTGTCCAGCCCCATGCCGACCGAAGCGAGGTTTCGAAGGCTCCCCGTGACGCCGGGCGTGTCCGAGAACAGAAGGCTGCGCACGGAGTCCTTCGCCTGGTTCGCGAGCGAATCGCCGAATAGCACGCCCGTCGCGTAGGTGCTCTTATCGAACGAGCTGTAAGCCTTGATCGTGCTGAAGAGCGTGTTCGCCGCGGTCACCAGCCCCTGCACGCCGTTCGTGATCGCGGCCGTGTCCCTCGCCAGCGACACACTTGTGTCGCCCGCCTTCTTCAGGGTCAGCGTCGCCCCCGCGATCACGCCAGTTACCGCGTTCGTCGACGACGTGAGCGAGACCCCGTCGAGCGTGAACGCCGCGTCCTGCGCCGCGACCAGCTCGTTCGCGGGAGTGGACCGCAGGATGCCCAGCCCCTTGAGCAGCCCGCCCGAGTCGGACATCGCCGGGGGCGTCCCCGAGCCGGAAATCTTCAGGCTGTAGACCGTCGCGCCGTCCTTCGTGCCCGCCTCGACCGTCGCGGTGACGCCCGCGATGCCCGCCGCGTTGATCTTCGTCGCCACGTCGTCGAGGGTGTCCGTCGCGGGATCGATGGAGACGTCGGCGCCGCCCACCGTGATCGTCGAGGCGGCGAGTCCGGTCGCGCCCATCATGCCCCCGATCGCGACGTTCTTCGCGGTGAACGAAAAGCCGCTGGCGGTCTCGCCCGAGGCCTGCCGCACCGTCGCGGCGGTCCCCACGAGGCCGAGGTCCTTGAGCACCGTGCCGCTCAGGTCCGCGGCGGAGACGGCGTTCGCGACGCCCGTGGTCCCGGACGACAGCGTTAGGTACGCCCGCCCGCTTCCGCCGTCCACCACGCTGGCGGTCAAGCCTGCGGCGAGGCCGTTGATCTTCTGGGCGACGTTCGCGAGCGAGTCGCTCGACTCGATCTTCAGCGCCTTGCCGTTGATGCTGGCGACGCCGACCCGGCCCAGCGCGGTCGTGGTGTCGGCCTGCGGCGACGTGGCGACCTTGTTCGCCTTCGCCAGGACCGTCACGTTCAGGTTGTACGACCCGACCGCGGCCGACGATGTCGTTGCGATCGTCGCGACGTTCGAGTCGCCGGTCGTGCCCGCGAAGGTCGAGTAGGTGCTGGCGGTGTTCAGCGTTCCCGCGGCCCGCGCGACGCCCGACATCTGCGACTTCACCGTCGCGTAGGCGGTCTGCTTGAGCTTGAGACTGTTCTGTTTGGTCTGGAGCGCGTTCTTGCGCGTGGTCTCCGCCCCCGTGAGCGCGGTAACGATGCTGTCGGTGTCGAGCCCTGAGCTCAGACCGCTGAACGAGATGCCGCTTGTGCTTGCCATGGAGAGTCCCCATGGAATCTTCGGCGGGCGGCGGACGGTTCTGCACCTTTTCCCCAAGCCCGTCCGTCCTAACGCCTAGGGAACACGCATGGCGACGCTGGACGGCAATCTCTGGGAGCACAATCTCACCCTCGTGCGCGTGGTCGATGTGAGCGACGACTACCGCCTCGCGCAGCCGCCCATGCCCAGCGACTGCTACCCGGTCATCGAGGAGGCCTGGATGCCCACCTTTGCCCTCTCCCGCCGACTCCCCGACGCCCCGCTCGTGGACGGCTTCCTCTACGACTGGCACGAGGCCGGCTGCGGCGACGAGGCCTGGATCGTCGGCGTCGTCGCGAAAGATTTGGCGTAGCCGAGGCGCCTCCGCTACGCGTTGCCCCGGTTGATCCGCGCGTTCCGTTTCAGCCCCTCC
>CAXTOO010000114.1:8246-11502 GCA_964245875.1 uncultured Fimbriimonas sp. | reverse complement strand
GGTCAGGTGTGCCCCGTAGCGGTTCTGGTCATAGTGGACGGCGTGCAGCCAGCCCTCGGGCTGCACGCGGTGACGCTCGCGGACGGAGTCGAGAACCTCGTCCTTGGTCGCGGCGGGACCGAGGTGAAGCTTCAGCAGGTCGAGGCCGGTCGGCAGGACGTGGCAATGGGAGTCGACGAACGCAGGGATGATCCGCCGTCCGCCGTGGTCGGTGCGCGGCACGTCGGCGGGCGCGGAGACGTCCGCGCCCCGCGCGACGACCCGGTCGTCCTCGACGAGGATGTTCTGAAGTTCGCCGGTGAGCGCGAAGAGGAGGTTCTGATGGAGGTGCATCGCTACGACCGTTCGATCTCCTCCGCCACGCGCTCGGCGCTCTCCAGCGCGCCCTCGATGAAGCCCACCCAGTTCGAGGCGTGCTCGCCCGCGAAGTGGACGCGGCTCTCCGGCGGCGCGATGTGCTGGAGATGGTCGAGGACGTAGCCCGGCGCGAGGTGGCTGAAGCCGCCGCGCGAGAACGGGTCGCCGATCCAGTCGTGGAACCAGCCGCCCTTGAAGTGCTCCTTCGCGCGGGGCGAGAGTTGGGAAAGCTCGTACAGGCCCGCCGCGACGGGGTCGCCCAGCGCGGCCCAGCGCGCCGCCTCGTCGCCGTTGATGTACGCCATCAAGACCGCGCCTTCTCCCATCGAAGCGTCCCAGGTCTGCTGGAGCGGCCCGTCGCACAGCATCGCGCCCCCCCACTCCTCGTCCCGCCACCACGCGCGGTCGAAGTGCCACGCGATCTTCACCGAGCGGCCCATGCCGCACGCCTCCACCGCGCAACGCCGACCGACGCCCAGCGCGGGATCGAACACGACCCGCTCCAGAGGGCGCGGCGGCAGGGTGATCACGACCCGGTCGACCCGCGCCTCCCCGCCGCCCTCGAAGGTCAGCCGCACGCCCGTCCCGCTCTGGCGCACCCGCTCCAGCACCCGACCGTACTCGACGGAGCCTTTCAGCGAGGCGGCCATCCGGTCGGTCGTCCGGCCCGCGCCGCCGGGAAAGCGGTAGGCGCTCATCTCGTCGCCCTCGCGGTCGAGGTACTGCATGAAGCCGGTAAGCCAGCCGAGCAGGCCGATCCGGTCGAGGTCGTCGCCCTCGTCGCTGCGCAGCTTCGCGTTGGTCCACCAGCGGCCGCGCTCGCTCGTGGTGTTCTCCCGGACGAAGTCCGCGAGGTTCGCGTCGTCCAACTCCCGCGCGCCGGGATTCTCCCACACCGGCGTTCGCAGGCCCCGGCAGAGCTCCCGCGCCGCCGCCTCGACGCGCAGGTCGTCCTCCAGCGCCTCGTTCCAAAGAAGGTCGTCGGTGGTCGTGCGGCCCCCGTGCACCAGCCGCTTGGGCCAGTTGCCCGCGGGCGCCGGCTCCATCCCGAATTCGCGCAGGAGCGCGAGGCAGCGGTGGTGGTCGGCGTCGATCCACTCGCCGCCCGCGTCGTAGACGACGCCCGGCACCGGCTCGACGGTGTGGATCCTCCCCCCCGGGCGGTCGCGCGCCTCGAAGCCCAGCACCTCGTGGCCCGCCCGCTCCAGCAGCATCGCCGCCCGCAGGCCCGCGGCCCCGAGGCCCACCACCCCGACCCTCAAGCCCTTCTCCCCACCCGGCTCGCGCCGTCCCTCACGACACACAGGATCGCGAGGACGTACACGACGACCGTCGTCGGGGCAAGGTCGTTCTGGCGGTAGAGCATCGTCGCGACGCCGAGCAGAACCGCCCCCGCGCCGAGCCATCGCTTCTTGGGCCGGAGAAGGTTGACGACTCCGAGCAAGCCCGATAGGATCGCCGCGAACAGGAGGAAGTTCGAGAACTCCTCCCGCGTCAAAGCGCCATCTCCCGCGCCCGCCGCCTTGCCGCGCCCAGCCAAGGCTCCTCCATCGAGAGCCACGTCGCCTCCGCCTCGAATCGCTCCCTCAGCGGCTCGAGGCGGGCGGGGAGGTCGTCCACGAAGACGCCCGGCGAGGCGAGGGCGGCCGCGACCTCCTCCGGCGTCCGCACCCCGACGAGCACGGGGTGCTCCCGCGCGAACTCGCCGATGGCGGCCTGGGCGAGAGAAGAGCGACGGGTGGGTGGTGACGGGTGAGTGGTGGAGGATTCTGCGGCCTCCGCCCTCGCCCCTCCGCCTTCAAGCGCCGGGAACGGCAAGCCCCATCCCCAGTTCAACGGCCTCGACGTCACCACCCCCACCCGCCGCTCCCTCGCGAGCGGCGCGAGGGTGCGGTACGCCTCGTCGTCGTGGTGGTTTCGGGGCACGAGGAGGAGGTCGAAGGCGTCGTGAAACTGCCACATGCCGAGCGTCGCGAGCGACGACCCATCGCAGACGATCCCCAGGTGCCGGATGTGGCCCTCCTGCCGCGCCAGCTCGATCGCCTCCAGCGCGCCCGAGAGCTGGGCCTCGTCGACCGCGCGCCGGATGCGCAGGAAGTAGACGTCGATCCAATCGCGCCCGATGGCGGAGAGCGTCTCGAGCAGGTGCGCCTGCATGAGGTCGCCCGCGTGGCGGTCGTCGTTCGCCCGCTCGTAGGCCGCGGTGGAGATCGCGGTGAGGAAGAGCGAATCGTCGCCGCGCAGCCGCCCGCCCCACAGCGCGGGGTTGCCGGAGATGTCGATCGGCACGTTGGCGGCCTGCCCCGCCTCGGCGAGGGCGTCGATGGCCCCCTCCTGGCCCGAATGGGGGGCGGAGAGGCTCAGCCAGACCGGCGGGAACGCCCGGTTCGTCCGCCCCAGCAGCGTGTCGGCCACAGGGGATTATGACGTAATCCCGTCACCCCTCCTCTTGCCCGTGGCTCCGCCTTCCAGGCGGTGGTCCGAACACGCCCGCGGGAAGGGTCCGCCAAAGTCCGCTGGCGTCGCCTCCCAGGTGGATGGAGGAGCCGGGGTGGAGCAATGCGGCGAAACGCTCCTTGGCTCCACCCCCATCCACCTGGGGCGCGCCGGAGCGCATCCCTCGGTGGACCCTCCTCCTCGTTTTCCTCGCGGTGAAAACCGAAGGGGGCGCCCCCTCCCCGCCGCGGAAAAACGAGGAGGGGTGACGCGACTACGGCAGCTTCGCCTCCGCCTGGTTGCCGTTCCGGTCCACCACGATCAGGCCCGCCTCCCCCTCGCCCAGCTCGGAGCGCCTCAGCCGCGCCGCGGTCTCCCCCTTGAACTCCTTGTACACCCCCGGCTTCCCCTCGCGCACCGCCCCCACCAACCCCAGCCCGTACGGCGCGCTCACCACCACCTC
>CAXTOO010000114.1:0-8236 GCA_964245875.1 uncultured Fimbriimonas sp. | reverse complement strand
CGTCCCCTTCGAAAGAAACCCGGGGCGGCAACGACGCCGGGAAGCGCAGCCCCCGGAAGCCGTCCGGCTGGAACCAAGGGTTCAGGTTCAGCCGCGCCGCCTCGAAGGGGTCGTAGTGCGTCGCGTCCTTGGCGGACACCGCCCCACCCGGCGAATTCTTCGAGGGCGGCTCGTACGCGGCGAAGCGCCGGTTGAACCCGTCGAAGCCCCGCGACATCGCGCTCCGCGGGTCGGAGGAGTGCGGCAGGCCGAAGGTGTGGCCCATCTCGTGGAGCATCGCCCCGATTCCCGTCGCCGCCGACGCCCAGACCGTGCCGCGAAGGCCGGAGTCGTCCATCTCGACTTTCGGGTCGACCGCCGTCCCGTCCGCGAAGACCTGCGGGATGTCCCCCCTTGAACCGGGGTAGCTCCACAGCGTTCCGCCCCCGAAGAGACCCAGCCCGCCCCCGCCCAGCGCGGTGTGGCCGAGCGCCTTCCCCACGACGGGCTGCCAGCGGGTGAAGCCCATCACGCCGCACACCTTGTCCACGCCGTAGTCGAACTGCCGCGACATCTCTTCGTGGAAGCGGCCCCAGAGCGCGTTGCCGTCGAGGCTCCGCAGCACATCGCCGGTCGAGTCCAGGCGCACGAGATGCACCACGACCTTGCCGTCCGGCCCGAGCTCGAGCGGGAACGTCTTGCGCCCGTAGCCCGCCTCCCTCATGCTCTCGGCGGCGACCGACTGCATCATCTTCAGCGCGAGATCGAGCTTCTCGCGGTAGCGCGTCCGGTCGGCGGCGGGCGGACCGTCGTACTCCGTCCCCTCGTCCTTCGCGACGAGGTAGACCGTCCGCACCCGGTAGGGCGTGGTCATGGGCCGGTAGTCGACCTCGACCTTCAGGGTGTCTCGCGCCGACTGCACGAGCACGAAGTTCGGCCCCGGCTTGAGCTCGACCGCCGCCGCGTAATGGCCGTCCGTCTGGGGCCACTTCGTCATCGCCCGCCACGACGTGCCCGCAATCACGGCATTGCCGGGGCACGTCCCGCGGATGATGAGGAGCGGATGGCGCACCGTCTCGCCGGGCGTGAGGTTGTCGATGTCGAGCGCGGGCGGAGCGAAGGGGAAAAGCATGGGGCAGTTGATTGTGGCGTAGGCGTCCCGCCTGCGTCTCTCGAAGCCTACGCCTCGCGCCGAAGCGCAATGCGGCCCTGCGCGTCCCCGAACGACGCCCACCGCGCCCGCAGGCCCTTGGGCAGGCCCGAGGGATCGACGGGCGCGAAGCCCGCCTCGCCGTAGAACCGCGCCAGCTCGGGGTACGCGAGGCAGTGGACCACCTGACCGTCCATCATCGGACGCGCCACCCGCAGCATCCGCGAGCCCAGCCGAAGCCCCCGCCACGCCGGCTCGACAAACATCCGCCGCAGCGTCAGCCCGCCGAACTCCGGCGTGAGCCGGAACGACCCCACCGCCTCGCCCTTCGACAGGGCCACGAAGAGCTCCCCGCGCGCCTCGAAGGTCGGCGAGACGTCCGGCGGGAAGGGCGTCCACCAGCCGCGCCACATCGGGTCGGAGTCCTCCCAGACGATCGCCCACACGTGGCTCTCGCCCCGCCGCGCCGCCACGTCGACCCGGTGGTTGCCGTCCGCGACATGGTTCCCGTAGCGCAGCAGGACCGGCGGTCGCTCCGCCGGCGTCTGGGCCATCATCGGCGCGATCTCCCGCTCCCACTGCGCCATCGGCACGGGGTATTTGAAGTGCGACTCGCCGCCCGCGATGCGCTCCAATCCCTCGACCGGCACGAGCGTCGGCCCGTGCAACAGAGGCCTCTGCCCCCGCAGGATCGCCGCCAGGGGCCGGTTCGCCTTGCCCTCCCGCAGGACCTTGCCCTGCAGCCAATCCGCGAGAAGCCCCGCCTCCGCGGCCCGCCGCGCTCCCGCGAGGTCGTAGGTGAACTCCACTCCTTCATTGTGGTGCCTCCTTCCAGGAGGCACCTCCGGCCCCTCGTCTCACCGGCTTCCAGCCGGTGCCGGGCACAGCCCCCCGCCCGCAAGCGTCACAATAGACCATGCCCCCGCTCCTCGCCGCCCTCCTCCTCGCGCCCCCCGTCCCCGTCGACCCCGGCTGGACCTCCGACCTCCTCAAGGCCGTCGCTAGGGGCAAGAAGGAGCACAGGCTCGTGCTCGTGGACTTCAACGCGACCTGGTGCGGCCCTTGCCAGATGTACCGCCGCGACGTCTTCCCCACCGCCGCCTTCAAGAAGGCCGCGAAGAACGTCATCCTCGTGAGCGTCGACGTCGACCGGCAGCCGGGAATCGCGCAGCGATGCGGCGTCGGTAGCATCCCCGACATCCGCCTCATCGCGAACGGCAAGGCCGTCGGCGGCCTCGTGGGCTACGCCGGCCCCACCGGCCTCCTCCAAGAGCTTGCCCGCGCCCGCAAGTCCGCGAAGATCTGATCTTCGGCTCCCCCTCTCCAAGACGAGCCCCCTTGGAGAGGGGGAGCCGAAAAGGGGTACTCTGTAAGGACTATGTTGAACCTAGATCAACAGGAATCTTTGTCCAAGGCGCGGGCCCGCCTGGACGCGATCAGGGGGCATCTTTGACCTGCCTCACCTGCAACGCGAGCTAGACGACCTGGAGGCGAAGTCCTCCGAACCCGATTTCTGGGAGGATTCGGCGGCGGCGAACGTGCTCCTCAAGCGGATGAGCCGCCTCAAGGGCATCGCCAGTCCCTACCTCGCGCTCGACAAGACCGAGCGCGACGTCTCGGAGCTGTACGAGATGCTCCGGCTGGAGGCCGACGAGGAGACGGAGCGCGAGGCGGACGCGATGGCGCTCAAGCTCATCACGGACCTCGATGCGTACGAGCTGAAGACGCTGCTGAACGGCGAGCACGACGCGAACAACGCGTTCCTGGAGATCAACGCCGGCGCGGGCGGCTCGGAGGCGTGCGACTGGGCGGCGATGCTGGCGCGGACCTACACGCGGTACGCGGAGCGGCACGGCTACAAGATCGAGATCGTGAGCGACACGCCGGGCGATGTGACGGGGTACCGGGGCGTGCAGTTCCACGTCCAGGGCGAGAACGCCTACGGCTTCCTGAAGAACGAGATGGGGGTCCACCGGCTGGTGCGGATCTCGCCGTTCGACGCGGCGGCTCGGCGCCACACGTCGTTCGCGAAGGTGGAGGTGCTGCCGGAGGTGGAGGAGTCGGAGGTGGCGATCGACCCGGACGACCTGAAGGTGGAGACCCTGCGGGCGGGCGGCGCGGGCGGCCAGCACGTGAACAAGACGGAGTCGGCGGTGCGCATCACGCACCTGCCGACGGGGATCGTGGTGTCGTGCCAGAACGAGCGCTCGCAGCACAAGAACCGCGCGACCGCCATGAGCACGCTGCTGGGCAAGCTCGTGGAGGTCCAGAAGGCGAAGACGGCGGAGGAGGTCCAGGTCCTGAAGGGCGAGGGCGGCCCGGCGGCGTGGGGTCGGCAGATCCGCTCGTACGTGATGCAGCCGTACACGATGGTGAAGGACCACCGCACGGGCCACGAGACGGGCAACGTGACGGCGGTGATGGACGGCGACCTCGACGGCTTCATCGAGGCGTTCCTGAAGAAGGCCCCGGACGACGACAGCTACGCGGAGTAGGGGCGTCGGCGGCGCAGGAGTATCGCCGCGCCAAGGCCGAGCGCGGCGAGGGCGGACGGCTCCGGGACGGGCTGGCTCGTGAAGGCAAGGTTGTCGTAGACGATGCGGCTGTACGACGAGTCGGTCAGGACGAACGAGCGGCCGCTTCCCGCGAAAGGCAGGGTGACCGTCGCGAACGTCGCGGTGTCCGGCAGAGTGAGCGTCGCGAGGGCGGTTCCGGTTCCGTTCAACCCGGTGAAAACCGAGAGCGTCGGGACGCCGCCGGTCTGGCCGCTCGTCGATCGGTAGGCGATCCCCACGCTCGTGGTCAGCACGTTGACGGGGCTGTTGACCGTGATCGTCGCGTCGTCGTGGTACAGGGCGTTGGGCGCCGTGGGCGCACCGCCGGTTGCGAACGACAGGGCGCCCACGAACGAGACGCCGTCGGAGAGGAGGTATCGGTTGCCGACGTTGCCGGTCGCCGAGTCGAAGTCGATGAGATTGGCCCGCGCGGTGAAGGCGGCACTCAGGAGGGCAAGGGCAAGGAGAGGGCGGAAGGCGTTCATGGTTGGGACCCAGCAAAGGTATCGGGAAACCCGGGGCCGGACCTCAGCCCTTTAGAACGAATCGTGGGGAGGGGGCAACAGTGCGGAAAAACGAACGGGACGCGAAACGTACCCCGGTCATGGCTGACAAAACCGTCGCCCGCTGTCGGAGAAGTCGATGCCCCTCGGCGCTCTGCGTGTCCTCTGCGGTGAGAAGAACGCCCTCAAACGCCCTTTCCAAGTACAAAAGAACGAAAGCGGAAAGGGCTTAGGGCTTCTCCAACACGACGGCGTCCTCGCCGTCCATCTCGTGCATCTTGACGAGCACGCGCTCGTCCTTCGCGGGGGCGACGACCGTGCCGACGTAGTCGGCACGGATGGGAAGCTCCCGCCCGCCGCGGTCCACGAGAACGGCGAGGCGCACGGCGCTGGGGCGGCCGTGGCGGGTGAGGGCGTCGAGGGCGGCGCGCACGGTGCGACCGGTCTGGGCCACCTCGTCCACGAGGATCACCGTCTTGCCGGTCACCTCGAAGGGGATGTTGGTGTCGCCCTCGCCCTCAATCTTCGGACGGTCGTCGCGGAAGGGGCGGACGTCGAGCTTGCCGCAGGGGACGGTGGTGCCCTCGATCTGGGTCATGAGGAAGGCGAGGCGCTTCGCCATGGGCCATCCGCGGCGCAGGATGCCGACCACCACGAGGCCCTCGGCCCCCTGGTTCGCCTCCAGGATCTCGTGCGCCATGCGCCCGAGGGTCCGCCGAATCGCGCCCGCGTCGAGAAGGGTCATGGGAAAGAAGTATGAGGGAAAAGGGAAAAGGAAAGAGGGGAAAGGCGCTTCCTCCTTTTACACCCTTCCCAATTCCGCCTTGATCCTCTCCATCAGATCCCCATCTCTGGCCGGGTCGAACGCCACCGACGGATCTTCGCGGACGGCGAGGGGGAGGCTCAGGGGCGGGAGGGTGCGCTGGTCCTCGGGCTCGTCGAGGAAGCGGGGCACGATGTGGGCGTGGAGGAAGGGGTCGAGGTTGCCGTAGATGGAGTAGTTGCAACGAACCGCGCCCACCGCGGCGCGCACGGCGTCGCCCAGGCGGGCCATGTCGCGCAGAAAGGTGAGCTGGACCTCCGGCGCGGCGTCGTTCAGGGAAGGCACGACGGGGTCGGCCAGAAGCAGACAGTAGCCGCGGCGGAACCCGAAGGGAGCGAGCTCGACCCATCCGCTCGGCAGGCGGGCGACGAGGCGGGGGCTATGGGCGATGGTCGCGATTCGCTCGTGCGGGGACATTGAAGAATGACTATTGACGATCGACGGGCGATCGGTCAACCGTCGATCGAAAATCGTCGATCCCTAGGCCGCCAGCTGCAGGTGCCGCGATCGCTCTTGAAGGCTCACGTTGATCTCGAACACGCCCAGTTCCGGAAGATCCAGGGGGATCACGAGGGCAGGGATGTTGAGGGTCATCACGCTCACGTTGGTGCCGCGCAGGATCGTGGGAGGCGTGATGTCGACGACGTAGCCCGCGTCGGCGAGGATCGAAACGGCGTTGCCCGAGACCATGTTGCCCAGCTCCGCGATGGCGCTGGCGGCGAGGTTATCGAAGGTCACGATGGGCGCGCCGATCATGCGGCTCGCGACCTTGTCGGCGGTGAGCATGCTCATGCCGTAGATCACGAGGCCCTGGACGTCGCCGGTGATGCCGCAGAGGACGTTGATCTGCTGCGTCGTGAAGAGCTGAGGTCGCGCCGAGAGGGCGCCGCGCGTGGGCTCGACGCCGACGACCGTGGCGAAGCACGAGCGGGCCGCCTCGGCAAAGGGCGAGACGTACTCGGTCTTCACGCCGCCGCCTTCGTGAGCGCCTCGACCACCCGGTCGGGCTGGAAAGGCTTGACGATAAAGTCTTTGGCCCCGGCCTGGATCGCCTCCACGACCATGCTCTTCTGCCCCATGGCGGTGCACATGACGACCCGCGCGTCGGGATCGGCGGCGCGGATCGCCTTGAGCGCGGTGAGGCCGTCCATCTCGGGCATGGTGATGTCCATCGTCACCACGTCGGGACGGAGCTGGGCGTACATCGCCACGGACTCGGCCCCGTTGGCGGCCTCGCCCACGACCTCGTAGCCGTTCTGCATGAGGATGTTCTTCAGCGTGACCCTCATGAAGAGGGCGTCGTCGGTGATCAGGATGCGTTTCGCCATTGGGTGGGGCGCCCCTCCTGGGGCGGTAGGTTTGCGGGCTTCTGGTAGAAAAAGGGGAGAGGCGCGGCATAGCCGATTCCCCTCGCGTCGAAGATGCGTTCTGTGCTGCCGACGAACAGGATTCCACCGGGCCTAAGGGCCTCGAAGAGTCGTCGGTAAAGCCGGTCCTTCGCAGCGTCGTTGAAATAGATCACCACGTTGCGGCACAGGATGAGGTCCAGGTCGCGCTCGAAACGATCCTGGAGAAGGTCGCCGACCTTGAACCGGAGGTTCCGGCGAATCTCCAGACCCGCCTGCCACTCCTCGCCTACCTTCGAGAAGTGTTTCTCCTTCACGTTCGAGGGCACGCCGCGCATGGCGGCGGCGTCGAAGCGGCCCGCGCGGGCGCGGGCGAGAGCGTCCTCGTCGATGTCCGTGCCGATGATCGAGTGCTGGTGGCCACCGCACTCCAGGATCGTCGCCAAGGTGTGCGCCTCCGCGCCGAACGAGCAGCCCGCGCTCCAGCACCGGAGCGTTCCCGCGCGCGCGACGAGGCCGGGGAGGATCTTCCGCTCCAGATCGGCCCAGCGGTCGGGATTGCGATACAGCTCGGAGACGTTGATCGAGACGCGGTCGAGGAGCTCGCGCATCTCCTTCGGATCGTTGGCGAGCCGCCGACCGAGGGCGGCGAGATCGTGGTCGCCCCGCGCCTCGGCCCAGGAGAGGAGCCGCCGGCGAAGTCGGTCCTGCTTGTACTCGCGCAAGTCCAAGCCGGTGGCCCGCTGGACGGCGTCGTAGAGGGCGTCGAATGCCCCCTCCTCGTTTTTCCGCGGTGCAGAGGCGTCGTCCTTCGCCAAGCTCGACCGAGAGGAACATGAGGAGGGGGTTGGGGGTGGAGACAAGGGCCTTTCGCCTCTCCCCCCGGCCCCCTCTCCAAGACGAGCCACTTGGAGAGGGGGAGCCGTTCGATCCTTACCGAGCACCGGCGCGCCCTCCCGACACGGTCGCCGCGAGCGCGCCGCCCATTCCGTCGATGGGCACCGACCGCTCGACCGCGCCGGTCGCAACCGCCGCCCTGGGCATGCCGTAGACCGTGCAGGTCTCCTCGGACTCGGCGAGCACCGTGCCGCCCGCGTCGCGAACCGCCCGCGCGCCCTCGGCCCCGTCGCGGCCCATGCCTGACAGCACCGCCGCCACGCACCGAGTGCCGAAGGCGTCTGCCGCGGAGGCGAACAGGCGGTCGGCGGCGGGCCGGACGCCTTGGACCGTGGGGCCATCATCGAACCGGAGCGCGCCGGTCGAATCGACCGTCATGTGGCACCCGCCAGGCGCAAGGAGCATCGTGCCCGGCGTGACCCGGTCGCCCGGCTTAGCCTCGCGCACGGCGACCGTGCCGATCTCGTCCAGGCGACGGGCCAGCGGCGTGACGAAGCCGGCGGGCATGTGCTGCACCGCGAGGATCGGGGCGGAGAAGTCTTTCGGAAGCCCTTCCAACATCATCGTGAGCGCGCGGGGGCCGCCGGTGGAGCTCGCGACGAGCACCACGCGGTCGCTCTTCCCCGCCGTCGCGGCGCGCGCGACGGGGCGGAAAGTCCGATGGACCCTTGCGCCATGCGCCCCGCGAACCTTCGCGACGAGTTCGTCGCGAACGCCCCGAAGGGTGGAGATCGAGCCGTTGTCCGGCTTGCACACGAAGTCGACCGCGCCTGCCGAGAGGGCTTCGAGGGTCGTGGACGCCCCGGCGGCGGTGAGGGTCGAGACCATCACCGCGGGGACGGGCTTGGACTTCATCATCTCGCGGAGGCAGCCGAGTCCGTCGAGCCGCGGCATCTCCACATCGAGGGTGACGACGTCAGGGTCCAGCTCGGCGATGCGCAACAGGGCCTCCTCGCCGTCGCGGGCGTAGCCCACCACGTCCA
>CAXTOO010000113.1:0-11530 GCA_964245875.1 uncultured Fimbriimonas sp. | reverse complement strand
CGAGGAGAAAAGTGCCGGGCCTTCGTCAGGAGGAGCCGGCCGCCTTCGCCCAGTGCGGCGACGTGTTCATCTACCACCTTGAGAAGGGCGAGCCCACGGTTTGTCTGGAAAAGGTCCTCGACGTCATGGGTGTGCCCGGACTCCAGTTCCGGATCGAATGGGCAACGAAGGGATCGTGGATGCGAGCGAGTAGGGCGTGGGTGTACGTCGGTGCGGTCCATGCCGGAACGATCGAGCCGGCGCGGAGTGAGTCCACGTTCGCGTACGACCCAGAGTTCTCGGGCACTCCCCTCAAGGGAAGGAGGGCGATCTCCTCGGGCGATGCCCCGAAGAGGCCGGGGATGCGTTTGCGGACGCCTTCGATCTCGCAGTCCTGCTTGCGGAAGACGTCGTGGGCCGACGCGCGCTCGGCGAGGCGGCCGCGCCGGTCCTGGGCGTCTTGCACGGTGCGCGGCGAGGGCGAGAGGCCGCGACGAGCGATTTTGTCAACCACTTTCCACGCCGGAGAGTTTCGCGTGGAACGTCGGCTCTGTTCGACAACGTCCGCGTTCTCGCCGTCACCCCAGGCTCCCCGCCTGCGCCGAGGGAGCGGATCGTGTAGCCCTTGCCGCAGGTCTCGTAAAGACGGGGATCGTCCCACGGATCGTCCGGAATGGGCTTCATCGTGTAGGGTTCGCCCGTGCCGTCGGCCCACTTCCCTTTGCAGTCCGCCGGTTCGATCCTGAGAAAGTCGAAACCTTCCTTTGTGGTTTGGGTTGGCGTCCGCAGTCTTGCCGAAAGGCGTCCATTGGGCTAAAGATTCCCTTCATCTCCGATCTAAGCTCGGGAACGAAGCCGTAGGTCGATCGGCACATGCGAGGTGACACGAAGGCATGGCGGAGGAGCATTCCCGGTCTCCACCCCCGTCCCCTCCTCATCGCCCGATGGAACCTTGCGCAACGCCGGGAGCGTTGCCCCGAGGCGACGAGGAGGGGTGCCGCTTGGCTACTTCTTCCAGCTGGGGCCGATCGTGCGGTCGAAGAGGTCGAGGATGCGGCGGTACTCGTCGGTCCAGCTCTCGGGGCGGATGAAGGCGTGGTCCTCGACAGGGTAGGGGGCGATGGACCAGCCCGTCTTGCCGAGCTCGATCAGGCGCTCCGTCAGCCGGACGGAGTCTTGGAAGTGGACGTTGACATCGACCATGCCGTGGCAGATGAGGAGCCCTCCCTTGAGGCCCTCGGCGAACTCGATGGGCGAGCTCTGCCGGTACGCCTCGGGGTCGTCCTGCGGGTCGTTCAGGATCTCCGAGGTGTAGCTGTGGTTGTAGTTCCGCCAGTCGGCGACGGGACGCAGGGCCGCCCCGGCGGCGAACGCGTCCCCCTCCTTGAACATCGCCATGAGCGTGAGGAAGCCGCCGTAGGAGCCGCCGTACAGGCCGATGCGCTTGGGATTCACCCCCAAGCTCCTCACCAGATAGCGCGCGCCGTCCACGTTGTCGTCGAGGTCCTTGCCCCCCATGTGGCGGTAGATCGCGGTGCGCCACGCCTTGCCGTAGCCCGCGGAGGCGCGGAAGTCCAGGTCCAGCACGGCGTAGCCCTTCTGCATGAGGAGCTGGTTGAACATCGTCTCGCGGAAGTAGTGGCTCCAGCCCTCGTACACGTTCTGGAGGTAGCCCGCGCCGTGCACGAACACCACCGCCGGGCCTCCCCGCCGCCACTTCTTGGGTTTGTACAGCTTCGCCGGAACCATCGCGCCGTCGCGCGCGGGGACCATGACGATGGGGGCCTCGATCCAGGGGTACGCCTTCCACTCTTCGATGGGCGTGTCGGTGACCTGCTTCCCGCCGATCCACAGTTCGGCGGGCCGGGCGGGGCTGCTCCGCACCACCGCCAAGGTGCCGTCGGGCGCGACCTCGAACGTCGCGTCCTCGTCCGCCGAGAGCTCCGCGAGCCTCGTGACCACCCCGCCCGCGAAGGGCACGGCGTCGACGTGCCGCCGGAACGGCGAGCCTTCGCTGGAGACGAAGACGAAGCGGCCCCGCGGAGCGTCGCGGGTCACGTTGGAGACCTCGAACCTGCCGGCGACGAGCGGCTTGGCGTCGGAGCCATCGGACGCCATCGACCACAGGTTCGCGAAGCCGTTCCGCTCCGTCTCGAAGGCGACGCGGCCCTCCGGCGTCCATTGGAGGAAACCTTCTCCGGGACCACCGACCCAGGCGTCGTCGTGCTCGTCCCACACGACCTTCGAGGCGCCGCTCGCCGGGTCGTAGGCAAGAATCCAGGCGTCCTTATGATCGTCGGCATTCGCGTAGGCGATGAGGCGCGCGCCATCGGGGGACCACCGGGCGCGTCCTACGGAGCCCCGTCGCGGCGGGGCGAGGATGGTGGCGGACCCGGTCTCCAGGTCCGCCACCAGCACGCTCGACGTGCCGTGAGCGTCGCCCACCTTGGGATAGGAGCGGATCATGCCCGTGTAGCCGCTGCCCGTGACGTAGGTCGGCACCTCGGTGTCACGGCCTTGGTAGACCTCCTCGGCCACGCCCACCGCCGCGTAGCGGCCCGAGGGGGAGATCTCGACGTCGGCGAGCGCCGCTCGCCAGCCCTTGGGCACGGCGATCGCCACGCCGCCCTTCTCGCCCTCGCGCGCTCGGCGCTCCGGGGTCGGCCTGGGGTCGGCCTCTCCCGCTCCCGCGAAGTAGCGGAGGACGCTCTGGGCGCGGGCGAGCGCCTGTTGGCTCTCGGTGGCGAACGGTCGAGGCTGCGTGGGCTCGGGAAGCGCCAGGTGGGCCCGCTGCTCCGTCTTGCCGGTGGCGAGGTCGATCCGGTAGAAACCTTCCCCGTGCACGAAGGCCACCGCCCTGCCGCCCTCCACGAAGCGGGGCGCGCCCTGGAACCCGCGGTATGCCCAGGCCCAGGACCCTTCCGTGAGCCGCCGCGCTTCGGTCTGCTGGGGCTCTCGGAGGTACAGCGCGCCGTCTTTCTGATAGAGGGTGCGCCCCGCGTCGCGCTGGGCCGATCGGGCGATGCGGTCCTCGAGGGTCTCGGGGGTGGCGCGTCCGAGGCCGGTGCCGTCCCGGCGGACCTGGTACTGCATGTACTCCGGGTCGCCCTTGCCGTCGGCCTTGGCCCACTCGAAGCGGAGGATCTCGCCGTCGGCGGACCACCGCAGGCGTCGCGGGGCGTGGCCGACGAGCGCGGGACCGCGCATGATCCAGGGAACGGTGAGGGCGGGGAGCACGGAATACGATAGCGCACCGTCGCGAAAGGTCGCTGACGGTGGCCTACAATCGCCCGGAGCTATCGTGCGCGATCGTCAGCCATGTTCGCCATGGTCGGCCTCCTTCCCCTCGGCGAACATCGACCGCAGGGCGTCCTCGATGTCCGTCTCCTCGATGGCGAGGTCCGCTACCGGTAGCGCCTGCAGCAGCGCCGCCGCCGCCCGCGCCGTCTCCGCGCGGGGCACGTCGAGGGCGACGGCGTGGCCCTCGTTCTCCACGACGTGGCCGTAGCGGGCGAGATCCTCCGAGAGCACGGGCCGCTCCAGGGTCAGCCGCACCCGCCGCGTGTCGCTGAAGCGCGCCGCCATCTCGTCAAGTGTGCCCTCGAACACGACGGTGCCGCGGTCGATGGTGACCACACGGTCGCAAAGCTCGGTCACGTCCTGCATGTAGTGGCTCGTGAGGAGCAGGGTCGTCCCCGCCTCCCGCTGCTCCTCGCGCAGGAAGTCGCGGATCCGCTTCTGGCTCACCACGTCCAGACCCAGCGTCGGCTCGTCGAGGAACATCACCTCCGGGCCGTGGAGCAGCGCCGCGACCAGCTCGCACTTCATGCGCTCGCCCAGGGAGAGTCGGCGGACCTGCGTGTGGACCTTGTCCTTCAGCTCCAGCTCCTCGACCAGGCGGTCGAGCCGCCGGCGGTAGAGGTCGGCGGGCACCTCGTAGATCTCCTTGAGCACGGCGAACGAGTCCATCGCGGGCAGGTCCCACCAGAGCTGCTGCTTGTTGCCCATCACGAGCGCCATCTTCCGCAGCATCGCGGAATCCCGCCTCCAGGGCTCGAACCCCAGCACCCGCGCCTCCCCTCCCGAAGGGTGGAGAATCCCGCTGAGCATCTTCAGCGTGGTCGTCTTGCCCGCGCCGTTCGGCCCGAGGAACCCCACCCGCTCGCCCCGCTCCAGCCTCAGCGAGATGCCCTTCACCGCCTGCACCTCCGTCTTGTCGCCCCGCACGAGGCTCTTGAGCGAGCCCACGAGGCCGGGCGCGCGCTTGGGCTGCACGTAGGTCTTGCGCAGCTCGCGCGTCTCGACGGCCGGTTCGGGCATGGGGCTATTGTGGCCGGAGATGGTTCCCCTTGCGAGGCACGAGGAGGGGGAACCGTGGGGGAGGGGGTTCACGGTTGACGCGATGCTCCCGACCACCACCCCCGGCCCCTCCTGCCTCCCGCTCGCGATCGGCTCCGCTGTGAGACGTCGCCTTCGCGCCGCGGCGGCAAGAGGAGGGGTGACGTGCGCTCGTAGTACCCCGGTATGCGCGCGATGGTCCTGCACGGCGTCGGTCAGTCCCTGGTCCCCGAGGACCGGCCTCCTTTCAAACCGGGAGAGGGGCAGGCGGTGGTGCGGCTGCGAGCGGCGGCCTTGAACCACCGCGACGTGTGGATCCGCAAGGGGCAGTACGCGGGACTGGGATTCCCCATCGTGCTCGGTTCGGACGGCGTGGGCTCGGTGACGCAGGGGCCGTCCGAGTGGATGGGCAAGAACGTGATCGTCAACCCGTCGCTCGACTGGGGGCCAAGCGAGGATGCCAAGAGCGACGCCTTCAACATCCTTGGGCTGCCGCGCGACGGCACCTTCGCCCAGGAGGTCGTCGTGCCCGTCGAGAACCTCGTCGAGAAGCCCGCGTTCCTCGGCGACGCCCAGGCGGCGGCGCTGCCCCTGGCGGGGCTGACGGCGTACCGGGCGCTCTTCTCGCGGTGCGCGTTGAAGGCGGGGGAGCGGGTGCTGGTCACCGGCGCGGGCGGCGGGGCGGCGTCGCTGGCGCTGAGGTTCGCGGTCGCCGCGGGGGCGCGGGTTTGGGCGACGACCTCGGGCGCGGAGAAGATCGCCCGCGCCGAGGCCATGGGCGCGCAGAAGGCGGTCGACTACCGGGAAGAGGGATGGGAAAAGAGCCTAGACGAGCCCTTCGACGTGATCGTGGACTCCGCCGGCGGATCGGGCTTCGAAAAGCTCATCGACCTCGCCGCGCCCGGCGGACGCATCGTCTTCTTCGGCGCGACCGCCGGCGACCCGCCCTCGCTCCCCATGCGCAAAGTCTTCTGGAAGCAGCTTTCGCTGCTAGGGACCACCATGGGCTCACCGAAGGACTTCGCCGACCTCGTGGCGTTCGTCACCGAGCACCGGATCGTGCCCGACGTGGACGAGACCTTCCCTCTCGAACGCGCGAACGACGCCCTCGACCGCATGGCCTCCGGCGCCCAATCGGGCAAGATCGTGCTGACGATCGCGTAGAACCCCTCTGCCCCCCGGGGGAGAGGGGGCAAGAGCGACCTTTACCCCTTCGTCGCCCGAATCCAAGCCTCGATCCGGCTACGCAGAACGTCGAGCGGCAGCGCTCCCGCGTCCAGGATCTCGTCGTGGAAGGCGCGGAGGTCGAACTTCGGCCCCAGCTCACGCTCGGCTCTCTGGCGAAGCGCGAGAATCTCCATCTGCCCGACCTTGTAGCCCAACGCTTGGCCCGGATTCGCGATGTAGCGGTCGGTCTCCGCCTGCACGTCCGGCTCCGAGAGGTTCGCGTTCTCGTGGAAGTAGTCGACCATCTGTTGACGCGTCCATCGCTTCGCGTGGACCCCGGTGTCGAGCACCAAGCGACAGGCGCGCCAAAGCTCGGCGCTCAGCCGCCCGTAATCGCTGATCGGGTCCCGGTAGAGGCCCAGCTCCTTGCCCAAACCCTCGCAGTAGAGCGCCCAGCCCTCCGAATAGGCGGTGTAGCCGCCGTTGCGACGGAAGTCGGGGAGGTCCGCCAACTCCTGGGCGAGCGAGATCTGCATATGGTGGCCGGGGATGCCCTCGTGGTAGGCGGTCGCCTCGGCGCTGAGCAGGGAGCGGTGCGCGTAGTCGCCGGTGTTCGCAAAGACGGCGCCGGGGCGGGAGCCGTCGGGCGCGCCGGGCATGTAGTAGGCGAAGGCCGAGCCGGAGGCCTCGTAGTCGGGCACGGCTCGAACCTCGACCGCCGCCTTCGGCAGACGGTTGAACAGCTTGGGGAGCATCGGCCGCATCCCGTCGATGTAGCCGCGGAAGCGGTTCAAGATCGCCTCGGGCGAGGCGGGGACGAGGGCGGGATCGGTCTTCAGGAACGCGTCGAACGCCTTTCGGTCGGCGTAGCCCCGGGCGCGGGCGATGGCGTCCATCTCGGCGTGGATCCGGGCCACCTCCCGGAGGCCGGTCCGGTGGATCTCCTCGGGCGAGCGGTCCGTCGTGGTGCCCTGTCGGACGCTGAAGCGATAGATCCGGTCGCCGTGGGGCAGCGCCCACAGGCCGGGCTCCTTGCGGCCGAAGGGGGCGTAGTCCCGCTCGACGAACTCGGCGAAGCGCAGGTAGGCCGGTCGCACCTGTCCGTCGATCGCCGCCACGATGGCGGCGCGATTCGCGTCCGCAAGAGGGGCGGGCATCCGGCTCAAGGGCGAGGCGAAGGGGCTCTTCTCCCCCGCGCGCGCCGCGATGTCGCGGCACTGGACGGCGACCTTGGCGAGCAGGAAGGCCGGAGGCTCCAGCTTGCGACGTCTTCCTTCGAGCAGAACGCCGCGCAGATCCTCCAAGACCTTCGGCACGCCGCGAAGTCGGGCGAGAGAGTCGTCGGCGTCCTTCTGCGTCGCGGCGGGCGCTTGTCCGATCACCTGGGGCATGCGCAGGTGGCTTCCCCCGAACTGGGTAACGGGCATGAGGTCTAGGCCTAGCGAGTGATACTCCACGTAGTCCTTGAGCTGCTGGATCATCAGCGTGCGGCTGAGCGCTTCCTCCTCGGGAAAGTCGCGAGCGTCGATCGCCTCGAAGCGCCGGAGGGACGACCTCCGATCGCGATCGAGTTGCGCCAGGTGCGCCAGAGAAGCGTCGGACCAGCGGTCGTTGTACCGCTTGTCGCCCAGGTAGGTCGCCGACTTGGGCGATTGCCGGAGCGTGAACTCCCACTCGTCTTTCAGGAGCGCCCTGAAGGCGGTTCGCCGCGCGTCGAGGTCGGTGGGGGCGTGGAGGGCGAGCGTCAGGAGCAGGGGCGCGAGCGGCACGGATCAATTATATAAGAGGGTTTCCTCTCGGGAAGGGTGCCACGGGCAGAGGCGGGGGAAGCGTACCGCCGCCGCCCGTGCTCTGCGGCTTGCCGGACACGGGTGGGGAGGGCACGAGCCATCCCTCTTTACCCGTGGCACCCAAGGCTCTCGGCCCGATTGGGCAAATCTTCCTGCCGACCCACGAACACGAGCCGCAGCTCGTGCAGGAAGTCGGGCGGGGCCTGCAGCCGAACGGACCAGTGCGTCTCGCCGTGCTTCGCCATGACCACCTCGATGCGCACCTCGCCGCCGTCGTTCGCCCACAGCGCCGACCCGTGGCCCTCGCCCGCGAGCCGGCGCAACGCCCGAGCCAGCCGCGGCAGCTCGTCCGGGCCGAGCGCAAGGGGAATCGAAGCCCGGCACCACGCCGTCGCCGCCTCGACGCGATTCGCGTCGAGGAAGAAGGCGGCAGGACTGTCCTGGAGATGGAGGGGCATGGAAAGGGGAGCGTAGGGTGCCACGGGTAAAGGGATGCCTCGTGCCCGTCACCCGTGCATGACGCTCACTCCTCTCCGAACGTCCGCACCAGCGCCCGCGTCAGGCTGAACACCGCCACCGTCAGCAGCACGATCCCGCCCGTGGTCTGGACCGAAAGGACCTGCCACACGAGCCAAGCCATCAGCAGCACGTACCCTGCGATCCCCCGGGGGCCGAACCGCTCCCGCAGCAGCGCCGCCCCCACCGCCCCGCCCAAGCCCAAGGGCACGAGTTGGAACTCGTGCGAGAGCGGCACGAGCGGGTTGTCGAGCAGGAGCACCCCGAGGCCCGACACCCCGAAGATCGCGCCCGTGGTCCACAGGTCGGGCCGGGGATCGACGGGCGGACCCGCACCGAGGACGGGCGGCTTCAAGGGGCCTACTCCTCCACGAGGTACTCGGCGACGAGTTGGGCCGTGTCCGCCAAGGCGTCGCGGTGGGTCCGCTCGTAGCCGTGGCTGGTGTCGATGCCGGGACCGACGAGCGCCACCTCGGCTCGCCCGCCGGAGCGCCAGTAGGCCGAGCCGTCGGAGCTGTACGAGGGGTACACGTCGGGCCGCAGGTCGATGCCCCGCCGGTCGGCGAGGTCGCGCAGCTTGTCCGAGAGCCGCTTGCTGTACGGCCCGCTGGAGTCCTTCACGCAGATGGAGGCGTGGAACTCGTCCCCCTGCAAGCCCTCGCCGATGCACGCCATGTCGAGCACGAGCAGCTCCTTCAGATCCTCGGGAAGGCCGTCCATCCCGCCGTGGCCCACCTCCTCGAAGTTCGAGATCAGGAGCGTCGTCGCCTGCGCCGCCGTCACCTCGGCGTCCACGAGCGCCTTCACCGCGGCGACCGCGCAGGCGACGCACGCCTTGTCGTCGAGGAAGCGCGACCGCACGAAGCCCGCCTCGCCCGTCTCCACGCGGGGGTCGAACGCCACGAAGTCGCCCACCTCGATCCCCAGCAGGCGCGACTCCTCCGCCGAGTTCGTACGCTCGTCCAGCCGCACCTCCATCGTGTCCGCGTTGCGCTCCTCGGTCGCGGCCTTCTTGTTCACGTGGCCCGCGCCGTTCGCCAGCACGAGCGACCCGCGCACCTGCCGCCCCGAGCGCGTCATGATCTGCACCCCCTCGCTCTCCACCGTGGGCCACATCAGGCCGTTGAGCGCGGTGAGCAGCAGCCGTCCGCTGGGCTTGACCTTGCGGACCATCGCGCCGAGGGTGTCGATGTGGGCGGTGAGGGCGCGGGGGGCGTCCTCCCGCAAGCCCGGGAGATGGGCGAGGAGGGCGCCCTTGGCGGTCCGCTCGGTGGCGACGCCCATCGAGGCGAGCTCGCCCTCGACGAACCCGATGGCGTACTCGGTGTCGCCGGTGGGCGATGGGGTCTCGAGCAGGTCGCGGAGGAACCGCACGAGGTAGTCGGTCGAGATCTCGAAGCGGGCCATGGGCGTTGCGGAGGTTTACCCGATCCGAAGCCCCTACCTCCGGAGATGGTTCCCCTTGGAGCCGCGGCGCGGGACTCACGATTCCCGCTTACCCTTCACCGCGAGCGCCAGGGGGAACCGTGAGGGAGGGGGTGTTCCCGCGTTCGGCTTGGTTGCGGCAGATCGGACCACCCCCATCTGCCTGGGGCGCACCGGAGCGCATCTCTCGGCAGACCCTCCCTCTCATTTTCCTCGCGGCGCGGCCCCTCCGACTTTCGAGGCACACGCGCCGAGGAAAGACGTGAGGGGGTGAGGCTAACCGATCTGCCCCCTCAGCACCCCCTCCGCCGCCGCAAGCGCCTCCGCGACCTTCGAAGGGTCCTTGCCCCCCGCCGTCGCGAACTCGGCCCGCCCGCCGCCCCCGCCGCCCGCGATCCGCGACACCTCCTTCAGCAGGTTGCCCGCGTGGGCGCCCCTCGCGACCGCCTCCGCCCCGGCCTTGGCGATGAACTGGACCTTGCCCCCCGCGACCACGGCGGCGAGGGTCACCCCGTTCAGGGCCTGCGCCGCCGTGTCGTCCACGGTGGCGGTCGCGATCTTCGGGTCGACGTCGCCGAAGTCGCGCACCCAGAGCGTCACGCCGTTCACCTCGATGGTCTCGGCCCCACCCGAGCCTCCACCGAGCGCCGCCCGCTCCGCCTTTTCCCGCTTCCCCCTTTCCTCCTTCGCCTGGGCGAGGGCACGCTCCACCGCCGCCACCAGCTCGCCCGGCGTGGCCTTGAGCAATCCCGCCGCTTCCCGAAGACGGGCCGACTCCTGACGTGCCAGCTCGTAGGCGGCCTCGCCACTCACCGCCTCGATGCGCCGCACCCCGCCGGCCGCCGAAGACTCGGAGACGATGCGGAACGGCCCGATCTCCGCCGCAGTCCGGACGTGGATGCCGCCGCACAGCTCGCGGCTGAACTCGCCCACCTCGACCATCCGCACCCGGTCGCCGTACTTCTCGCCGAAGAGGGCCATCGCCCCCCGCGCCTTGGCCTCCGCGATGGGCAGGTCCTCGTAGGTCGTCACGTCCTCGTTGGCGAGGATGCGCTCGACGACCTTCCTTTCGACCGCCTCGATCTCCTGCGGCGTCAGCGCCTTCCCGTGGGCGAAGTCGAACCGCAGGCGGTCGGGACCGACCGCCGATCCCGCCTGGGCGACGTGGCTTCCCAACGTTTCTCTCAACGCCGCTTGCAGGAGGTGGGTCGCCGTGTGGTTGCGCTGGATGCTCCTCCGCCGCTTCTCGTCCACCCGAGCGGTGACGGTCTGGCCGAGGAGCCCCGTCGGGTCGCCGACGACCTTGTGCCAGAACACGCCGTTGCTCTTCGTCGTGTCTTCCACGTGGAACACCGTGCCGCCCGCGAGGGTCAGCGTGCCCGTGTCGCCCACCTGCCCGCCCGAGTTCGCGTAGAACGGCGTCTCGTCGAGGGCGACGAGGAACGTCCGAACCCCCTCCTCGTCGCCTCGGGCGGAGCCCTCCGCCTCCTGCCCAGTGCCAACGGGCGATGAGGAGGGGGTTGGGGGTGGAGCAAGCGGCCTGACGCGAACCACGCGCCCCGTACCCTCCGTCGCGCGGTACCCGGTGAAGACCGTGGTCGCGGGGGCGTCCTCGACCGCCTGCTCGTCGGCCTTCTGCACGTCGCCGTACGCCGACTTCTCCCCCTGCGCGCCCCGCGCCAACGCCTGGTCCGCCTTCAGCGCCGCCTCGTAGCCTTCGAGATCGACCTCGACCCCCGCCTCGGCAGCAAGCTCCTGCGTGACCTCCAGAGGAAAGCCGAAGGTGCCGTAGAGCATGAAAGCGTCGCTTCCCGCGACGGTGCCGCCCGCGTCGAGGATCGTTTGGAGCCGGTCGGCACCCTGCCGAAGCGTCCGCCGAAACGCCTCCTCCTCATTGCGCAACGTCTCCACGATCGTCGCCCGCCGTTCAACGAGCTCCGTGTAGAAGTCGCCCATCGTCTCCACCACGCCCTCGAACGCCTTGTACAAGAACGGCTCGGAAAGCCCCAGCGTCCGCTGCCCCTTGAGCACCGCCCGGCGGATCAGACGCCGCACGACGTAGCCGCGGCCCGTGTTGCCGGGAAGGATGCCGTCGGCCACGCAGAACGATGCGTTGCGGACGTGGTCGGCCACGATGCGCGCCGCCTGGCCCTTGGCCGAGGGGTTCGTCGCATAATCCAGATCGTCCCCCGTCAGTTCGCGAAGGATGCGGAACACGCCGTCGAACGAGCCGTTCTCGTAGACCGACTTCTTCCCCGCCAGGACGAACGCCGTGCGGTCGAGGCCCATGCCCGTGTCGATCGACCGGAACGGCA
>CAXTOO010000112.1:0-11582 GCA_964245875.1 uncultured Fimbriimonas sp. | reverse complement strand
CTTCGTTGAGAGGGCTTGAGGAGAGGGATCAGCGAGGTTCTCCGGCTACTTGCGTCGGCGGCGATTGAGGAGACCCAGCGCGCCGAGTCCAAGGGCGGCGAAGGAGGCGGGCTCAGGGACGGGGGTGTAGGTGAGCTGGACCCCGTAGGTCCCGCTAAGGTCGTAGTACCCGTACGGGGGCGTTCCCATCGAACTCCAGGTCGCCGTCATGCCGACGAGTCCCCAGTCGAGGGGCAGGACGGTCGGGGCCGTGTCGCTGAACGCGCGTTCGCCCGAAACGACGGGCGGGGAGCCGCCGCCGAGCGCGTGTGACTGGTGATAGAAGTGCCGATAGTAGTCGCTCGCCGTGCCGCCAGTGGGCTGTACGCTCAGAGAGGAGGCACAGCCGAAGATCCCTCCGGCGGCGCTCGCCACCTGGCCAGTGGCCGCGGCGACGATCCTCACAGAGGCGAGCGTGCCGAGCGAAGCGTCGAAGGCGGGGATCGTGACCGTTTGATTGGGCGTGATCGTGTAAGAGAGCGTCAGGGCGTGAGCGGACAGGGCCGCGCCGAGGGCGGCGGCGAGGAGGGCGAGGCGAAGGGTGGCGTTGTTCATGGCGCTTATGAGGGGTCTAGGGCACGAACGTCTGCGCGGACTTCTGCAGCTTGAACATCGCAAAGTCGTTCGCGCGCACCTGCGACCATGTCCGACGCTTGGCGGACGTGTCGGCCATGACGTAGTTCGCTGCACTGGCGTGGCCCGGCGTGGGAATGCGGGCGACCTCGGAGTCGCAGGGCACGAGCAAGGCGTTGCCCCCGACCGTCGAGTTCACTTTGCGTCCCGCAAGCTTCCAGGCGTCGCAGTAGGCGAAGATCGCGTCCCAGGGAGAGCCCATGTAGGACGAATAGTAGCCGGTCATGCCCGGTCCCCAGGCCTCTAGGAGCGCGATGGTGTCGGAGGGCCGGTCCACGCGGCTCGCAGGGTATCCCGCCGCCGTAAAGTCGCCCAGGCCCGTATTGCGGTCCAGTCCGGCGGAGCCGTGCTCGACGGTGTAGATGTTGGACATGTACTGGTACGTTCGCGGGATCGCCTTCTTGCGCCAGGCCTCATCCCAGAAGGAGATCGCGGGAGAGGACGCGGGTTCGGGCCGAGCGCCGCCATCGGAAGGGCAGAGAAACACCGCGTTGCTCTTGATGTAGGGCATGAGCTGAATGTCAAACGGAATCTCCCAACTCGATGTGGCGGTCCCCGGCGGCGGGGGGACGATCTGATCGGGCCCAGGATAGACGTCGTCGTTATCACTTAGATAGAGCTGGAGACCGAGGCCAATCTGTTTCGTGTTGCTCAGGCACACCGACTGCTTCGCGGCGGCCTTGGCCTGGGCGAAGACGGGGAAGAGTATCGCCGCGAGGATGGCGATGATCGCGATCACGACGAGGAGCTCGATGAGGGTGAAGGCGCGGGAGTGACGAGCGGTGGCGGGTGGGGAGTGACGGTTCATGGTCTGATCGAGGAAGGGCGCCCCGGCTAGAAACCGGCGAGACGAGGGGCCGTGGTGCCTCATGGAAGGAGGCACCACGGCTACTTGCGTCGGCGGCGCAGGAGGGCGAGGGCGCCGACGGCCAGGGCGGCAAGGGCGGAGGGCTCGGGGACGGGCACGAACTGGGCGGACACGGTGCTCGCGGCGTAGATCTGGTACGTGTGGATCGCGCCTCCGGGCAGCACGTAGCTCGCGTCGTAGCCGTAGGCGTCGGTTCCCCCGAAGGTCGGGGTCGAGACGCCGGGGTTCGTGTCGTAGGCACTGGCGAAGTAGCCGCCCTGGACGTTCGGCAGGTTGCTGAACTGGTCCTCGGTGGAGCGGTCGGTCACGCCGCCGTGCAGGCTCGCATCGGCGAACGCGCCGGGGGTGTACGTGCCGTCGGCGTCGTAGGACACGGTGCCGTACGGGCTGGTCGCGGTCCTCGAGTAGGTCTGGTTCAGCGAGAGGTGGAAGGCGACCGTCTGATCCTGGTCCGTCGTGTTGTAGAGCGTGATGAGGTAGCGGTAGCCTTGGACGCGGTAGATGTAGTCGCCGTCGGGATACGCAGGGTTGATCGCGGCGTAGTCTGTCGAGCTGAACGAGGCGTTCGCGGTCGCGCTCATGGTGAAGGAGTTCGTCGCCGCCGTGTAGGCGTTTGTCGTCGAGGAACTGGAAGTCATCGTGGACGGCCCGCCCACGTCGTACGAGTAGTTGCCTTCGCTACCGTCGGCGTAGACGTGGTAGCCCTCGCCCGCCAGCTCGAGCAGGCGAACGGACGACGCGGCGTTGTAGCTCGCGGAGGTCGAGGCGGTGGCGGTGGCGGTGGACTGGGCGGAGGCGACGCCGGCAAGCGCGACGAGAAGGGAGAGCGAGCCGAGTGATTTTCGCATGATTCAGGTTCAAGCCCCGAGGGCCGTGCAGAGAAGATAAGCCGCACGAGACCCTATTGGCTGTCAAAGCAGGCGTATAAATCCGTGCAGGGTGTCAACTTCCGCGTATATCTCCTCGCCATCGATTTGAAGGTCGTTCGCGCACGCGAACGCGCGCTAGAATGGGTTCAGATGGAGGAAGCAAAGGGGTTTGCCGAAGAGCTGCGTGCGCTGCGGCAGGCGCGGCGCCTCTCGGTGAGCGAGCTGTCCGCGTTTGCCTCCGTCGCGAGGTCCTCGATCGCAAACTGGGAGTCGGGGAGCCACGTGCCGCGCGGAGCGGCGCTCGGGCGCCTGCTGGACGCGCTGGAGGCGGACGATCGCACGCGGGCGCGGCTCATGCAGGCCTGCGACCCCGCCCACGCGCGGATCGCGCTCGCCTCGACCCGCCTCGGCGCTCCCATCGGTGTGGGCGCGGTGATCCGCGGGATGCGAGCGCGGCGGGAGGTGACGCAAGCCGATCTCTCCCGCGCCGTCAACGCGACGCAGGCGACGGTGGCGCGGTGGGAGTCGGGCGCGCTGACGCCGTCGGCGCAGACGCTCCACGCGGTGGGCTTCGCGCTGGGCGCGTCGGCGGAGGAGACGGTGGCGCTCGCGCAGACGCAGGGCGCCGAGACGCCCATCCCCGAGCGGTTCGAGGAGGCGCACCAGAGTTTCATCTGGCGGCTCCAGAGCCACGCGCTGACGGAGGTCATGGCGCTGGGTCTGGAGGCGGAGCTGTGGCGGCGGGCGGTGCGCGACCCGCGCTGGGAGGCGCACCTGTGCTCGGTCCTCTCGATCCGGGCCGCTCGCCTCTACGTCGAGGGGCGCTTCTCCGAGGTGGAGGCACCCGCGCGGCAGGCGGTCCGCCTAGCCTCGACGCCCGAGGCGCGGATCGGCGCGACCCACGCGGTGGGCGCGCTGGCGGGCATGGACCGCCACCGGAACGCGCCGCCCGAGGTGGTCGTGCGGGCGGTGGGCGCGTGGATCGAGCGCCTACCGGACTCGACGAGCAAGGCGTGGATGATGGCTATCCGCGCGTGGCGACTGGGGGCGATGGGGCGCGCCGAGGAGGCGGTGGACGAGGTGGAGCGCGCTTCGACGATGGTACATCGCAGCGTCACCCACCTCGGTTCGCTCTACGATCTGGGAGTGGAGCTCGGCCGTCGGAGCTGGCTTTGCGACGTTCACCTGGAGGCGGCTCGTCCCGATCGGGCGGAGGCTCTGCTCGACGCTCGGTATGCCGAGCTGACCCACGGAAAGCCTACGGAGCACACGGTGCGGGTGGGCCACGCGCTGGGGCGGTCGGCTCCGGCGGAGGCGATCGAGGCGCTCCGTCCCCGCCCGAGCGCGGGTCTCGACCCGTTTTGGACGGAGCAGCGCAACTTCGGGCGGATCGAGCGCGAGCAGCGTCGGTTGCTCGCGGCGGGCGGCTAAGCGTTACGCCGCCGTTGTAGGAGGGCGAGGGGTGCGGTCAGGGAGCTAAGCGCAGGCCCGAATTGTCCGGAAGCCTTCCCCAAGGGTGCATAGGCACGGCGGCACTCGGGGCGGGAGCCGCGGGCCCCGCAAGGCGGCGAGTTGGACGGGGGCGTGGCTGAGGCGGCGCTCGAAGCCATACGCAGGATGGGTCACCGCGAGGGCGGTAGAAGGCGGTCGCCCGAGGCGGATAGAGTGACGCAGGAAGTTCGCGTGTCGCCGCTCGAGGGGACGTCGGGCACAAAAGGCATGGAAGTCACAAAGAGCCGGTCGTGGCAGCCAAGGCCCTAAGCGGAGGCGGGCAGAAAGATGCCTTCGTTGGATATCAGCGTCGGCGTGGCCGAATCAAGTCGGGCTCACGGCAAAGGTAGGGCATCTTCCTGACCGTGGAAGAGGCTTCGACCGTATTCAGCCTGAGACAGGCTCTCCATTGCTGCGCCAAAATGAGTTTCAGCTAGATCGCGATCCGTAACTCCACGTCTCAAGCTCAACTTACGTCGCTTCCGGAGCCTCTCGCGTACTGAGAGACAGTCGAGAGACGAGCGCACTTATCAAGCGTTCGAACCATCGGGATCGCAGAACATCTTGTCGTGGCTGGTTGCCTCGGACACGCTGGCTCCGCATCGCCTCTAGCTACGCCACACGTGGTCGCTGGCCGCGGACCGGCCGTTTGAGACCTGACGCTGCCGGAAGAACGCTCTTCCGGAAGGCCGCGCCACCATTTGCCCGTCGAACCAGCTCTCAGGCGGCCGTGATCGACCGCCTGAGAGCTGGTTCAGACGGGCGACGTAAGGTCACGCCGAACCGCGCATTAGGGTGGCCATCTGAATTGCGATCTCGTGAGGAAACATGAGACGCTCGTTGATGTCGCTACGTCTCAGCGCTTGGAAGATGCTGTTCTCCATCTCGTTCTCGACGGCGACCGGATTGATACCCTCAGAGAAGAGCCAAATCGACTCGTCCTGTTGCGAGGGCGAGTCTGCGGCGGCGAGCCAGTTATATCCCTTGTATCCTGTGCGCTGCGGCTCGTCGACCACGAAGTAGTACTCCCTTGCCTCTCCTTCAGTCACGAAACCAAGGGCCTGGGAAATCAGTTCAGGAACTCGTTGCGAGCACGTTACGATCGTTTCCAGCTTGCGGTTGCGCGGCACGTCCTCTGCCCGAAAGCGCTGCCGCCGCATCAGTCGCTGCGACAGATCACTTAGAATAAGATCCTGGCTGAACTGCCACCCTTCGATCAGCTGCCACACGTGGAACTCGCCTAGACGGACGTAGGTCTCGACCTCGATCCCCGACCCGAGCTCGATGAGAGCCCGCAATGGGTTTGGCGGTCCGCCTGTGTGCGTGGGGAACACAGTGCCGTCACCTCCACGGTGCAGAAAGGCCGCTCGCTTCAGCACGGACGTGAGGAGGGCCGTGGCTCCCCGGATAGCCCGGTGAAAATAGACGGCTTTGTAAAGGTGCGTCAGCATGAGCAAGTAGGCCTCCACCGCCTGAGTCGCGTGTCTGTCGACGACGACGCGAGTGCCGTTCCAAACATGCAGCATGTCCAAAAGGCGTGGGAAGTCGAAGCCGTGCCCGACGATGCCTGCCATGCGCGCGTCCCTGATCATGTAGTCCAATCGGTCCGCGTCCAGTTGGCTCGACACGAGCCGGTAGGTCCAGTGGTCCTCACCTCTCCTTGACTTGTCGATGTAGGCGGCGACCCGGGCGGGGAACTCCTCGTCCACCTGCGACAGGATGCCGTTTACCTCGTGGTCCTCCATTAGGATCCTCACCGTAAGCGTTTCGTGATGGAACGGAGTGCCAAGCGCACCGAGCACCTCTTCCATCGAGTGCGAGAATGGGCCGTGTCCGACGTCGTGCAGAAGGGCTGCCGTAGCGACCTCCAAACGGCGGGCGGGGCTATCCGAGCCTGGGCCGCTGTTGCGCACCACCGCGTCGAACATCGTCATCGCGATCTCGTACACTCCAACGCTGTGGGTAAACCGGGAATGCTCCATTCCGGGGAACACGAGGTTGGAGAGCCCATTTTGGCGGATGTGGCGCAGTCGCTGGAAGGCCCGTGTAGAGATCAGGCTCTGGACCATCCATCCTGTCTGGTCTCCGACCGGCGCATTGATCCCCGGATAGGACGAAGGCACCTCGACCCGATTGAGCCTGATCTGCGTATGGATTGGATCGCGGTAGAGTCGGGGCCTCAGCATAAAGCGCACTGAAAAGGCCGCCCGCTGACGCGCACGGCCGGAAGGTGAGGGTCACGCCCAGGCAAAGAGCTCCGTGTTTTGTGGGACCTCGGACGAGAGCAGGACGACCGTCTTTGACGCATCCGAGCTCGTTACGGTCCAGACGACGAGATCGCCAGTCAGGCTGAAGAGCGTCACATCCGCGCCGCTCGTCTTCATCCGCTCGGCACTGATGGTGCCCTCCAAGACGTGCCCGCAAGGATCCTCATGGGCGCGGAGGAGGTCCTCGGGGGAGAATCGCGTATGAGCCAGCGCCTCGCGGGCTCTCTCGCTGATGAGGACGGGCATCCTTTGCCCGCCGATGGTGACCTGATTGATTGTGGATGTACTCAACTTCGCATCTCTCTGAGGCTTGGTGACCCCGCCCGAACTTTGTCAAAAAGCTAGACGTAAGTCTACTATACGATCAGTTCGCATAGGAGGCATACGGCTAGCCCAAGCGCTTTCCCTGTTAGCGGCTAAGATCTACCGAGTGCGGTCGACGGCGAGCGCGCACCGCGATCATCCTGATCGCGGCTCGACTCGGAGTCATTGTCCGACGTGGGTACGATACCGCGTCCTTTGCCACGGTCCCAAGAAGTTTTTCCTCGTTTTTTCCGCCGCGAGGATGTGGAAAAGATGGGGAAGCCGCCAACTAAGCCCCCTTCCCAATTCTGGAGGGCAAGCAACGAGCCTGAGGGCGTACCTTCGGTTAGCAGACACACCACTACCTACCGGTACATTCCTATGGGCGCGGGCGCTCACCTCTAAGAGGGCGCAGCAGGTCCGAATTGGCCGTCAGAGCGATAGCACGCACCTATCGCTGGAGTCCATTTCTTCGCAGTGATTGGGGGACAAGCGTGCGAGGTTCCCGCCCTGTCTCGCCACAGATGGGGTCGCCGAGAAGCGACGATTCGCTTCGGCGACTCACAAGGCTGAGACAGTCCCGAAAATGTCGCAGTCCAGCAGACCATGCGGGGGATCCCCGCCTCGCGTGTTGCGCTGTCAACCCATTAACGTCCTGGTTACCTGGCTTAAAGCCCGATAATAGCAGAAGGTGCCGCGAGACGATAGGTCCATTTCCGCACCCCCCCACGCTCCAACGGAGGATTCGGGTGATTCAAATGGAGCCGCGGCGTCGCCCGACGGCTGGCCTGCGCCCGGTGCTCGCCACGATTTCACACGGGCCAGGCACTTAGCTTGCAAGCCCGCAAAAAGGACACCCTCGAGGGTGTCCCGTAATTACCGGCCGTTTGGCACAAAGGGAAGCAGTTCCCAAGAGGGGGTAGCCGCCAATGGGTGCGTCTCGTCGATCCGGCCGATCGTCAAGCGACCGCGGGAAAGGCCCGCGCAAAGCAAGAACCCTTCCTCGTCTCCGCTATTCGAAGCAATGAGAGCGCCGCCGCAAGGGCTATGGCGTCGGGATTTCCAGAGGACGGAGAGCACGAACAGGGCTTGGGTAAGCGACATTGGACTGCATGGTGCGCGCCTTTGGGCGAAGGTGCTAGCCCGGATCAGCAGCCAGCCTCCTTCCAATCCTGGCAATGCGGCGCTGGGAATCGAGCGCAACGCGCGACACTGTGCGGAGTCGATCAACTGGGTAGCGAGCAAGGCGCTAGCGAGCCTCGCGAGCGACAGAGGGGCACACTGAACGAGGGCTCCTTCATTCTGCGTGACCCGCTCGGGAGCCTCGGCATCCATCCAGCGGGTAAAAGGTGCGGTCGGAATCCCGACGGAGGCGAGGCCTTCGCGAAGGCGGACGATGGGGGTTGGGGTGGACGTCGAACTGTTCAGCTTCACGCGGTCTCCTTAGGGGACGGCGCGATCCAGCGATCGCGTCCCCATTGAGCCCTTTCGCGGACGCGATCCCATCAACCTTAGCTAAAGTTCCGAAACTTTGCAATCAAGGCGCTGAGGCGTATTGCGTCAGGGTAACCTTTATCATCGCCTTGGCGTCCCTGCAGAAGATCGCTCTGGCTCTCCCCGATGCAAGAAATCAATCTCCATGTCGGACCGGCGATCGCGCTGAGCACCGCCGAGCGTACGTTAGCGAAGCTGGCAGGGGTTGAGCTTGAAGGAAGCTCGGTCTTGCTCGATCTAAGGGAGTGCCGGGTTGTTCATACATTCGCTGGCTCGTACTTCGGGAACGGGCTACGGATGTGTCGTGGCGGCGGTGGACTGACCGTCTTGGTGCCGACGCCTGAGTCGGATAAGTTTCCGGGCTCCTGGTTCCAGAGCTTTACGCGTACTGGGCTGGGGCGGGCGCTCGCCAACAATGCGGATCGGATCCTCTGTTCCGAAGGGGACATCACGGGCATGGTGAGGCAGTACTATAGTCAGCATGAATTGCTCGAGGGAGATATGCTTCTGGAGGTCGCCGACTTCCACACCAATCGGCTACTTGCGACCCATAATGCCGATGCTTTCCTCCGACAATTCAAGATTTGGCTGGCTGGCCGCAGGATACCGGGGCTTGAGGATGCGCACGATGAGTCACAGATCCAAGACGTCGCCCGGTTCTGTTTCCAGGCCGCTCAGAACGTCGTCGATCACGCTTCCTATCTGGTGGGAGGAGACACGACAGCCGTCCGAAGCAGGTTCTCCGTTTCGTTCTACAAACGGGCGGCGGCAGGCCGAAAGGTGGGCAGCCTTGCTAGTTACCTCGACGTGACTCGGGCGGGGCCTGAGACCATAGGCTACGTCGCTATCGAGATTGTGGACGACGGTGTGGGCGTCGCGTCGAGGCAGGGGCAAGACCCAGATGTGTACCGCGGCGCTATCGAGGTGGAGGACCAGGCACTGGTAGAGGCGCTGCGGACCGGCGGCACGATCAAGACCGAGCTCCTCGAGTCGATCTGGAGCGGAGATCCCGGCTATGGCTTCTTTCACATCCAAGACAGCTTAGCGAGCCTTGGCGCCTATGGATCCGTCAGGACGGGGCGCCGCTTAGTTGAGTTCTTCGACGGTGGTCGTGGCTTCGTCGTAGATCCAAGGCAGTTCTGCTACATTCCTGGGACGGCCATCTCCGTGCTGCTCCCTGTTCTTGCGCCGCAGATGCGGCTGTTTGAGGACTAGCGTCGGTGCCGTTGACTTACGCGGCTTGGACTCAGGAGTCTAACTTATACGTCCACACCCCAGAGGTGCCGTCTCAGGCCTCGCTGTTGCTCCTGGACTTACGCAGCGAGTGGTCGAGCCGTCACCGCATCGATCTGTTTCGAGACGTTCCTCCGCAGATCCGAAACGTCGACACGATCGTGCTTCGGGGTGGATCCAATGGGTTCGGCTCTGACCTGGATCGGCTAAGCGTGCTCCGGACCATGATGGAGGAGCGCACCCAAGTCCTTGTCTTGTATCCGCTTGGTCTGGACGCGAATGGGCCAATGGTGGAGAGCATGGTACTCAGAGCGCCGGTATGGTCTGGCGCGCCGTCGTCACCGCTGCTCTCCGAGCTGCGGCAACTCGAGCTCGACGCAATCTTCGCGCGATGCCGCGGCTTCTACGCAGATCCATCGGCCCATTACCTCGCTCCGTCGAGTCATCATGTGGCTGAGTTCGTCCGCGTCGCGAACGCGTTGCAGGATCCCGGCGACATCGCTCGGTGTGCGGACTGGCTCCTTGAGAGAGTCCCGCTCGGCTCGGCCGTTCTGGCCGATACAGGTACGGTCATGCCCCTCCTCCTCGAGGCGCGCATCCGAGCGCGCCTTAGACAGAGCGAAGTTAGCTTTGACTGTCTACCGGCGTACCCGGACCGGACAGCATATGGCGTGCGCGACGTCGTCGACCGACTGGTGGCGCGAACGCCGGGCGTGAACGTCCCTTTCGTGAGCCTTGTGACGGTGAACTCCACCGGCAGTCTGCTTCGACAGATGAGCGATGAATGTCCTGCAGGTCACGCCGCTCTTGTGCTGTGCGACACCAACGAGCCTGGGACACCTGGCTCAACTTCCGATCCGCTCTTTCGGCGTCCTATCGACCGTTGGGCGGTGGGCGAGGACGGGCGGTGCGCAGGCTGCGATGGCTTCGCAAGGCTCCTCCAGGTCGACCCGAGGACCTACGCCGTGATGCCTGCGCCACTTAGGAGGGTGGCCATCCGGCTCTCGGTTGGAGAGGCTTCGCAGCAGTTCTGGCGAATCGCCTATGAGGCGCAGGCCGTTCGGCTTCACGCGGATGTGGCGTATCAGGGGGATCGGGGGCGCCCCCGGCACTACGGGATCTACCTGGACGTGGCCCGCCTCTTACAGAACGAGGAATTTCGAGCGCAGTGTCTGAAGAAGCTCGCGGAGATTCCAAGCCCTGACCTTGTCGTGGTGCCCGATCACGCCTGCACGCACGAACTGCGCGCCCTAGCGCGCTCGGCGTTTCAGGAAGTGTCCGACGAGAGGATCCGCGTCCTGCGGGGTACAGAACTCGCCAATGGGGATCTGGACGGCCTTGGCCCCGAGAGCCGAGTGCTGCTGCTCGACGACGCGCTCGTCGGAGGTCAGACGCTCACGGCGGCCAAGCTTCACATCTACAACGCCATGAAGGCTGTTGGTCCTCCGCGCGTGCACGGCTTCGTTCTTATCGACAGGCTAACTGAGACGGAATCCCGTCGCATTCGAAACCACTTTCTGGATACGCGCGAGGCGAAATCCGCGCGGTACCTGTATGGAAGGGCCTGGCAGGCGCCGCTTCCTCCGGCCGGGCGTGACTCTTGCCCCTGGTGCAGGGAGAATCGAGTCCTCGCCGACGCGGTGCCGCACCTTAGTGCTGGACGCGATCTGGCCAACCGGAGACTGGCCCGCCTTCGTACAGAAATAGACGCGCCGCTCCTGATGCGGTGTGTCCATGCCCGCGGTCGAACGCTCGGCTCAATATTTGGACCGCTTGACGAAAGGACTGCCTTTGCTGCCGGAACCAGCGCTTTGTTCGCGTCGGCGGAAGGGCTTGCAGAGGTGACGATGAACGTGGAGGCGACCATCGATAATTTTTACGACGATGTGTTCCTCGCGGCGGTCCTGCGGAACGCTGCGAAGGGAAAGCTTCGAAACCTCGCCTACGACGGCGCTGTGAACGCCGCCGTGCGCCGCCGGAGCTTCGACCCGAATCACGTCGCGGAGCTCGCGTGGGCCGCATACGAGGAGAAAATTCCCCATTCGGCGATCCGCGAGGTGCTCGCGGAAGTCACGGGTTCTCACGAGGAACTGGCGCTTCTCGCTGAGTTGCTCGAATTGCGAACCGGCAGATTCTAGAAGAGCCCAACCTCTGAGAGGCTCTATCCTAAACGGATCGTCCTCCTCTTCGTCCTCGCGTCCGTGGTGGTCGTCTCGTCGCGGCCGTAGCGCATCCCGAGGGCGTAGCGACCCGTCGTCACCGTTCTGGTGTTCACTTCGTGCTCCTCGAATGTGAGGCGCGTCAACCCAATCTGCCGGGCGACGAGCAGCACGAACAGCTCGGGTGACGTGCGGGCGAGCTCCGCGCCGGCCTGCTGGAGCGCGG
>CAXTOO010000111.1:0-11618 GCA_964245875.1 uncultured Fimbriimonas sp. | reverse complement strand
GGTCGGTAAACTCGCCTTGGCGCGCCCCTGTAGCTCAGCGGATAGAGCACCCGCCTTCTAAGCGGATGGTCGTGGGTTCGAGTCCCGCCGGGGGCGCCAACGATACAGCCGCAACCTCTGCATCGCCGGGTCGACCGTCATACCCTCATAATCGGTCGAGAACGCGCTCCCCCGCGAACGTGATGCCCGCGACCTCGCCGCGCGTCCCGCCTCGCCAACGCGCCCCTTCCTCCCGGGCGCGGTAAGATCGCGGCTATGGCGACGACGATCCTCGACGTGCCGGAGATCCGCGCGCAGGTACACCTCTGGACGGTGGCCGACTTCCGTGCCCTGGCCGAGGACAACCCGGCCTTCGCTCACTCGGAGCTGATCCGAGGGATCATCGTGGACAATGAAGTGAAGACGCCCCTGCACGACACTCTGACCGACGCCGTGGCGCAGCTCCTGCGGCGAAACATGCCCGCGGGATGGTGGGTGCGCCAGGAGGCCTCCCTGCAACTGGCGGACTCCATCCCCGAGCCGGACGTGGCGGTGGTGGCCGGCACACGCCGCGACTATGCCGCGCGGCATCCCACTACGGCGGCGCTGGTGGTGGAGGTAGCCGTCACCAGCCTTGCCGCCGACCGGGAGAAGGCGACGATCTACGCCGAGGCGGGCGTGGGCGAGTACTGGATCGTGCGGGCCGAGGCGGGAGAGGTGGAGGTGTGCCGAGGGCCGGAGGGCGGCGTCTACCGGGAGAGGCGGACCTACGCGCGCGGAGAGTCCATCGAGGGCGTCGCGGTGCTCGGCGGGGCGGCGCTGGCGGTGGAAGCGCTCTTCGCGTGAGGGCAGCCTAGCTCGGCAGAAGCCGCTTCAGGGCAGGGCGCATGATGAGGCCCTGGACCACTGTGGAGGAGGCGACCAGGGCGAAGGTGACGCCCACGACCTGGTGGCGGAAGGGAAGGTCCTCGGGAAGCCCGAGCGCCAGCGCCAAGGCCAGCGCACCGCGCAGGCCGCCGAGGACGAGGAGGTGCTGAGAGCCGAGGTCGAGGCGATGCTCGGTGCGGCGGAAGAGCGCCATGACCCCGTAGACGGACGCGGCGCGGCCGAGAGTGACGAACACGATCGCCGCCGTCGCGCCCCCCAGGATCGGGAGGTAGTCCGTACGGGCGATGCGCGCGCCCATGAGCAGGAACACCAGGGAGTTGACCACGAAGGCGCAGAACTGCCAGAAAGTCTCCGCGTCGTCGCGGCCCTGGGCGCTGAGGGACTCCAGAGAGCCGAGGTTGCCGAGGATGAGGCCGGCGACGACGGTGGCGAGCACACCCGAGAAGCCCAGGCGTTCGGCGAGGATGAACGCGCCGTACGCGGCGACGACGGTGCAGACGATCTCCACGAGGTGGTCGTCGGTGCGGCCCATGAGCCAGGTGGCGGCGACGCCCACCGCGCCGCCCACGGCCAGGCCGCCGAGGGCGATCTTGGCGAAGGCTAGGGCGGCGACGCCCGGACCCACACCGCCGTGCAGCATGCCGAGCGCGACCGCGAAGAGGGCGGCGGCGGTGCCGTCGTTCACCAGGCTCTCCGCCTCGATGAAGAGGGCGAAACGGCCCTCGATCCGCGCCTCCTTGAGCATGGCGATCACGGCTACGGGGTCGGTCGCGGAGACCAGCGTGCCGAAGAGGAGCGCCGCCTGCCAGGGCCAGTGCAGCAGGCGCTCGCACCCGACGAACACGACGGCGGTGCAGAGGAGGACGCCGACCGTCGCCATCGCCACGATGGGGAGGAGATCGCGTCGAAGGTCGTGCCAGCGGATCATGAAGGCGGCCTCGAACACGAGCGGCGGGAGGAAAAGGGAGAAGACGAGGGACTTGGTGACCTCGATCTCGGGCTTCCAGGGTCCCAGCGCGACCGCGATGCCCGCGACGAGAAGGCCGACGGTGTAAGGGAGCCGCAGGCGGCGCGCGACGATCGCGACCAACGCCGCGATGAGGAGCAGGATCTCCAAACTCTCGATGTCGAAGCGGAGCGGCATCAGTACTCCGTGCGGCTGCCCTCGGCCTTCCAGCGGTCGAACGGCTCGGTCGCGCCTTGAGTCCGAAGGTGGCGCGTCGGCAGGGTGCGCTCGGACAGCGGAAGGACGATCTCCTCGTAGATGTGGCGGTCGTCGAAGCCCGCGGCGGCGGCATCGGCGGAGGTGGCCGCATAGTACACGGCGGCGGGGCGGGCCCAGTAGAGCGCGCCGAGGCACATCGGGCAGGGCTCGCAGCTGCAGTAGACCTCGCAGCCCTCCAGTTGGAACGTGCCGAGCGCGGCGCAGGCGGCGCGGATCGCGACGATCTCCGCGTGGGCGGTGGGGTCGTTCGTGAGGGTCACCGCGTTCGCGCCCTGGGCGATGACCACGCCGTCCTTCGCGACCAACGCGCCGAACGGCCCGCCCCCGGCGGCGACGTTCCGGACGGCCAGTTCGACCGCGAGGGCCATGAATTTGGGGTTGGGCTCGGGGATCATGCCTTAACCTCCTCCCTACCCTCCCCCAGAGGGAAGGGCCGCATCCGCCACGCCCTCGGTAAGGTCCGACGGCACGGCGGGCTTCGAGAGGAGGTCGGCGAACACCGTCCAGCGCTCGGCCTCCGTCGTGCCGCGGGCCTCGACGTACTCCCGGACGCGCGCCTCGCCCACGCCGTAGGTCACGACGTAGCTGCGGTTGTGCTCGATGAAGCCCATGCTGTGGGCGGCGCGCTTGGGCGTCGTCAGCGTGTGGGCCACGAGCCACTCGATCGTCTCCTCGCGGGTCGCCTCGCCGTCGAGGTAGCGCCGCGCGGCGTCGTTGCCCGCGTTGCGCAGACCCAAGGCGAGGTCGCGGAGCGCGGCGTACTCGTCCGCTTCGGCGGGATCGAGGCCCGCCAGGGGGAAGAGGACGTCGCGCTCGAAGGCGCGACGCTCGTCCTCCGGGAAGCAGAGGTCGATCCCGTACTCCGCCGTCCCCTCGGCGATGAGCGACTGCGGGCTGTAGAGGGCGTAGACGGTGAACTCCACCCAGCCCCTACCCTTGGCGAGGTGCGTTTCCAGGAGCGCGTTGTAGACGTGGTGTCCGGGATAGCCCTCGTGGCAGGCGAGGCCCACCGCGCGGTCGACCGGGGTCGGGAAGTCGGTGTTGACCTGGATCAGGCTCCTTGCGCCGCCCTCGTACCAGTTGTACGCGCCCCAGACCCGGTCCTGGACGTACTCGATGCGGAACTCCTCGCCCTCGGGCAGGTCGACGAACCGCTTCGTCCGCTCGCGCGCCGCCTCGATGGCGGCGGCGAACACGGCGGGCAGACGGTCGGCGGGCACGTCGAAGCGCGAACGGAGCCGCTCGTACCGCTCGCCGGTCGTTCCGTCGCCGGGAAGCAGCGGCTCCAGGCGGGCCATCGCCGCCGCGTAGTGCGCGTCGGGGTACGACGGCGCGACGACGTCGTACAGCGCGGCGGACTCCTCGCCGAACGTCATCGTCTCGCCCTGGAGCATCCGCACCCGGGCGACAAGGGCGTCGAGCCCCTTGGCGAGGAACCGGGCGCGGGGTTCGTCCGCCTTCCCGATCTCCGCCCGAAGGGAGACGGCCCGCTCCCGGATCGCCTCCAGGGAGGCGGCCTGCGCCCGAACCTCCGCCCGCCACTCCGGCGGGCCGTAGTAGGCGTCCACGTAGTCCGCGTCGTGCACCCCCACGGCGAGGATGAGGCGAACGTACTCTTCGGCGATCCGATCCATTCCCCTAGTGTCGCCCTTCGCGACCGCTCTTCGCCGGGGCCAAAAATATTTTCATTTCGCAGGTTGGGTCTTTAGGCCCAACCTGCGTTTGGATGGTTGACGGGTTTTCCACACCACAGAACACGGAGGAGGGACGGAGACGAGAGGGTCCGTATCCAATGTCGTGCGAGGGCAGTTTCGTCAACCATCTTTTCGTCCGAGGCCGACGGGGAGTAGCCGAACCTTGGAGAAGTCTTCCACGTAAACCAGGTGCCCTCCTCGGAGCAGCCGAGCGTCGTAGAATGAAGGCTCGCTCGCGTCGAAGGCGATCCGGCTCTTGCCGGAGGCCAGATCGATGACATTGACGGCCATACGATCTGGCGTGGTCACCGCGAGTCCCTCGGCCGCGTTCCAGTCCTCGAACCAGCCGCTGAACGCACGGGGATGCAGAAGGCGGGGCGAGGCCGCTTGCCGAAGGTCAAACACCCAGAAACGGTTCTCGGTCCCAACGACCACGCGGTCGGAGGAGCCGCCGAACGAGAGCCAGCGGACGAAGACCTGAGGCTCGGGCAGCCGCATGCGTCCGATCGTCCTCATGTCGGATGTACGAACGACCCTGAGGTCTCCTTCGCCTCGCAGCGCACCGACCACCATGGTCCGGCCATCCCCGCTGAAGGCGACGTCCCCGACGAACGGCATCGTCACGAGGCGCGGCGGCTTTGCCTTCTCGCCACGTATCTGGACGACCAAGCGGTGCTCGCCGCCGAGCGCGACGAGGCTTCCATCCGAACTAGCCGCGAGCACCATCTCGGTGCCTGCGGGGAACGCACACGGCGGCCATGCGCGCCGACCGTCCGTGCCGACCGCGGAGTATTCGTGGCCGTTCGCGACCGGAACGGAGCCGTCGGCCAAGGAAAAGCCGCACGGGAACTCGCCCGGCGCGAGACGCGCCTTCGAAGCGAGGCGACCCTCGACGTCGTACCACTCCAGGTTGAGCACCGGCGACCGGCCCTGGACGGTGTCCACCACGACGAAGCGGTCCCGCCCGCCCTGCGAGAGGAGCACCTTGAGCCTCGATGAGGAGGAGGCGCGAACGACTCTTCCCGGCGGAGCCGGGGAACGCAGGGATGGAAGCATGAAGGGGAAGGTCATTCGTTCGTTCCTCGCGACTCAGATTGCTGCGGCATCAGTAGCGTCGAAGCACCTCCTCGCCGACCACCTCGGGACCATGCTCCGACACATAGACGGTGTAGATCGCGGCCCATCCGCCTCGACGGCCAACGTAAAACGATGCCTCGACGCTGTAGACATACGGACGCAGAAGGATTGGACGGCGGAGAACAGCTCCAAAGTCATTAAGTCCCATAGGTTTCTTGGAAGGTGCCGAGGCCCCAAGGGAACGTCGTACAGCATTCAATTCTTCTTCTGAGAACGCACTCTTGGCGCCTTCAAAAAAGGCCTGTTTATAATCTTTACGCCTACGATTCTGGCTAAAGTCTCGGCGTACTGCCGCTGTTGCAACCGCAACGACGTCTTTCGGCCCATGGCTGCCTGAGCCGGTCATCGTTTGGCCCGATAGGCAACATAACATCATGCAGGCCCCTGTCAGGAGTTCACCCATCCTTTACGTATACCGCGACTCCTGGCGACGGGTGGATTAGACCCGCGTGGTGGGCAAGGACGGGCGCCGCGGGTCGTGTCGTATGGCTCGTGGCGACCTGCACCGCGCGGGGCTTGGAAGATTCGCACGGGGCTGCGGGCACAAGCCATCCCTGGACCTGCGCCACCCGGACGACAGATGGTCCTGACCACCCGTCGCCTTTGGCGATCGGTCTCGTCAACCCTGTTTCCCTCGGCTGAAAGCCCTAGCGACGAGGGGCCGGAGATGCCGACCCCTAAGCGGCACTACTTCCGGCGGCGCAGGAGAGCGAGGGCGCCCAGGCCGAGGGCGGCGAGGGCGGAGGGTTCGGGGACGGGGTTGTAGGACGCGCCGGAGGTCGAGGAGACGGTGATGCCCGACGTCACGAGGTTGCCCTGAGGATCGCGGATCTCGATCCCGCCCAGGGTCAGAGTGTCGCCGTAGTCTGCGCTGCCACCGATCGTCGAGCCGTCGGCGTGGTCGATCAGGTTCGTCGTCAGCCCGGCGTACATGTCCGCGTGGATGTCGAAGGACGTGCCGAACTGGATCGGGTAGGCGGGGGTTGCCCACGTCATGCCGACGTTCTCCTGGACGCCGTTCACGCGGGTGAGCCGGGGATAGTAGCCGGGGTCGCTCGGGCGGCTGGTCGAGAAGTTGAGGCCCGCCTCGGTGTCGCCGGAGATCAGGCCTTCGAGCTGGAAGAGGAAGTCGACGGTGTAGCCCTCGCCGTCGCGGCCGGTGAAGTTGATGGTGTCGGAGTAGCCCGCGTTGCCGTGCACGGCAAGCTGGTAGGGGGAGCCGGTCGGATCGAACGCGCCGTTGCCGTCGATGACGGGCCGGTTGTTCTCGTTGTAGTAGGCGTTCGTGACGGTGCCCTGGCCGGAGATGTGGATCGCGTGGCGGTTGGCGCCGTCGAGGTTCGAGTTCGAGAAGGCGGAGCCGGAGACGTTCATCGTCCGGGTCGCGCCGCTGCGGTCCATGCCGGTGAAGTCTCGGGAGACAGTGAAGGGGCTGGCGGCGGTGGTGTCGCCGACGTTGAAGTCGGAGGAGGTGAAGCCTCCGTCCTGGACGCCTTCGTAGAGGCCTTGGAAGGAGCTCTGCCCGTGGGCGGCGGCGACCGCAGTGGCGGCGAGGAGGATGGCGGGGGTGCGAAGATTCATGGCAGAGAGTACTTTCGCACCCTCCCATTAGCGGCGTATTAGCGGGGATTAGTGAATGGCGGATCGTGAGTAGTGGGTGGAGGCATAGGCGTCTGGAGACGGGGCTCTCCGCTTGCGAGCCGACCGAATGGGAGCCCCACGCAGGGCAAGCCCTGCCGCTACAAAGACTCCTGCCCAACGTGTCTCGCCGCGATCTCGGCGGGCGGGGCCGTGCGACCCGCCGCGGCGAGGCGGTCGAAGGCCTCCTCTCCCAGGCGCGAACGAAGGCCCTCCGCAAGGGCCTCGATCCACGGCGGACGGGACGACTGCGCCCGCGCCAGGCTGTAGCCCATCCGCTCCCGGAGCGTCAGGAACGCGCCGTAGAGCAGGGCGGCGTGCTCGTCTTGGCCCCACTCCGCCGCGATGGCGGCCTCGCTGACGAAGCCGTACATCAGCTCGGTCGTCGTGCCGAGCGCGACCGCCGCCGCCTGCGCCTCCTTGAAGAAGCCGTACGCCTCCTCCAGACGCCCCTGCGGCCAGAGGGCGGCGGCGAGGAGCAAGGGGGCCAGCGGAAGGCGGCGGGAGAAGGGTTGCACCCGTTCGCGAAGCTCGCGGGCGAGCGCCTCGGCCTCGGCCAGGGCGGCGCGGCCGAGATCGGTGTCCGCGCCGACGCCCGCGCCGAAAACGTGGAGGGTGCCGCTGCGGTGCGAGAGGCAGGACTCCAGCATGTTCCGGTCGTCCAGTCTTCGCGCCCTTGCGAGGGCTTCCGCGCCGAGGGCCAGCGCGGCGACCACATCGCCCCGCGCCTCCTGGACGTACGCCTCCAGGACGTCGGCGTGGACCGCCCCGCGCGCGTCGCGCGCCCCTTCCGCGTCGGCGCGCATCGCGCGGGCGAGGGCCTCGGCCTCCTCGAAGCGGCCCACGTCGGGCAGGATCTGGCCCGCGGCGTAGCGCCAGCGGAACCGCAGCTTCGGATCGGCGATCCCCACGACGGCGTCCGCAGAGTCTTCGATCCAGCGGAGGGCCTGGCGGTGGCCGCCCCGGACGAAGGCGTGGGTGAGGGCGCCCGCGAGGGCGGCCCATCGCAGGTCATCGTCGCGGCCGGAGAGCGCCATCCGCAGGTTCTCCTCCTCGGCGTCAAGGGGACGAAGGGTCTGGATGTCGTCCTCGGTCGCGGCGGCGGCAAGCGAGCGGAAGAAGGCAGCGTGACGGAGCCGCGCGGCCTCGGCCTCCTCGGAAGACAGCATCTCGGCGGCGAAGGCGCGGATCGGCTCCAGGAAGGCGTATCGGTCCTCGCCCATCGTCACGAGCGAGCGAACGACGAGATCCTCGATCCGCGCCTCGGCGTCGGGCGCGTCGCCGACGGCCCGCGCGGCGGAGACCGTCCAGCCGCCGCGGAACACGGAGAGGCGGGCGAAGAAGCGTTGGAGGTCCGGCTCCAGAGCCTCCACGCTGCCCTCGATGGCGGCGCGCAACGAGCGGTGGCGCTCCGAGAGGCCGCGCTGGCGGGAGCGGAGCGACATCGCGTTCTCCTCCAGGGCCTCGGCGATCCCGGCGGGCGACTGGACGGCGACGCGGGCCGCCGCCAGCTCCAGGGCGAGGGGCATCCCCTCCAGCCGGCGGAGGATCGCGACGACCGAGGCGAGGTGGCGCTCGCGCACGGCGAAGTCGGGCACGGCGCCGCGGGCGCGATCCAGGAACAGCGCGGCGGAGGGGTAGGCGGGCAGATCGTCCAGGGCGACATCGGCGGGCGGGAGGGGCATCGGCGGGACGGCCACGACGGTCTCGCCCGCGATCTCCAGGCGCTGGCGGCTCGTCACGAGAAGGCGGAGAGCGGGCGATTCGGCAAGAAGCCGGGGGACCAACTCCGCGACCGCCTCCACGCAGCCGTCCGCGTCGTCGAGCACGAGGAGGGTGGGCGGGCGGTCGCGCAGGAGGGCGAGAAGGGTCTCGACCGGCGCGTCGAGCGAACGGGACGCGACGCCGAACGCCCGCAGGATCGCGTCGCCGAGGTCGGCCGCCCCGGCGAGGGTGGCGAAGACGACGGGGAGGCCCGCGCCGAGAGCGGTCTCGACCGCGAGCCGCGTCTTGCCGATCCCGCCGGGGCCGGTGAGGGTGACGAGGCGCGCGCCGGCGAGGGCGGCGAGGAGGCGGGCGCGGTCCTCCTCACGCCCGATGAAGCGGGTGAGATAGAGGGGCAGGCGGGAGGATGAAGGGCTTCCCCCCCTCCCCTCCGGAGTAGCGGCTTTTCCCCTCACCCCCAGCCCCTCTCCCCCGGAGGGGAGAGGGGCTGGGGGTGAGGGGAGTTCTTCGCGCAGCATCTCGAAGCGGAGCTGCGCGTCGCGGACCCACTCGTCGTAGATCCCCGGCAGGAGGGGGCCGCGCAGGAGGGCGGCGGCCTCATCGAGCCGACCCGCGGCGTGGGCGCGCTCGAACTCCTGGACGTCGCAAGCCACCGCCGCCTCGCGAAGGATCAGGCATCCGGGGATGCCCGCGTCCAGGACGGCGCCGAAGGGCGTGCCGGGAGGTTCGAGTTGGCGGCGGAGCGAGGCGAGGGTGACGCGGAGGCGGTTCGCGACGACGGCGGGGTCATCCTCATCCGGCCAGAGGGCCTCGGCGATCTCCTCGCGGGGGCAGCGCCTTCCGAGGCGGAGGGCGAGGAAGGCGAGGAGCGCGGCGACTTTCGCGGAGCGGAAGCGCACCGTCTCCTCGCCGTCGCGCTCGAGCGCGGGGCCGTCGAAGAGCCGCACGCGGAGGAGGGGCACGGCCCTATTCTATCGTGGGTGCCGGGCGGATTATGGTGCGCGGCGGCACGGTCATCCGCCTTGCCCCGTGGCACCCGACTTCACCTTTGGACCAAGCCACCCACTGGGGTCGTGCGGGCAGACTAGGAGCGGCGTGCCTCGAAACGGAACGTCATCCACTAAGAATCACACACTCCACGCAAATTGTCCGTGCCAATTCGGAAAAGCGATGGATAATGCTCTATGGCGAACGGAGGCTTGATCTTGGCGGGCGTTCTCGTCGTCTCCTTGGGCCTCGTGACCCTGCGGTACCGAGCCGACTCGCCGGACCGCGTGACGTCCACCCCTCTCCTGTCGGGGAGCGTGAACGATGGGCTTGGCACGGTTCTCCCCGTACACGGGGGGGGGGCGAACCCTCCTCGTCGCGATGGGCGGCTGCTCGTCTTGCAGCGTAAGCAAGTTCCATCCGGGAGACGAAGCTCCGCATCGGTACGCGCGCGTGGTGCTGCTCTTCCAGGATGACGCGGCAATGGTGCGGCGGGCGGCCCGGGCTCTCGGAGGCAGGTACTCGGCGCTGGCCGACCCCCAAGGCTTCTGGCACAACCGGCTGCGCGCGAACATGACGCCCCGCTGCTATGAGCTCGACGCCGCAGGCAGGGTCGTCAGGGCGCAGGCGCGCTGGCTCGACCGTTCGCCCTTCCTGCGGGAGGCGGTCCGGTGAGGCGAGCGTTCACCCTCATGGAGGTCCTCGCGGTCGTGGGCATTGTCGCCCTCGTCGCGGCGATCAGCTTCCCGGTGTTCGCTGCCGCCAAGCGGAAGGGCAAGGAGAGCGTCTGCGTGTCCAACCTGCACCAGTTGCAGGTCGCGGTGATGCTCTACCGGGCCGAGAACGAAGGCTCCGAGAAGGACTACGCCCCCGGCATGGGCCTGCCGACCATCTTCAGCCTTTACCGGGCGGTGCCCGACCTCCGTTGCCCCGAGATCAACCCCGCAGTTGACAAGGTCAACTACTTCTATTGGCCGGGCATCGCGGGCAACACGGGTGGCGCCCGCTGGTACGGGATGGTGGCTCAGCACGGTGGCGCCTCCCTGCTCTTTTCCGACGACAACCACAACGACGACGACACGCGGCGCAAGCTGCTGTTCCCGAAGCTCGCCTTCGGCGTCACCCTCGACGGCAACCTCGTCCGGCGCACCGCGCCGGGCGACCCGACGCACCCTGAGTGGTGGTTCCCCGAAACCAAGGAAGAAAGACCATGATCCTCAAGCCTCGCACCCTCGTGTTCGCCTTCGTGGCGGGCCTCTCGGCCAGCCTGTCCCTGGCGGACGGCCCGTGCTACGGACCGATCCACTGCTCCGGTTCCGAGCACCCCTACGGGTGCTTCACGAACACCGCTCCCGACGGCACCAAGCTTTGCTGCAAGGCTGTCTGGGTCGGCTGCCCTGGCGGAGGAACCGAGATCCACTACTACCCGGGAGGCAACGGCGGATGCGCTCCGACCGGAACGCCGTTGCCGGGACAGACGCAGAGCTTCGAGTGCCCGCTGACCGAGTAGCCATGCGCTCGAAAACGATCGCGATCGGAGCGACGACGATTGTATTGGTCGGCGCGGCCGGGTGGTACGCCACCCGGCCGCTGGGACCGACCCGCACAAGCGAGCGGGTCGCGGAAGCCCTTGTGGCGGGCGACTTGGACGGCGTCGAGTTGGTCGTGAACGGCAAGGGGCTTTCGACCGAACAGAAGCGCGCTATCGCCCGTATTACCGCGCCCGCCTTCAGGGGCTGGCGCGTCGTGGGCCGCGAACAGGGCAAGTTCACGCTGGACCAGGGCTACACAAAGCTCATCCTGGAGAACTCGCAGGGTGTCCGTAAGAAGGCGCTCCTCACGGCACGCGAGGCACCGGACCGGAGTCTTGTGACCATGGAGAACGTGGTTCGCCTCGCGTGGCTCTTCCCGAAGCTCAAGCCTGGGATGGCGGGCGTACCCGGCAACGGCGAGTACCTCGCCTACGTCGACGGCATCAGGCGCTCGCGGCAGGACTTGGAATCCGCGGGGTTCAGCGGGATGCGCGACGAGTACGGCCGCTTCCGCACGTGGGATGGACTCCAGAACTGGTACGAGTTCCGCGCGGGCCTTCGACCGACCCCTTGACGGCGGTGGGTCGGCCTGAGGATGGGCTCTTCCCCTGCGGGATCGTGCGGGCGGGGTGAGACGCGGGCAGTACACGAGGAGGGGATCACCCGGAGCGTGAAGGATAACGCCGCTACCGGGGGGTGGGCGGCTTCTTCGTCGGCGGCGGAGTGAACTTCTTCAGGTCGTCCTGCGAGGGCTTGGTGAGCTCGTTCGTCTGGTCCTTGCGAAGCCGCTGGGCGTCGACGTTGGAGCGCACG
>CAXTOO010000110.1:0-11667 GCA_964245875.1 uncultured Fimbriimonas sp. | reverse complement strand
TCGGCGTAAGCGCGGGCGTCCGACGCCCGCTGGAGGGCTTGCCCTGAGCGGTATGCCGGTTGGAAGGAAGCCTCTCACAAAGACGCGAAGGCGCAAAGAGGCGGCCCAACCCTCCGGTGCTTCGTGAGGGTTGATTCCATCGGCTAGGCGCCTAGCCTTTGCGCGTCGCGCCCCGCACCGGATGCGGCATACGGCGGTACGAGTCACAGTCCACGAAGATCAGGAGCGGAGAAAGGTCGTTCGGGCCGACCGGGCGCAGGGGTTCCAGCGAGGAGGGCACTCCTCCCACACCACGAAGTGCCACCGCGCCTCGGTGACCGGGAGCGCGAAGAGGCTGGACCACTCGTAGCGCCGCCAGAGGCAGCCTTCGGCGGTGCGCAGGGCGGCGGCCAGCTTGCGCTCGACGGTAAGGGTGCAGCCCTGGCCGCCCTCGAAGCGGCGCAGGTTCGACATGCTGATGCCCGTCTCGCGGTGGAGGCGGCTCATCGACCAGCCCTGCTCCTCGCGGCGGCGGCGGACGTTCTCCGCCAGCAGCGAGGGATCGTGCCCCTCGCAGATCTCCTTATAGGCTACGCCGCGACACGCCTCATTGTAGGCGCGTTTTCGGACGATGGCGGCGCATTCGAGGGTTCGAGGAACGTAAGCTAGGGTTGGAATGATCCCCACCCTCGCCGCAGCGATGCTCCTCGCCGCTCCGACCGTGCCCGCCCTCGACGCCGTCGCCAAGGCCGAGGCGCGCTCGGGCCTCAAGCTCGACGACCTCTTCCCCCGCAAGCCGTTCTTCGACGGCGCGCCCACCGCGCAGGAGTGGAGCAAGGACGGGCGCTACCTCGCCTATGCCTGGCTGCCCTACGGAGAGAAGGGCGGGCGCGACCTGTACGTCTACGACACGAAGACGGACAAGGCGACGCGCCTGACGAGTCCCGCGCTCATGGGCCGCTTCGACCGCGACGTGGTCCTCGCCGAGGCGCGCTACCGGCAGGAGGCCGCCGAGGAGGAGAAGAGCCTCGCGCTCGACGACGCCGCCTACCGCGAGTGGCGGCAGAAGCGCAAGGAGGACGCGGAGAAGCGCAAGGAGCCGCTCCCCGCCTACCGCGGGGTGGGCGAGATCGAGTGGGCGCCCCGAGTCAATGGAAAGGGGGGAGACGAGATGCTGTTCACCTTCGGGAGCGACGTGTTCCGCACGGGTCTCGACGGCAAGCCCGCCCGGCTGACCCGCACGCCCCAGGCCGAGACGAACGTCCGCTGGCTTCCGGGCGGCGACGGCTACACCTGCGAGCGCGACGGCAGCGTGGTGCGCACGATGTTCAACACCGGCGCGGTCGAGGCGATCAACCCCAAGCTGCCCGACGGCTTCACCTACTCGGGCTACCGCCTCTCGCCGGACGGCAAGTGGCTCATGGTGACGGGCTACAAGGCCTCCGCCACGCCCTCGCGGCAGGTCGACTACATCACCTACCGCGACCGCTTCGCGACGGCGAAGAAGGCGGCGCGCGACGTGGCGGAGGACGAGTTCCGCGGTGAGCAGGCGGTCTACCTCTACGACCTCTCGCAGGACTCGCTCGACGGCCTCTCCGGCGACGGCAAGCCCTGGGAGGTCTGGAAGTACGCGGGCGGCAAGGAGTTCCAGCAGATCGCCCTGAACGACGAGCCGTGGTCCAAGGACTCCAAGCGGTTCACCTTCGGCACGTGGCGGCGCACCGCCAAGGAGCAGACGATCGTGGTGGCCGACGTCGCCACGAAGACGACCAAGACGATCTACACCGCCAAGCCCGACGGCGAGATGAACACGCCGGGCATGGCCGACCCGTTCTTCACCCAAGACGGCAAGGGCGTGATCGCCCTGCTCGACGCCACGGGCTACCGGCAGGCGTGGCTCCTCAACCCCGACGCGGCGGGCGCGAAGCCCCTCACCACGGGCGACTATGACCTCTATCCCCTTCAGCAGACCGCCGACGGCAAGGCGCTGATCGTCGCCGCCGGCGCCGAGGACCCCGCCCGATACGACCTCTACCGCGTGGACATGGCGACGAGCGCGCGGACCCGCCTCACGAAGAGGTCGGGCCGCTACAACTCGCCCGTCCTCAGCGACGACGGCAGCCGCTTCGCCGCGCTCTACGCCTCGTGGTCCAGCCCCACCTCGCTCGTCGTGGGCGGCGTGGGCGACGAGAAGACTGTCCTTGAGACCGAGGCGCCCGACCGCAAGTTCGACCGGCTCAACGCGGTGAAGCCCCAGCGCTTCACCTTCAAGAACCGGCACGGCCAGAACGTTCAGGGCTTCATGTTCCTGCCGCCCGACCTGAAGCCGGGCGAGCACCGGCCGCTGTGGATCTACGTCTACGGCGGCCCTTTGGGCACCGATCACGAGGTTCGCGAGGGCGTGTTCAGCGCGCTCTCGTACCTCTACCCGATGTACCTCGCGCGCACCTTCGGCTACGTGGCCTGCACCGTCGACCCGCGCGGGTCGAGCGGCTACGGAGCCGAATTCGGGAAGGCCAACTACGGTGCGCCGGGCAAGGCGCAGGTCGAGGACCTCGCCGACGCCGCGAAGTGGATGCAGGCGAACCACGGCACCGACCCGGCCAAGACGGCGGTCAACGGCTGGAGCTTCGGCGGCTTCCAGACCCAGATGTGCCTCTACACCGCGCCCGACACGTTCACCCTCGGCATCGCGGTCGCCGGGCCGACGGAGTGGCAGAACTACAACAACTGGTACTCCACCGGCACCATCGGCCCCGTGCCGAACGGCAAGCCCGAGGACCTCGACCCTTACAGCCTCACGAGCCTCGCGAAGAACCTCCAGTCGCCCCTCCTGCTCATGCACGGCATCGAGGACACGAACGTGCTGTTCCAGGACACGGTCAAGGTCTACCGGAAGCTTCTGCAGGCTGGGAAAGGCCCCCTCGTGGAACTCGCCGTCGACCCCACGGGCGAGCACTCGTTCGGCGGCGACCTGAACATGAGGGACACCCTCGGCATCTGGAACGCCTTCCTCGCCAAGTGGTGGGGACCGTACACGACGACGAAGTAGATCCGAAGAGGGTTCCCCTTGGAGCCGCGGGAGAGGGGCCGTAAGCACGGCTCACTTCCACCGCGAGCGCAAGGGGGAACCGTGGGGGAGGGGGTGGTTATCGATTCCTGCCCGTTGGGAGAATCAAGCAAACTCCACGTCTCTCACAAAGTCACGGAGGCACCAAGAGGCCGCCGTGCCTTTCCTACCGGCGCAACCGCCGTGCGTACCATCGCTCGTTCACGTCCAGCGTTCCTTGCGCCAGAGTCTCGAACCGCTCGGGCGAGAACCGGACCTCGCCCGCCAGCGCGTCCAGCCCCTCGGCCACCGCCAGCCGCGTCCTCTCAGCAAGGCCGTCGCCCGTTTCCACCTCCGGCCCGAACCGCAGCCACGCCTCGGGACGCTCGTGCATCGACAGCTCGTACCGGATCGCCACCGGCACGATACGCACCCCTGGCACGCCCCGCGCGACCGTCTCCAGCGCCTTCCCGAACGGCAGCAGTCCCGGCGGGCGGTGCAGCGTGCCCTCCGCGAAGAGCATCAGCGAGCGCCCCTCCCGCATGAGGCGGATCGTGCGCCGGATCGTCGCCGCCCGTGCGGCGGGGTCGTCCGCCGGAAAGCGCATCCCGCCCACCTTCGAGAAGAGCGGGAATGCGTCGAACTCCGCGATCCAGTCCACCACCCGCAGGCCGAGCTTCGTGGCGGCGAGGTACACGAGATAGCCGTCGTGCCAGCCGTGGTGGTTCGCCACGAGGATCGCCGGTGCCTGGGGAAGGGCGGGCGCGTTCCACCACACCGTGTGGAACGCCTTGCGCACCGAACGCCGGATCATGCGGTCGACCGCGAGACCGGGAATCCCCTCCTGCTGTCGATCGGGCACGGGACTATTGTGGCCGTCCGGCTCCGGAGATGGTTCCCCTTGGAGCCGCGGCAAGACGTTACCAAGGATCGACTGAGTACAACGCGAGCGCAAGGGGAAACCGTGGGAGGGTCCGCCGAGGGATGCGCTCCAGCGCGCCTAAAGTGGAGGGGGTTGTTGCGCCGTCTGCTCGCTGACGAGACTTGGACGAGCGGCCTAGCGCCTCTGCTCCACCCCCAACCCCTCCTCATTGCCCGTCGGAAGCAATCAGGTCTTGGAAGTCCCGTCCCGAGGCGACGAGAAGGGGAGTCCGGATTCCAAATCCAAGAGGAACGCCTTGTTCGCCAGACCGCCGCCGTAGCCCGTCAGCTTCCCGTTGGCCCCCACCACCCGGTGGCACGGGACGACGATCGAGATCGGGTTCCGGCCGTTCGCCAAACCGACCGCGCGGCACGCCTTGGGCGATCGCATCCGCCGGGCCAGCTCGCCGTAGGAGGTCGTCTCCCCATAGGGAATGTCCTGCAGGAACGCCCACACCGTGCGCTGGAACGTCGTTCCCTTCGGCGCGAGCGGCAGGTCGAAGGTACGCCGCCCGCCCGCGAAGTACTCCGCCAGCTGCCGCCGCGCCGCGCCGAACGGCTCGGCGCCGAACGACTCGACCGAGTCCCCGGGCACGATCCGCTCGTTCATGAACAGCCCGGTGAGCGACCGCCCGTCGGAGAGGAGCAGCAACGGCCCGATCGGACTCTCGAGGTGGGTGTGGAAGCCCATAGGGCCTAGGATACTGCCCGCTTCGGCGTAGACTAGCGTTGGATGTCCGGTCGACGCTCCCCGCGCTACCCGATGCTGAAGGCGCACCTCACGCAGCGCCCCAAGCCCCCGCTCGTGCCGGTGGGCTCGCCCCGATCCCAGACCCTCGCCCTCTCCGCGATGGCCGCGGCGGGCGGCCTCGCCGTCCTGGGTTCGGGAGCCCACCTCGTGGTCTCGACCGGCCTGATGGCCATCGGCGGCACCCTCGCCTTGGTCGGCCTGCGCAAGGGACGCCCCGCGCCCCCGACCCCGGAGCAGGAGATCGCCGCCAAGGCCGACGCCGTCGTGCGGAAGATCGGCCCGCAGATCGAGTGGAACCGCCTTCACCGCGCCTTCCACCCCGCCGTCGCCGCGATCCTGGAGGAGTGCGCGGGCTACCACGCCCGTGTGGTCGCCGCCCTCGAACAGGGCGACTGGGCGCACCGCGAGGAGCTCCGCGAGGGCGCCCTCACCGCCGCGCGGGTCGCGATGGACGAGGCGATCGTCCACGCGGGCAAGACCCTGCCCTACGCCCCCGACACCCGTCCCCTGGACATGGTCAGCGACGCCCTGGAGGACGTGGGCTTCGGCCCCCTCACCCGCCGCGACCCCGAGCCTCTGCCTCCCGCCTTCCGCCCCGCCCGCGAGCTGGCGGAACGCCTGCGCGAGCTGGCCGTCCGCTCCGAGACCGCCGCGCGGCAGCGCCAAGAGGAGTCGCCTGAGCCGGTCAGCGCCGCTTTTCGCCACCTCGACGCCACCCTCGGCGAGATGCGCCGCATCGAAGAGGCCGAGGGCGAGCTGCGGCAAGGGGCCTAAAAGCCCCCTCTCGTCGCCTTGGCGCAACCCCCTCGAGCGTCGAGAGGCTTCGTCGGGCGTTGAGAGGGGGTTGGGGGAGAGAAGATGACGCACGAGGTGCCCTCCGTCTGCGATCGCTTGCGGGCGGAGGGCACCGCCGCTCTCCCCCCATCCACCTGGGGCGCACCGGAGCGCATCCCTCGGCGGACCCTCCCTCTCGTCGCCCGACGCCAGTGTGCGGTCAATGGAAGCGTTCCGCCGAGGCGACGAGAGGGGCAGCCGGACGCGCCACAATAGGGCCATGACCCTTCCCGAGCTCTGCCGCGAGATGCCCAAGGTGGAGCTGCACATCCACCTGGAGGGTTCGATCCGCCCGGAGACCGTCCTGAAGCTCGCGAAGCGGAACGGCGTCGAACTCCCCGCCGACTCCGTCGAGGGGCTTCGGGAGTGGTATGCCTTCCGCGACTTCCCTCACTTCGTCGAGGTCTATGTCGCCGTCACGAAGTGCATCCGGACCCCCGACGACCTGGAGACGATCATGCGCGAGTTCCTGGAAGGGCAGAAGGACCAGAACATCCTCCATTCGGAGGTCACCTACACCGCGACCACCGTCGAGAAGCACTGCGGCATCGCCTGGCCCGCCCAGCACGAGGCGCTCCTGCGCGGGATGCGCTGGGGCGAGGAGGAGCTCGGCGTCACCTGCGGAATCATCCTCGACATCGTGCGCGGCGACCCCGTCGAGCGCGCGATGGAACTGACGGAGTGGGCCACCGGGAGCGAGGGCGTCGTCGCCCTCGGCCTCGCGGGCGAGGAGCGCCTCGGCACCCTGCCCTACGCCCCGTGCGTCGACCTCGCCGCCTCGCGAAACCTCCCGTGGATCCCCCACGCGGGCGAGACGACCGGCCCCGAGACGATCCGCGAGTGCCTCCGGATCGGCACGCCCCGCCGCATCGGCCATGGCGCGCGCGCCGCCGAGGACCCCCTTCTGCTTGCTGAACTCCGCGACCGGGGCATCCCGCTGGAGGTCTGCCCCACGAGCAACGTCGCCCTCGGCGTGGTCCCCTCGCTCGCCGAACACCCGCTCCCCACGTTGATGGACGAGGGCGTGACCGTTACGATCAACAGCGATGACCCGCCCATGTTCGGCACCACTCTCTCCGACGAGTTCGCCCGCTGCGCGGAGGGCTTCGACCTCGACGCGGACATCCTCTACAGCCTCGCGATGAACGCCGTCAACGCCGCCCTGGTGTCGGACGAGCGGCGGGCCGAACTGCGGACGGCGGTTCGCGAGGGCTTCGCCGAGTTGGAAGACGAGGAATGACCGACTCCGTTCGCGCCCTGCTCCTGAGAGCGCCCGAGGGGCGCCGCACAGCGAACGTGCCGATCCTTCCACCGCCAGGTCTCGAGCCTCCGGAAATCCTTCCGGACGCGGACAACGGCTACGTCGCCCTGTGCCGTCTGGTGGATCGCGTCCCCCAAGAGGGCCATGTCGCGCCGGACCTCCTGCACTGGCGCGATCGAGTCTCCACCGAGCGCAAGACGGGCGAGCGCGTCCTCGCCCCCTGGCGACCGCTCTTGGAAGCGCTCGATCCCGTGCTTGACGCGCCCCTCTGGCAGGTTCCCGTCGGCGACACGATCGACTGGCCCGAGATGAAGGGAATCCGCCGGTTAGGTCAAGCGCTCCTGCTTCGGGCCGCCGTGGATGGAAGTCGGATCGATGGCGAGCGCGCCGTCTGGATGGCCCAGCGTGTACGGCGTGCCCAAGGAATGATTCTGCATCTCCTCATCGGCTTCTTGATGGAGCGAGAAGCCGGCGGGCCTTTCGAAGGGCTCGCGGAGGATCGACACGAGGCGTTCCGTTGGGAGATCGCGCGCATCGTCGTCCCCTTCGCCCATCGGATCGGCCCTTGGGAGCCTCCGAACGGCCCCGACTTCGGGAACTCGGCGGACGAGCGCCGTGCCGTCGCGTGGGCGCTGTCCGGCCATCCCGAGTCCTACGACCCTCAGGGCTTCGTCGAGATGTACCTGGCGGAACGCGAGGCGCTGGCGGGTGCCCCCTCCACCGAGCTGCGCCGCCGCGCCCAGGACTACGTCCGGCCCTGGCCCGAACCCCTTCTCACGCCCGGCGGTTTCGGCGGGCGGGCGCCCCTGCTCGCCCTACGTGGCGCTCGCACCGCGCTCCGCGAAACGAGCAATCCTTACGGACGCCTGAGTCTTTCGCAGACGCTCAACGTCGTCGCGGGCATGGTCGAAGCGATGGAGAAATCGACGAGGCCGTCAGGCGAGGGAGTCTCGCCACCGGGGCTCTAGCCCTCGACCGGCGCCCGCCGGCGCGCGGCGAGCGCCCGCTGCAGCTTCTTCGTCCCCGCACCGCCCTCCAGCGCCGACCCGACCTCCGCCAGCGCCGCCTCCGCCGCGAGGCCGTCGAACACCGCCCGCGCCAGCACGGGGTTGCGCGTCCAGATCCCCTCGGGCGCGACGAGGCACTGGTGCGCGTCCACCGCCACCGTCAGCCCATCGCCCTCCATCTCCGCCACGTCCACCCCGCGCCCGCCCGCGTCCGCCATCTCGCCCTTGAGCGCCGCCCGCATCGCCGCCGAGCCGCGCACCAGCGCGAACCCCTCCGCCTCCGCGAGCATCTGCCGCGCCCGCTGGAGCGTCTGCTCCTCGCTCGCGACGCCGTACGTCCGCCCGTCCTCCTCGCTCACCGTGACCTTCTTCAGCGCCGCCTTCGCCTTCCTACGCTCCCCCTCGTGGTGCCGCGCGAGGCCGTTCAGCACCCGCTCCGGCTCCACCGCCCGCACGATCCGAGTCGCGCCGTCCTCCACGAGCACCGCCCCCTTGCGCTCCAGGCTCTCGATCGCCTTGTAGGTGTTCGCCACCGGCTTGCCCGTCTCCTGCGCGATCCGGTAGCCCGTCGCTTCCCCCGTGGCGACGAGATGGGCGTAGACGCGCGCCTCGAGTTCGGTGAACCCGAGCGCCACGAGGGACGCGATGCCGTCAGCAGAGGTCATGTCGCCCATTGTAGCCCGGACTAACGATCCGGAACTTCCCTCCTTGTTTTCCCGTGGCGCGAAAACCCCAGGGATCGCCAATGGTCTGTCCACTTCTAAATGCCGAGTTTCCATAGTCGCGGAATGCCCTCGTGCCCGCGCCGCGAAGCCGTCCGCCTAGAGACACCTCGCAAAACAGGCGAGGTGCAGATCCTGCGCGGCCTCCGACGGGGCGGGCAGCTCCTCGCCCACCGCTTGGAGATCGATGAGGGTGACGGCACGGGGCCAAAAGCTCTGCCCATGCACCGAATCACCTGCGGCGGGACTCCTTCCAGCTTCGAGTGGACGTACAGTCGATCGATGCCCGCTCCGAGTCCTGGAAGCCACTCCTCTACCGCGTCCGACACCGGCCCGCTGCCCTGGTCGGCCCCGAACGCGCGCGTGGCCTCGTAAAGCTCCCGAAGTCGATCCTGGAAGGTATCGGCGTCTCCTCGGCGCTCGTACAGGAACTCGTCCCAACCTCGCCGCAAAGCGTCGATCAACTCCCGGACGAACTCGGCGAAGGCAGGCGGCATTGCGACGATCTACCCACTGTCGAGGACGGGGCGGGGTGATCTTCCGCTAGGCGTCCACCCGGTCGCGGAACTGTACCGCCTCCGCCAGATGGCTCTTCCGCACCTGCGGCTCCCCCGCGAGGTCGGCGATCGTGCGGCCCACCTTCAGGATCCGGTCGAACACCCGCGCCGACAGGCTCATCCGCGCCGCCACCAAGCGCATGAACGCCTCCGACTCCTCGTCCAGCCCCACGCCCTCCTTCAGCTCGCGCGGCGACATCTTCGCGTTCGTCTTCGCCGGACCCAGCCGCGCGGTTTGCCGCTCCCGCGCCGCCAGCACCCGCGCCCGGATCGCCGCGCTGCCCTCCCCGTCCGACGCCCGGATCAGCTCGTCCGGCTTAAGCCGCGGCACCTCGATGTGGATGTCGATCCGATCCCGCAGCGGCCCGCTGATCCGTCCGGCGTACCGCTCGCACGCTCCCGCGCCCACGCACCGCGCCTCCGGCAGCCCCTTGAAGCCGCACGGGCAGGGGTTCATCGCCGCGATGAGGATGCACTCGGCGGGGAACGTCACCGTGTTCGACACCCGCGACACCGTGATCACCCCGTCCTCCAGCGGCTGCCGCAACGCCTCCATGCTCATCCGGTCGAGCTCGGGGAACTCGTCGAGGAACAGGATCCCGTGGTGCGCCAGCGAGATCTCGCCCGGCTTCGGGTTCTTCCCGCCTCCCACGAGCGCCGCGTACGACGCCGAGTGGTGCGGCGACCGGAAGGGCCGCTCCCACACCAAGGCCGTGCCGTTCCCTTTCTGACCCGCCGCCGAGTGCACCCGCGTCACCTGGATCGCCTCCTCCAACCCGAGTGGCGGCAGGATCGTCGGCAGCCGCCGGGCCAGCATCGTCTTGCCCGAACCCGGCGGCCCGCTCATCAGCATGTTGTGCCCGCCCGCCGCCGCGATCTCCAAGGCTCGCACCGCGTGCCGCTGCCCCTTCACGTCGGAATAGTCGAACGGGTACTCGACCTCCCGCGCCTCCGACCGCGCGTCGAAGGCGACCGGAACGACGTTCGGCGAGCCGTTCAGCATCTCCACCGCCTCCAGGAGGTTCGACACCCCGAACACCTCCACGTCCTGCGCCACCGCCGCCTCCGCGCCGTTCGCCGCCGGAACCACCAGCCGCCGGAAGCCCCGCTCCGCCGCCATCAGGGCCACGCTCACCGCCCCGTTGATCGGCCGCAGCTCGCCGTCCAGTCCCAACTCGCCCAGAAACAGCGTCCCCTCGAGCTCCGAGCGCGGCACCTGCCCCGTCACCGCGCAGAGCGCGATCGCCATCGGCAGGTCGAGCCAAGGCCCCTCCTTCCGGATGTCGCCCGGCGCGAGGTTCACCAGGATCTTCTTGCTGGGAAAGTCCAGCCCGGAGTTGCGCGTCGCGACCCGCACACGCTCCTTGCTCTCCTGCACCGCCTTGTCCGGCAGCCCCACGAGGATGAACGACCGCTCGCCGTCCGCCTGGATCGGCCCCGTGAGGTCCGCCTCCACGACGATGGGCAACGCCTCGATCCCCAGGAGCGTCGCGGAGTGGACCTGGGCGATCATAACGGCGTCATTTTAGCGGACGGTGGCGAACCGTCGCTCACGATGGCTCAGATCCAAGCCATCGTAAGCCACCGTTCGCCACGGTCAGCGCACCTCAGCGCTTGGCCCGCCGTCGCAGAAGACCCATCGCCCCCACCGCCAGCGCCGCCATCGACGCGGGCTCCGGCACCGCCTTTGGCACACCGATCATCGACTGGTTCGCCCCGCCGAAGTCGTAGAACGTCGCGTGCGCGGAGTAGCCCGCGAGGTCCGTCGACGCGAGGTACGTGCCCGCAAGCGCCGATGCCCCCGCCGTGCCGTCCGCGTAGGCCAGCGTGGGGAAGATCGACTTCCACACCGCCGCCTGCAGCGCCGCGTTCTTCAGCGGGTCGTTGCCCGCCGTCGCGCCGTACTTGTTCAGCAGCCGCGCCGCCGTCTGGAACCCGAGACCGAGGCCTGCGGTGTCCGTCGGGCTGACCGACGTCCCGGCGTTGAACTGGGTGTGGTGGACGAGGTCGCCGCAGAACACCCGCATCGCCGCGCCGCCGTCCAGCGAGGCGTCGAACGGACCCGCGTAGTACGTTCCGTCGCTCAGGCCGGTCACGTTGCTCAGGGCCAGGGTGCCGGTGTTACCGCCAAGCGACAGGCCGGTGATCTTGAGGCTCGACGCTTGGGACGCCGTCGCGACGGTGAAAAGGGAAAGGAGAACGATGCTTCGCATAGCGACGAGAAGAGAGGCAAGACCCGTGCCAAATCCTCCCTGCCCCTCGAACGCGCGTCACCCCTCCTCGTCGCCGCGGCGCATATCCTTCGTCCTCAAGCGATTCGCGTCGGGCGATGAGGAGGGGCCGGGGGTGGAGAACGCACCGGAGGACGCGACGCCGTAGCCGCAGGATGTATTTGGGCCTGTGCCACAAAAACGGTCCGCCAACCTAACCGTCGAGACACCCTCGTCTCCCTCCGCTCCGCAGCCCGAATCCAGCTCCGGACGCGAGACGAAACTCACCGACCCGGACGCGCTATGCTGAAGCCATGAAGCAGTGGCGGAGCACTCTGCGCTCCTGGCCCAAGGAGACGCCCGCGATTGCCGACCC
>CAXTOO010000109.1:0-11758 GCA_964245875.1 uncultured Fimbriimonas sp. | reverse complement strand
GCGAACTCCACCTTCACCGGTGGGCTGCCGAGCTTGCGCGGAAGTGCCCAGAACAGCGCTAGCGTCAGGAGTAGCAGGAGGAGCGGCCAGACGGGGAACGGCTCGCGCGGCGCGGCCTTCAGGACCTTCCGCCCGGTTGCCGGTCGCCGCTTCGCCATCGGAGGCAGAATACCGGCATGGAAGGCGGCTACGGGGCGAGGGTGTACGACGCGGTGTACCGCTGGAAGGACTACGACGCGGAGGCGGCGAGGCTCCGAGAGATCTTGGAGGCGAAGGCGGGCGGGACGCTGCTCGACGTGGGGTGCGGCACGGGCGAGCACCTCGTCCGCCTTCGCGACGCCTTCTCGGCCGAGGGGCTGGAGAGGGACCCCGAGATGGCGGCGCTCGCCCGCGCGAAGGGGCTGACCGTCCACGAGGGCGACATGGAGGCGTTCGACCTCGGGCGGCGGTTCGACGTGGTGACGTGCCTCTTCTCGTCGATCGGCTACATGGAGACGCCGGAGCGGCTGGGGCGAGCGGTCCGGTGCATGGCCTCTCACCTTTCGCCCGGCGGGGTGTTGGTCGTGGAGCCCTGGTTCCGGCCCGAGCAGTGGCGCGACGGCCACGTGGGCGCCGACTTCGTGGACGACGAGGGCCTGAAGGTCGCCCGGATGTCCGTCTCGCGGATGGACGGCGCGGTAAGCGTCCTGGACATCCACCACATGGTCGCGACCTCCGAGGGCGTGGAGACGTTCACGACCCACCACAGGCTAGGCCTCTTTGCAGACTGGGAGTACGACGAAGCCTTCGAGGTCGCCGGTTTGGAGGTCGAGCGGGACGAGGAGGGCCTCATGGGAAGGGGGCTGTACGTGGCCCGCCATACCGCGCCGCCACATGTCCTCCGCCGTATTCCTAGTCCTCGACTATCACGCGGAGAATAGATGGAGAATCTTGTTGAACCCCTTGACGGGAAGCCCCTCCCCGGCATAGAATGCCCACCGGATCCTCAACGATCCTAAAGGAAGAGATGGCAAGGACCAAGCCCCTCTCGTCCATGAGACGGCTCCTGCCGCTTTCCCTCGCCTCCCTCGCCCGCGCGGGGCATTGGGAGGTCACCTACTCCGGCGACTCCGCTTCGGGCGACCATCCGAAGCAGTACGCCTGGGATGGATCCAACTATAGCGCGGCGGGCGTGAACGTCTACGGCACGGTCGTGGCGACCTTCAAGTGGACGCCCGACTATCCGAGCGACTCCTCGGCCCCGCTCGACCACGCCTACGTCCTGGAGACTTGCTCGGCGTCAGGGTCCAACGACAACAGCAACAACCCTCACTTCAACGCTCCCGCGGCGGACGCCGACAACGGCCTCCGCAGCGGCACCGTCCGCCAGGCGAACCACCCCTACGGGAACTCGTCGGGCTACGTGGTCTACACCGCGACGTCGCGGGGCACCCGGGTGACCTACCACAACATCGGGAGCACCCGAGAGTTCCAGGTGTCGTGCTCCCCGACCGCGCAGGGCGGCATGAACTACGGCAGCGCGGTGGTGACCTACCGGGCCGAGGTGACGCCCTACGCCCTCTCGATCCACAGCGACCGGGACGAGAGCTTCCACAAGGCGCCAGGCGGGCTTCCCGAGAGCAACCTCAACGACGTTCTCACCCCTCGTTGGGGGGACACGTGGATTGATCCGAGCGCTTCCGGTGCGCAGGATCCCTTCACCGGCATCTACCGCTACTGGTTCGGGTTCACCGGCGAGGCAATCGGCTTCGGCTCAGGCTTCACACCGAGTTGGGACCTCTGGGGCACCACATCATCTGCCTGGAACCAAGAAACTCAGTGGGTCGATTTTATGCCCTTGGATCTCGCCGCCCTGAGCGACAATCCCATTCAGAGGGTCGTGACCCTCAGCGCTACCGACTCGAACGGCGTGTCCGCTACGGCGACCTGCACCCTCCGCATCCACCATCCTTACGAGGGCTGGCACAAGATCGGAGAGTTGAGCGACATGACCGACCAGGTGGGGGACCTAATGCCCGAAGCCCCGGGCGTTGCCTTCGCGCACGGAACGATCCACTGCACCTGGAACAACCCTGGTCCATTCTGGAAGCTACTTTCGGTAGTGACAACCGTCGGCTCGGCCGACGTGAGCGGCTCTCTGTGGAAGTACTTCTTCAAGGCCGCCCAGATCGGGCTCGCCGACCTGGGCCCGAAGCCCGACGGGGGATCGGCCAGCTTCGACAACTGCTGGGGGACCTCCGAGAGCACGATCTCGGACGGCAACTGGAGTTCGGACAAGACCCAGTACCAGATGGCCCCTCGGCTCGTGCGGAAGTACCACGCGCACAAGTACGAGGCGGACGGCTACGACGTGCATGGCTACGTCGGACCCGTCCGTGAGGGCGCATCCGACCCGAATCCCTTTGCGAAGCAGTGGGCGGGAGAATTCACGCGCATCGTGCGGAATCCAGGGGGAGGGGGAGGCAGTTAGGTGAGAGGATTTTCCAAGGGTCGTACGCTGACGGGTTTGGCCATGGCGAGCCTGTTCGCCGCCTGCGCCGCGCAGGCTCCGAGCGACTACGCCCTCCAGCAGAGGTACGGCTCGAACTACTTGTACCAGATCCCTTCGGTAAGGATGGGGAACGCCTGGACGATGCGGCCCTGGCTGGATCGCACCTCCCTGTACGCCCAGGCCCGAACGGAGTTGGAGTCGCGCTTCGCGAAGCCCGGTTTCGACGCCGACGGCGAGTTCGCGCGCCTCGCGCGCGAGGCGGCAGAGTCCGGCTCCGCCCTGGCTCAGTTCCGATGGGCCATCCTCGGCTTCCTCAGGGCCTGCCGGGACGGCGAGCGCGGGGTCGCCTTCTGGGAGACTCCCCCTAGGCGGAAGACGCGGGCGCAGATCCGGTGGGCGCTCGCGCTCGCACCCGACCCGGCCGATCCGGAGTACGATCGGATCCGCTTCATCTACGAGGCGGCGGCGGCCAAGGCCGACGTGTTCCGAGAGCTTGGCAAGCGCCTGGTCCTCCGCTGGCCCGGCGACGACGCGCTCCTGCGCAACCAAGCGGAGAACCTGGGGTGGTCGTCGTCAGCGAAGGACGTCGACCGGGCGATCGCGATCGCGGACGCGCTCCTCAAGAAGCATCCGGATCGTCTGCGGTACGTCGCGTTCAAGGGAGACATCTACCAACTCGCTTGGCTTAGCCTGCACCGCCGCGAGGACGCACTCGCGGACATCGAGTGGACCGAGCGCTACCTCCGCATGGCCGGACCCAACGCGTATAACCGCGAGGCGCTTCGGCGCGCGACCGATTCATTGAAGAAGCAACTCGGTCTCCCTTGATCAAGCAACCTGCCGCTGTTTCTTTTCTTGGCGCACTGTCGACCTACCGCAACGGCCCCGCGTCGCTCACTTCTTCGCCTTCCGCCGCCATCGGCCTTATCTCCCCCTCGGTAGCAGCCTCATGAAGAATCCTCTCGACGCGTCCGGGGTTAGAGCCCTCAGAATCGGACTTGCCGACCTCGGCCCCAAGCCGGACAACGGCGTCGCGCCCTGGGCCTGGCACTGGGACGGGAGCACGATCGACGGGGGCGACTGGAACGACGACCAGAGCCTTTACGACATGGTGCCCTCCTTCGAGCAGGGCTGCGACCTCATGCTGCAGGACGTGGACCAGTACGGCGTTCACGGCTACACCGGGATCGCCCACGACATCAAGGCTAAGCCGAACGCCCACCGGAGGTGGACAGGGGCGTTTACTCGCCGAGCCGGATCGGGGTGGCCAAGCCAGTGAGGGATCTCGTCTGGTGCCTTGCCATACTCGTCGTCTCGTCACCTGCCCTTGCGGACGAGGGGGGAAATGCGACGGATCGGATGATGGCGGTTGCCAGCCGCAAGTTCGGCCGGGGATTCTGGCGGGAGTCTCCCGCGCGCCGCTACGGACTCGCCTGGCTGAACTCGCCTCTGATGGCGGACGCGAAACTGGCTCAGGTGAGCGCGGAGATCGACCGCAAGCTGGACCGCGCCACGGAAGAGAACGCGTCATGGGTGGACAGGCTCCGCGAGAAGGCGCTCGCCGACATGGAGGACCCGGTCGCGTCGTTCAGATGGGGCTACGCCGCCACGAAGCTGTCGGGGCTAGAGGGCCAGCGGGGACGCTCTTACTGGAGGGGCTACGATCGGATGCGCCAGGCGAGCGTTCTTAAGTGGCTTTTGGCGTCCAACGACTCCGCTCAAGGCTATGAACACATGCGGCTTCGCTTTCTCTTCGAGTGTTCTGGGCAGAACCGCCCCGAACTGCTTCCCCTTGGCAAACGGCTCCTTGCCAAAAACCTTGGGACGCCGCCGTCAAAGCCGCGATGGCCTCGAATCTGGGGACCTCGCGCCGGCCTGAGGACTTGGCGAGGGCGGCGGCACTGGCCGATGAACTCATCCGGCTCAACCCGACGCATCTCGCCTACATCGGTCTGGAGGAGTACATCTACGAGACACGGTGGCTTGCGTTCAAAGGGCGTGCCGACGATGCGCGAAAAGTGATCGAGTGGTCGCGCAGATATCTCGCTCTCGCGCCCCCAGGCGCGCCCAACCGACAGGGTTTCGAGAAGGCCATCGACATGGTTTCGACTCCCCACGGCTCGGGACCCTAGGCCTTCCGCTTCCGTCGCACCGCCGCGCCCCGCGCGGCGTCGAGCCACTCGCCGCACACGACGGGGTCGCTCAGCACCTCCTCCGGCAGCTCGCGGTAGGCTCCGGGGGCGACCGACCACGGGGCCATGCCCCGCGCTTCGTAGACAGGCTCGGTGACGGAGTCGATCTTCAGGTATAGCCGGTCGTCATCGACCACGGCCATGAAGACGCCGTCGAGGTAGATCCCCAGCCCGCCGAACATCGCCTTGACCTCGACCGGTCGAGCGGCGCGGAGGGCATCGAGGACCAAGGCCTTGTAGTCGGGCGTGACGGGCATGGCTAGAGGGTTACCCGATCTCGGAAACGCGTAAGAATGCGAGGAGAACGCCTTGGCATTCCCGCGCGGTCCTGCTATAATGCTGGTGAACGTCCTCAGGGCGTTCACCAAGCGCCCATGAATTTACGATCGTTCGCTCTCGTCGCCGGCCTCTTTGCCGCCTCCTCGTCGTTCGCAGGCGTGCTGACGAACTCCGTCAGCACGACGGGCAACCAAGACTGGTCCGGATCGCTCGGGCTTGAGTTCAACGTCGGGAACTCCGCGCTTCTCGTGACGAGCTTCGGGGCGTTCGACAGCGGCCTCAACGGCTTCACGACCGGAACGACGATCACCGTCGGCATCTACGATCGCGTCAGCAAGCTTCTGGTTGGGCCGGTGACGACGTTCACGGGCAACGAGGGAACGCTCGTCGACGCCTGGCGCGAGAAGGCGACGGCGCCGATCCGCCTTTCGGCAGGCGGCCAGTACGTCCTCGTCGCCTCGGGTTTCAACGGGAACGACCTTAACTACAACCGAGGTTTCGTCGGCGATCAGACGAACGCGGCGACCAACTCCGCGACGAGCCTCCTGACCTTCGTCGGATCGAGCAGTTACTCTGGTGGTACCGCTTATCCGGAAACCACCGACAGTGGCCCCTCGATCCGCTACGGCGCGGGCAACATGAGTGTGACCGCCGTTCCCGGCCCGCCCGCCGGTCTCGCGATGATGGGCGTGGGCGCGCTCCTTCGCCGCCGTCGCCGCGTGCGAGCCTGACGCTCGTGCGGTAGGGAAGAGCGCGTCGTTCCGACCCTGTCCGCGTTGGTAAGGTTGGCGCCCCACCCGTAGTGCGCCAACCTTCTGTCGCGTATCGGCCCGCCACGAGCAACGCCCGGTTGCTCGCGATGCCCTGGCTGAAAACGGTCCAGTAGGGGAATCTACGGGTAGGTGCGCCCTCGTCAAGAAGAGGGGCGCGGTCGACGCCTCATGGCTGGGGCAAGCGCATGGCTGGAGCGTCGGAGAGGTCGCCCATCGGGATGGTCTCCGGTGGCCTCCCCTGCGACGTGCCTGGGTTCTGAGAGGCGGGAATATCCCGCCTCCGTTGGGAGCAGCCACGAAAAATCTCGCCGATTCGTGATACGATCCCTTTTAGGTCTTTTCTCATGATTCTGCGCACGGACACGAAGATTCTCGTCATGGCGGCCCTCGCCGACGGTCCTCGCCACGGCTACGCCCTCGCGAAGGCCATGCAGGAGTCGCTCGGTCCCTTCCAGCGGCTGAGCGGCGGTCAGGTCTACGTCGCCCTGCGCGGCCTTGAGGCCGACGGCTGGGTGGTCAGCGAGTGGGACGGGGACGGCGCCGAGCGGCGGGTCTATCGCCTCACCGACGAGGGCCAGACCGAACTCGCGTGGCGCTCGGCGGAGTGGCACGAGTGCGCCCGCGCGATCGCCCGCATCCTCCCCAAGGGGGCGGTCCCGGCGCTTGCCCGTTAGAGGAGCGGCACGAGCGCCGCGTCGGTCTTCGCGAACTCGGCGTCGAGGGTGAGGATGGGCAGCGCCCGCTCCTTCGCCAGCGCGTAGACGAAGGCATCGCCGAAGCGGATGGGGAACTTCAGACGGGCTTCGGCGGCGACCACGGCTTGGAAGGTGTCCAACGGGCTCATCTCGATGGACAACGCCTCGATCCTCCGGCGCGATTCGGTAGGCGAGAGTCCAGCGCGACGTCCGAGGACGATGCAGCATTCAGCCAGCGTCACGTCGGACATCACGAGCAAGTCCGCACCTCTCATGGTCGCTTTTAGCGTCTCCGCGCGGGGCTCGAGGAGAAACACCGCGACCAACGCGCTCACGTCGACGATCAAAGATCGTCCATCCCTTCATAGATCCAGGCCTTCTCCGCGCGCCAGTCAAAGGGTTCCTTGATGATCCCGGACAGATCTTCCAGGGCTTTGGCGCGTGCGGCGCGGACGGCTTCGGGGGACTCCTCTCGCCCAGCGACCTCTTCGATGATCGTCCGCACTGTTTCGCTCTTGCTGGCGAATCCCCTTCGTCGCATGAGCCGATCCAGCGCCGCCTCGAAGGTCGGTGTGGTGACAAGGTTCATCTGTGCCATACAGAAAAGTATACAGGACGATCGCTCGGGCTATGCCCTACGTTCTGAGGACGGCCCTCGTGAACTCAAGTCGACCATGCCGAGCCATCCACGATCATCGAGGCATCCCTTGGTACATCTCGTCCTTCCAGGCGCCCCAATCCACGCTTCCGTCTTCTTTCCTCGGAGGTCGGGTCCTTCCCGGCCCAAGCGCCGTAAGCCTCGGCAATCGTCTGCCGCCGCCTCTCTCGCGTCGACTCCTCGGTCGCCAGCGCGGCCTCGACGACGACGGCCCTCAACGCCTCCTCCCCCGTCGCCAAGCCGCGGCCGACCATGACCTTCCTCAGGTCCGCCTCTAGAGCCTCGTCCACCGTGATCACCATCTCAGCATACGAAACGTGTAGTTCCGCCCTTTTAGGGTCGTTTCACCCAGCATTGAAAGCTCTTTGCGGCGTAGACTAGAGGTAAGCCAATGGCAGCACCGAAGACCGTCGTCGTCGTGGGAGGAGGCCTTGCGGGCCTCATGGCCACCATGAAGCTCGCGGAGGCGGGGCACAAGGTCCTGCTTTTCAGCGTGGTCCCCGTGAAGCGTTCTCACTCGGTGTGCGCGCAGGGCGGCATCAACGGCGCGGTGAACCTGCGCGGCGAGGGCGACTCGCCCTACCTGCACTTCGAGGACACCATCACCGGCGGCGATTTCCTCAACCACCAGCCGCCCGTCATGCGGATGGCCGAGCGCGCGCCCGCCATCATCTACCTCCTCGACCGCATGGGCGTTCCCTTCAACCGGACGGACGAAGGACTGCTGAGCTTCCGCCGCTTCGGCGGGACCCTGAAGCACCGTACCGCCTACGCCGGCGCGACCACCGGCCAGCAGCTCCTCTACGCCCTCGACGAGCAGGTCCGTCGCTGGGAGGCGAGCGGCCGCGTCCTCAAGTATGAGGGCAACGAGTTCCTCGGTATTGTGAAGGATGCCGACGGCGCCGCCAAGGGCGTCGTCGCGCAGGACCTGCGGACGATGAAGATCGAGGCGTACGGCGCCGACGCGGTGGTGATGGCCACCGGCGGCAACGGCCTGATCTTCGGCAAGAGCACGAACTCCATCATCAACTCCGGCTCGCCCGTCTCGATCTGCTACCAGCAGGGGGTGAAGTACGGCAATCCCGAGATGGTGCAGATCCACCCCACCGCCATCCCCGGCGAGGACAAGTGCCGCCTCATCTCCGAGTCGGTGCGCGGCGAGGGCGGGCGCGTGTGGGTGCCGCGCAACCCCATGGACGAGCGCGTCCCGACCGACATTCCCGAGGCGGAGCGGTGGTACGTCTGCGAGGAGATGGACTCCAAGTACGGCAACCTCCTGAGCCGTGACATCGTGTCGTTCATCATCTACTGCGTCTGCCGGATGGACAAGGGCGTGAAGAAGCGCCAGCAGGTCTACCTCGACATCACGCAGCTGGAGAAGAAGCGCGGCGGGCCGTACACCCGCGAGCAGATCAACGACAAGCTCGAGGGCGTGCTGGAGATCTACGAGAAGTTCATGCGGGAGGACCCGATCGACCTTCCGATGCGCATCTACCCGGCGGTGCACTACACGATGGGCGGGCTGTGGGTGGACTACGAGACGAACGGCGACGGCGCGTGGGACGTGGACTCCCCGCGCAACCAGATGACCAACGTGCCCGGCCTCTACGCGGCGGGCGAGTGCGACTACCAGTTCCACGGCGCGAACCGCCTCGGCGCGAACGCGCTGCTGTCGTGCCTCGTGGGCGGCGAGATGGTGAGCGAAGGCATCCAGGCCTACTTCCAGCAGGCGAACATCGCGCCCATCGCCCCGGAGCGGCTGGACGAGGCGCGCCGGGAGCGACAGTCGGAGTACGACGTGCTCTCGCGGAGCAACGGCAAGGAGAACCCGTATCGGCTGCACCAGGAGCTCGCGGAGACGATGTGGACCTACTGCGGCATCTGGCGGCTCCAGAAGGACCTGGAGAAGGCGAAGAACAACCTCGCCGAGCTTTCCGTCCGCGCCCGCGAGTGCGACCTCCTCGACGACACGGGCTGGAACAACCAGGCGGTGCCGTTCACGCGCAACGTCATCAACATGATCGAGCAGGCCAAGGGCATTGTGGGCGGCGCGCTCGTGCGCGACGAGTCGCGTGGCGCGCACTTCAAGGTCGACACCCCCGAGCGGGACGACAAGGGGTGGCTGAAGACCACCATGGCGCAGTGGACGCCGAAGGGGCCGGTGTTCGACTTCGAGCCGGTCGACTGCCGCTACCTCGCGCCCCGGGCGCGCAAGTACGCGGTGAACCAGATCTCCATCGCGACGAAGCTCATCGGGCCGGACTTCCGGACCCACTTCGACAAGAAGGGCGTCGAGTCGATGGAAGTGCCGAACCCCAGTCCGATGGGAACGGTCGCGCCGCCGAACGCCCTCGCGGGCGGCGGCGAGTAGGTCCCGAAAATATTTTCCTTTCGCAGGTTGGGTCTTTAGGCCCAACCTGCGAAAGGGATGGTTGACGGGGTTTTTGGGGAACCACAGGGACACGGGGGGAGGCACGGAGACACAAGGGGCTTTGTCCCTAATATCGCCGGGAACGAATTCGTCAACCATCTTTTGGAAGGGGAACGATGCAAACACGCGCGCCATCTATCCTTGACCGCACCGACGGGGTTCTCGACCGTATGAGACGCGCTTCCGACATCGTTGAAGACCGGCTTGACCGCGCCGCCAGCGCGCTCTCGGCGGCGGGCGTGCCCTACGCCGTCATCGGTGGCCTCGCCGTCGCGGCATGGGTCGCGACGGCGGATGAGGCCGCCGTACGGCTCACGCGCGACGTGAACATGCTCCTGAACCGAGCCGATTTGCCACGGGCACGGGAGGCGTTGGAAGCCGAGGGGTTCACGCACCGGCGGGTCGCGGGCATCGAGCTTTTCCTCGATTCGCCGGATTCCAAGGCGGCGGATGCCGTCCACGTGATCTTCGCCGAGGAGTCCGTTCGGCCTGGCGACGACTATACGAGCCCCGCGATCTCCGAGACCGTGTCCCTTGGCGGCGTGGCCTACATCCCCTTGATGCATCTGGTAAGCACCAAGCTCTCGGTCAATCGGGACAAGGACCGGGTCCACGTCCGTGACATGATAGGCGTCGGCCTCGTCGACGCCTCTTGGCTCCCTCGCCTTCCCGCGACGCTCGCCGCAAGGCTCAAAGCGTTGCTCAACGACCCCGAGGGGTAAGGCATCGTGTCAGCCGCGTGGACGTTGGCGGCGGTTCTTAACGAGAACCAGCCCGATCGAAGCTCCGAGGACGACGACGAAGACGCAGATGACCACAGCCAGCGAGGTGAGTCCGCGCGAGTTCTGCTGGGCGAGCGCTTGACGTTTCCGGTCCATGTCACGCCGGAAGACCGGCGCCCGCTCCTCGCTGAGCTTGAGGAGCTCTGCGGGCGTGAGCCCCGACTTCTTACCCGTGGCGCGGACGAGTTCCTCGTAGGTCCATCCCACGGGAGGATCGACCCGCGCGTCGCTGATCGCCACGTTCGGGGCATACCATTCCGCTTGGGCGTCCTCGTCGCGCACCGGGGTCGCGAAGTCGGCGCGCTCGATCTCGAAGCTCTTGACTCCTCCCGGCCCGCCTCCGAGCACCGTCTCGGTGTAGCGGCGGGGCACTCGGACGCCCCCTCCCGCGTCCACCGCGCCCTCGTAGGCGTGCTCGGTTCCGACCCCAGGACGGAAGAGGCGCGTCGTTCGGCGCAGCCCGTCGGGGCCGTACTCGAAGTGGATATGGCTACCCTCTCGAGCCGTCATGTCGGCGTCTCCGAAGCGCCACCCCGATTCCTTCGCCGCGTCTCCTGCGTAGCCCACCCCAAGCGGGTAGCTCGGCGCGGGGACGATGCCGAAGCGATGGTCGTTGGGGATCGGCCGATCCTTCTCCCTTGAGAAGCGCACGTCGCGCGAGCCGTCGGGCCGCTCCGTCACCTGGTAGCCCTCGCCCCGGCCGACCACGTAGGTGCTCCGCGACTCTAGTGGCGAACGACTGGCGCCTCGGTACTCGATTTTCTGACGCGCGACGGAAGGATTGTAGACGAGCGCCACCTTCATCTGGACGAGGCGCCCCTCATCCGACCAACGCTCGACGTAGTCGACCCGTCCCTGGCGAAAAGGGGCCTCCTCGGCCCCGATCATGCCAGATCCTGCGGCGGCGGGGAAGGCCGCCGCCACGAGCAGCATGGATGCGACCGTTCGACGGCGTAGCGGCATCAGCACGAGACGATGGCGCCCGTGCTGTACGTTCCATCCTGAACGGGATCGGAGGACGAGATGATCGTCCCGCTGCAGCCCTTTCCTGCCATCGTGATCTTGCGATAGAAGTGAGGGTGCGAGGTCGAGACGCAGGTCGAGCAGCCGAAGAACCCGGCCCCGCCGCAGTCCTGCCAGCTGCCGGGCGTGTAGACCTTGTAGACCGACTGTCCGCCGCCCACCAGACTGGTACACGAAGGATCGGCGGTCCTCGTCACGAGGGCCGTTCCCCAGCACCACGCGAAGGCGGCCGAGGTGACGCCGAGGCCTAGGATGGCGAAGGCGAGGGCCTTCACGAGGCGCTCACCGGATTCGTCGGCGTGGGGTCGATCGGAGCGGCGCAAACGCTGGCGTTCGTGGGAGCGTCCGAGTCGGCGGACGCGAGCGTTGGCGCGACCAGCAGGGCGGCGATGCCCGCGAGGAGAAGGCACTGAACGAACTGTCTGAGATTCATC
>CAXTOO010000108.1:0-11849 GCA_964245875.1 uncultured Fimbriimonas sp. | reverse complement strand
ATGGCGTCGGCGCTGCGCGTCGTCCAGGCCAAGGAGCAGGGCTACCGGCCCGTGGTCGTGGTGAGCGCCATCGGCCGTCGCGGCGCGCCCTACGCGACCGACACGCTCCTCGGCCTTCTGCGCGAGATCGATCCCGGCGTCGAGCCCGAGCCGCGCGAGGTCGACATGATGATCGCCTGCGGCGAGATCCTCTCGTCGGTGATCTTCGCCCACACGCTGAAGACGCTCGGACACGCCGCCTCCGCCTTTCGCGGTGGGCAGGCGGGCATCCGCACCGACGGGGTGTACGGCAACGCCCGCATCACGAGCATCAAGCCGACCGCCCTGCTGCGCGCCTGCGAGATGGGCAACATTCCCGTGGTTTGTGGCTTCCAGGGCGTGTTCGCCTCCGACGGGATGCCCGGTTCGGAGCTCACGACGCTCGGTCGCGGCGGCAGCGACACCACCGGCAGCGCGCTGGGCGCGGCGCTGGGCGCGGAGGCGGTGGAGATCTTCACCGACGTCGACGGCATCAAGACCGCCGATCCCGACGCGGTGCGCCACGCGAACACCCTGCGCAAGGTGACCTACGACGAGGTCGCGGAGATCGCCCATCTGGGCGCGAAGGTGGTCCACCCGCGCGCCGCCGAGATCGCGATGGCGTACAACATCCCGCTCTGGGTGAAGAACACCTTCACCGAGGACGAGGGCACCGTGATCGTCCCGCGCGAGCAGCACCCCGGCCGCCGCGCCACGGGCGTGACCCACACCGGCAAGCTCGTGTACCTCCAGTTCGACCTCTCCGGCACGGCCGCCGCCGACCGGGTCGCCCTGGAGGCGCGCATCTACGAGACGATGGCGCGGTACGACATCAACCTGTTCATGCTGAACATCAGCCCGAACAGCACGGGCTTCGCCGTCCCGCGCGACCAGTATCCGATCGTGCAGGACGTGCTCGACGGGCTGGTGATCCCGCAGGGCGGGACGGTGTTCCTCTTCCAGGTGGGCGGCGCGAGCCGCGAGGTCGAGACGCAGGCCCAGCTGCTCGCGCCCCTCGGGACGGTGCGGCGGATCGTCGCGTCGTTGACCGAGGGCTGCACGATGGTCTCCCTGGTGGGGCACGAGTTCATGCAGCAGGCGGGCCTGTTCCACCGCGTCCTCACCGCCCTGCACGAGGAGAGCGTGCCGGTGCTCCAGACGGGCGACAGCGACTATTCGCTTTCGGTCTTGATCCCCGAGAGCGAGACGAACCGCGCGGTGCGGGTGCTGCACGACCGCTTTGGCCTGGCCGAGGTGGTGTAACTCTATGCCCATTGGCTCCCGATCTCCCGTTGTAAACTGCCGTCATGGTCGATCTGGTTCGAGACAAGCTTCCCGAGGTGCATGACCTCTGCCGTCGTTTTGGCGTGCAGCAGCTCCAATTGTTCGGATCGGCCTATGAAGGGACGTTTAACCCCGAAACGAGCGACATCGACTTGCTCGTGGTAATGGGTAAGCCGGACAACGCCAGCTACTTTGGGCTGCTCGACGAATTGGAAACCCTCTTCGGGCGAAAGGTCGATCTGTTGGAGAAGCAGGCGATCAAGAACCCCTACTTCATCGACGCCATCCGGCATCGACGCGAGACGCTGTATGCCGCGTGAGCGCCTCGCCCTGATCTACGACGCGCTTCAGGCCGCCCGGCGCGTTCAAGAGTTCCTCAGCGGCAAGAGCTTCGAGGATTACAACAAAGACAGGTTGCTCCAATCGGCCGTCGAACGCCAGTTCGAGATCATCGGCGAGGCGCTGAACGTCGCCCGGTCGGTCGGTCGACTCGTTGCTCGATGAGCAGATCACGAATTTGCCGGGAATCGTCAAGAACCGCAACTTTCTCGCCCATGCCTACCACGCGGTGGTCAATTCAAAACTCTGGGACACTGCCGAGAACCATCTTCCCCTGCTCATTCGTAAACTCGAAACGATCCTCGCCTCCGAGCCGCCACCGACGGGACTGCCCCTCGACTGAAGCTCCGCACCGCTTATCCCTCGAAGGGCGTACTCTACTGTCATGCCCAGCGACCGCCCCGAACCGCTCGAAGAAAGCCCGGACGACGGGCCGAGCTCGCCCCGGCCCCCCAGCACCGACCTGGAGAAGGCGCAGGAGCAGTTCATCCTGGAGTGGGGCCGCATGTCCTCCAACTGGGGCATCAACCGCACGATGGCGCAGATCCACGCCCTTCTCTTCGTGAGCGGGGTGCCCCTGGAGGTGAACGAGATCATGGACCGCCTCCAGATCTCGCGCGGCAACGCCAGCATGAATCTGCGGGAGCTGATGGACTGGGGCATCGTCCGCCGCTTCCGCCAGCCCGGCGACCGCAAGGACGTCTACATCAGCGACACCGACCCCTACCAGATGATCCTGCGGGTGGTGCGCGAGCGCAAGCGCCGCGAGCTCGACCCCACCGCCGACGCCATCCGCGAGGTGCTCGCCATGCTCCCGCCGGAGGACGAGACTCCGGACGCCCGCGTTTTGCGGGTGCGCCTGGAGTCCCTGCTGGAGATCTTCGGCCTCATCGACATGGGATTCAAGCACGTCCTCAAGACCGACATGACCCTGGACGAGATCACCGGGATGCTCAAGCTGAAGGAGCTCGGCATCGCGGAGTAGCCTCCCGAAGGCGCTTAAAGGGAAGCTCGTTCCCTGCCATACTCAGGAGAGTCCGTATGCCCGTCACCAAGCCCTTCTCCCGCCTCCCGAAGCACGTCGGATTCATCCCCGACGGCAATCGCCGGTGGGCCCGTGCGCGCGGCGAGCACCCGCGGATGGGCTACGCGGCGGGCTTGGAGGTCGGGCTGGACACGCTCGACGATTGCTTGGCGGTCGGCATCGAGGAGGCGAGCGTGTACGGCTTTACCGTGGACAACACCAAGCGGCCCCGCGACCAGCGCGAGGCGTTCGCCGCGGCGTGCGTGGGCTTCATCGAGCTCGCCATGGAGCGGCCGATCGCCCTTCGCGTCGTGGGCGACGCCTCCTCGGCGATGTTCCCGCAGGAGCTCATGCCCTACGTCGACAACCGCATCGGCGAGGGGATGCGGGTCAACATGCTGGTGAACTACGGGTGGGAGTGGGACCTGCGCGCCGCCCTCGACCACGAAGGGAAGGGTCCGATCCACGAGCGGATCGCCAGCCGCGACGTCTCGCGCATCGACCTCATGGTGCGTTGGGGCGGCATGCGCCGCCTGAGCGGGATGCTCCCCGTGCAGGCCGTGTACTCCGACTTCTACGTCGTGGACGATCTCTGGCCCGACTACAAGACCGAGCACCTGCACGAGGCCCTGCGCTGGTACGCCAAGCAGGACGTCACCTTGGGTGGCTAGCCGCGCCTCCGTATAATGAATGTATGGACACCGTCGCCATCGATCCTGTCGCGGAGCTGTTCGCCCTAGGGGAAGGTAAGCGCGAATGGGTACGGGGTAGCGTGTTGGAAGTGGAGCCGACCTCCGGCGAACACGACGAAACCCGAGGCTACCTGGACGGGATGATGCGCTACTACGCGAGCGAGAACGACGCGGGGGCGGTCAAGGGCGAACAGTTCGCGGAGCGGCTTTCCGAAGATCTGGTCCGCATCCCCGACATCGCATTCTTCAAGAAGGACAGCCTCGGCAAGATCAAACCGAACTTCAGCGAGGGCGGCGCGGACCTCATGATCGAGATCGTCAGCCCAGGCTCTCGGGGGCAGGACCGGGGCGACAAGTTCTACGAGTACGAGGCGGCGGGAGTCGAGGAGTACTGGATCGTCGATCCCAGCCGTCGACGCGCGGAGTTCTACCGGCTGCGCGGGGGCACCTACGAGCCGGTCGCGCCCGATGCCGAGGGCCGGGTTCATTCCTCGACCTTGCCTGGCTTCTTCGTGCGCGTCGAATGGCTCTGGAACCGTCCCAAGCTCAGCGTCGTCTTCCGCGAGCTCGGGCTGTAGCCCGACCGCTCATCCGACGATGACGCGCCGGAGGGGAATGATCGCGCCCATCCGCCCGCTCGCGCCCTCGACGAACCGGCACGCGAGGGCGTAGGGCGCCGGCGGCAGGTCGAAGCGGACGCCCATCGCCCCCGCCGCGAACGTCGCGAAGCCCAGCGTCCGGTAGCCGTCCCGCTTCGCCGCGTTGTTCGGCCCGGTCAGCCGCTGGGCCAGAAGCTCGGTCACGGCGCCCGGCGCGCTCGCCCGGTCGGCGTCGAACCGCACGCCGCCCGCGACGACCACCGGCGCGACCCGCACGAGGTCCCCCAGGAAGGGCAGGGAGGGCGGGTCCATCGGGACCGCCGCGCCGCCGTGGAGCTGGAGGACCTTCGACTCCAGCGCGACGAACGCGGCGTACCCCTTGCGCCCCTCGGCCTTGCCGAACGCCCGCCAAGCGTCGGCCTGCGCCGGACTGAGCGCGTCCCACGCGAGGTTGATCCAGGCCATCCGCCGCCCGACCTCCAACTGCTTGTTCGAGCGCGTCCCGCCCTGCCGCGGTCGCTCCCGCAGCACCGTCCCGCCCTCGGTGCGCACCAGAACCGCGTTCTCCACGCGCCCCGACGCCCCCGCGAACCCCGCCCCTTCGATCAACACCGCCATACCTAAAGCGGTCATCGGCCTTTCCCGCGCCGTTCCTCAGGCCGTCCGCCGCTCCCGAGCGTCGGTGGAGCGTCGGAAGGGCGTCGGACGAGCGTTGGATCACGGGTGAAGACGGATTCTACAGGCTTGGGAGGAAGGCTTCTTCACGCACGATAACCGCTCAGGTCTTGTCGGGAAGGGCCTCTTGGGCGAGGCGGGAGGCGGGCAGGGCGGCGAAGTGCGGATCGCGGTGGACGAGCGTCGCGCCGTGCCACATGGCGGTGGCGGCGATGGCGCAATCGACGGTGGCGATGCGATCGGAGGCCCCTGCGCGGAGTTCCAAAGCCAATCGGACGATCTCGCCCGTCAAAGGGACGACCTCGGCGACGGTCGAGACGGTCTTCTCCGCCAACTCCCAGGAGCCCGTCTGGCGAAACGCCGCCGTGCCGACCTCGAACAGCGTGAGGACCGAGATGCCCACCACGACATCGGGGTCGGCGAGGAGTTCGTCCACCCGCGCCGCCCCGTTCTCGTCGAGGGGCCCCGCAAGGGTGGCCGAGGTGTCGAAGAGATGGGTCACAGGCTCCCGTCGAGCCGCGCGTCCTCTTGGCGCCAACGCAAGAACTCTTCGACGCCGCCTCCCTCGGTCTTCACGTAAGGCTTCAGGAAGCCCCGGAAGGGGCGGTCGGCGAGGCTAGCAGGGGAGACCTTGCGGAGGGTGTACGACCCGTCCGGGGCAGGTCGCCACTCGATGGGGATCGCCCTCATGGAGACCCAACCGGTGCGCGACCTCCTCCGGGAGGGTCACGCGGTCGTCCCGTTCGACGCGGTCGATCATGGCCCGATTGTACGCCAGCCGATTCAAGCCGAGGGGCGCCACAGGTCGAGGCCGATGTCTCGTGCGACCGTCACCCGTGCTTTCACAGATGATCGTCCTCTTGCCTCCGTTTCGTGGATCGCGTAGTCTGAAGCCCGCCGAATGGACACCTACTTTATCCGCCACACGTGGAAGCTCAACGTTAGCGATGCAACGCGGGAGGCACTCATCGCCCAGCACCGAATCGCGATCCATTATCCTGACTTCGCGGACGGCTTCCGGGACGAGGACATTCGGAGTCTGAATCCCGATGAGCACGACCGCAAGGGACACAACATCCTGCGGCGTTTTCTCGAACTTGGTCGAACTGGCGGCTACATCTGTGCGGAGTACCACGGCCTGCAAGGCTGTCTCGTAGGCATCGTCGCACCTGACACTCCCGTGGAGATCGTTGACGGGCTCTGGCGAGACATTCCCAATCGGATTGCGGTCCTTAAAACGCTGAGGCTTGAAAAGGCGCGCCTCGTTCCGACTTCCGCCGCCGCCGCGATTCTTGTCGCGCGTCCGAGGCAGGGAACGTTCATGAAGTGGCCCAAGGCGAAACGGGCGATCGTGCGGCTCGTCGACGATCTCACCGAGGGCGGCACCCTCGACGACCTTTCGGCGGATCAGCAAGAGGTCATGTGCGGCGAGTTCTTGCGCACCGGCCATGCGGCGCTTCTCGGGTTGCCGACCCTCGTCCATCTGCTGCGTCCGATCGGTCGCACGATGCGCGACATCGACATCCTCGGACTCGCAACCGATGGTCAACCGATCTACGCGCAGGTCACCTACGCGGATGCTTCGAGCGTCGATTGGAAGCGCACCCGACTCCGCCCTTACGCCGGCTCGGGCCACTGTCTGCTATTCGCAGGCGCGACGGCCGTTTCGGTCGAGGATGGGTTTACGGTCGTACCGCTTTCCCTCGTTTTCGACCAGTTCGCGGCGTCGGTCTACGGCGAGCATTGGCTTGCGGCGGCGAGAGGAAGCCCGCTGGACTCGGGTGCCCCAGAAAGTCTTTAGAGGCAGACACGGGTTTCAATCGCACGAGCCATCGGTTTGCACCCGTGGCACCCAGCGCGATGGGGGCCTCGTGCGCTCTGTCCTCGGGATAGAGCCAGACGAGGCGCTGTCCGGTAAATCGCTCGCGGGCCTCGAGAGGCCCCGTCCATCCGCCCGGGGCCTTCCGGCGAGACCCTCCCGAGGCTCCCGGACCCCTCACCTATCCGCGCTACGCGACGGTCGAGGCGGACCTCGCCGACGAGCACGACCTCGACGTCCTGATCGTCCCCGTCGCCCGCGACTAGCGTTCGCGAGGCTCTCCGCAGGCACGGGCCATCGTGCGGCTACCGAGTATGTCAGGCCTCTTCGCCTTCGGCGAAGCTCTCCAGCAACTTCTCCAGAGGCTCGATGATCGCGGGCGCGTTTACGGTGACGACTTGCCAGATGATCGCGTTGTCGATTCCGAAGTAGACGTGCGCGAGGATGTCGCGGGTGCGGAAGATCGTGCGCCAAGGGATCTCGGGCGCGAGGTCCCGCGCCACTTGAGGAACGTTCTTCGCGGCCTCTCCAGCATATCCGCGACGAAAAGCTCGGGTCTACGCAACCGGGACGGCTTCGCGCAGGACGCCTTCCCGGATCAGGGGGTGGAGCGTGTTCGGCTGGGCGAGGTCGACGCGGACGCCGAGTTCGTCCTCAATGAGGAACAGCGTCCCGAAGTACCTTTCGACGGTCGAGGGACCGTCGAACTCCACGATAAGGTCGAGGTCGCTCGCGTCGCGAGCGTCGCGAGCGACGGAGCCGAAGAGGTGCAGGGAACGAACGCCCAACCGGTCGAGTTGGGGCCGCAAGGTGCGCAGTCTTTGGATCGCCTCGTCTCGCTTCACAAATCTATTGTAGTCCGCACCGCTTCCGCAACCCAAATGACCCCGACGTTCGTCTACTATCCTGAAATGGTAGACGCGCGACTGCCCATTGAGGAGAGGCCCCGGCCGTTGCGGACGCTGTTCCTCGACTTCAACTCCTATTTCGCGAGCATCGAGCAGCAGGAGAACCCCGCGCTCAGGGGGAAGCCGGTGGCGGTCGCGCCCGTCGATGCGGAGACGACGTGCTGCATCGCGTCCAGCCACGAGGCGCGGCGGTTCGGCGTCAAGTGCGGCACCCCCATCGGCGAGGCGCGGCGGATGTGCCCCGGGCTGATCGTGGTGAAGGGCGACCACGCCGTCTACGCGGCCTACCACGAGCGAATCGAGACGGTCGTGCAGACGGTTCTCCCCATCGAGGAGAAGCTGAGCATCGACGAGATGAGCTTCCGTCTCCTCGGCGCCGAACGCACGCCGGCCGTGGCCCAGGAGATCGCCTGGGAGATGAAGCGGAAGATCCGGGAGCAGGTCGGTGAGGCGATCACCTGCTCGATCGGCATCGCGCCCAACCCTTTTCTCGCCAAGGTCGCGACGGAGCTCCAAAAGCGGGATGGCCTCGTGATCATCACCGAGGGAGACCTGCCGCATCGCCTGTACGGCCTGAAGCTGACCGACTTTGCCGGCATCAACCGCCGGATGAAGGCGCGGCTGAACGCCCAAGGCATCCTTACGACCGAGGCGATGTGCGCCGCCTCCCGGTACGAGCTGACGCGCGCCTTCGGGAGCATCGTGGGCGAGCGGTGGTGGTACCTGCTGCGCGGGATCGACCTGCGGGCCGAGAAGCACACGCGCGCCAGCTTCTCCCACAGCCACGTTCTGCCGCCCGCCCTGCGGACGGACGAAGGATGCCGCACCGTGCTCATCCGCCTCATGTACAAGGCCGCGATGCGGCTGCGGGGCGAAGGTCTCTGGGCGGGAGGCGTGGCGTTCGGCGTGAGCGGCATCGTCTGCGGATGGGAGACTTCCGTGCCGCTCTCGCCGACCCAAGACTCGCGCGCCCTCACCGACGCGCTGGAGGCCGAGTGGCCTCGACGGTCGTTCGTCCGTCCGATCAAGGTCTGGATGGCCCTCACCGACCTCAAGCCGACCGAGGGCGTCACCCCGAGCCTCTTCGAGGACCGCAAGGGCAGCACCGCCGAGCTGGGCCGGACGGTCGACCGGATGAACGCGAGGTTTGGGAAGCTGAAGGTCTACCCCGCGCCCATCCACGGCGTGCGAGACACCGCCGAGGAGCGCATCGCGTTCCAGAAGACCAAGCTGCTCGTCGAAGGCGCGGACGACGACCGCGCCAAGGCGACCTTCGATCGCCTCATGGCCGTCGATCCGCCCCCCGTCGAGACCACGGTCGCTCCCGAGGACGACGGATGGTGGGGCGCCGAGGAGTTTGAGGGCGACTGGTGGGCCGACGAACCCTCGAAGGGGTATTCTCCCTCCCAATGAGAGTCCGCAACAAGGAAATCAAGGCCCGCCGCAAGCGCAAGGACGAGACGATCAAGCTCGCCGAGAAGGCGGTTCGAGAGCAGTTCGCCAACAAGCCGGCCGCCAAGAAGCCCGCGCCCAAGAAGTAGTCCGGTGCAGGTCGCGGTCGTCGGGGCGGGCATCCACGGCCTGAGCGCCGCCCGTCGCCTCGCGGAGGCGGGCCACCGCACCGTCCTCTTCGACCCCCGGCCCGTGGGTCACGGCCTCGGCTCGTCGCACGGGCCGAGCCGGATCGTGCGACGAGCCTACCCGGACGCCCACCACACCGCCCTCATGACCGAGGCTTACCCGCTCTGGCGGGAGCTCGAGCGTGCGTCCGGCACGAGCCTGTTCCACGAGGTCGGGATGCTCTGCTTCGGACCGCGGGGCGGCGAGTACGTCGCGGGCCTTTCCTCCGCGCTGGCGTCGCAGGGCGTCTCGTTCTCCAAAGGTGGCGCCGAGCGGATTCCCGGCCTTCGCCTCGAACCGGACGAGAGCGCGATCTTCGTGCCCGAGGCGGGCTGGGCCGCCGCCGATCTCGCCCTGCGGGCGACCTGCGACCTTGCCCTCGCCGCGGGCGTCGAGCTCGTCCCTACCGAGGCCGAGGGGCTCGACCGTTTCGACCGGGTGGCCGTCTGCGCCGGGCCGTGGGTGGGGCGGTTCTGGCCCGCCGCGCCGGTGCGCGCGACGCTCCAGGCCACCGCCTTCCTCCAGGCTTCCGTTGAGGGACCGGTCTGGATCGAGGACGGTCCCGACCTCCTCTACGGCTTTCCCGGAGGCAAGGTCGGCGTCCATCGTCCGGGGCGCGAGATCGATCCGGACGACCCCTCAAGGGAGCCGCCCGGCGAGATGCTGGACGCGATCAGGGCCTTCGCGCCGCGGCGACTGGGCGTCGAGTGCGGCATCACCGGAGCTACGGGCTGCCTCTACACCGCCACCCCCGACGAGGGCTTCCGCTTCCACCGCCTCGACCACCGGACGCTGGTCGTCTCGGCCTGCAGCGGCCACGGCTTCAAGTTCGGCCCGTGGGTCGGGACGAGGGTCGCGGAGCTGCTTGGTTAGGCACGATAGGTACCCTGATCCCATGCTCCTCCTCGCGCCCTCGGCGACCGTCGACCTCTACCGAGGCGCGCCGATCGGGACTCCCGGCTACTGGGCGGTCGAGGACGCGTACCTCGACAAGGCCGAGCCGGCCCTGGACCACGGCGGCGGCTTCACGTTGCTCGGCGGCGACGGCCGCACGCTCCTGATCCGATTCGGCGACCTTCGGCGGGCGATCGGGCCCGGGCGGCGCGTGGTCGCGGCGACGCTCGTCCTCACCCCCAGCGGCGGCGACGTGCCAAAGCTGACGGGCGTGACCGCGGTCGACGCGCCCTGGGGCGAGGGGCCGCAGACGACGCTGACCCGGATCCTCGCGAACGTCGAGGCGGGGCCGAAGGGCGCGAAGGCCGTCGCCGCGCGGGGTGCGGCGACTTGGAACGAGCGTCGCGGGGGCGTCGCGGCCTGGCCCACGCCGGGAACGCCGGGCGGTCCGAAGGTCGAGGCGACGCTCACCCCCAAAGGACGGGCGGTCGAGATCGCGGGCCTCGCGGCCACCGTCCAGGGCTGGGTCGACCGCCCGTGGACCGACCACGGCCTCGCCCTGAGCTTCGGCGGCGACGTCGAGTTCTTCAGCTCCCAGTCGCCGAGCGGTCGCCCGCACCTCGTGCTGACGACCGAACCCGTGCCGAGCCTCCAGGATCGCGACGACTTCGCGGTCGCGTCGCTCTCGAAGGAGGGCGGCCGGTGGACCGCGCGCGTCCGCCGCTCCGGCGCGTCGTCCCCGACCGCCAAGGGGCGATGGTGGGTCGACGGCAAGCCGGGCTCGGAGACGAGCGTTCCCGCCGACGGCGCGGTCGTCCTCTCCGGCCCCGAGCCGAAGGACGACCCGCAGGCGCCGAGCCTCGGCTTCGAGATCACGACGCCCGACGCGGCGACGGCGAACGACCGGCTGGATGTGTTCCCTGGCGGCAAGGCGGTCACCCTGCGCGTGAAGGCCGGGCTCGATTCGCAATCGGTGGTCGATTACTGGAACGAGACCGTCGCGCCGCAGAGCCGCTTCTCGTTCGCGCCCGAGGGAGTGAAGGGGAGAGTGCGCCTTGAGAAGGCCGAGGTCGCCGAGGATGGCGCGGCGACCCTCGGCGACGCCCTGCGGCAGATCGGAGTCCAACTCGGCCTCCCGCACCCGGCGAACGGCGGGGAGGACCTCTACCCGGGCCTCATGGGCTACGGCGACACGCGCTTCGACGGCACGATCCCCGGCACCCTCGCCCTGCCCTACGAGCCGTATCCCAACGCGCCGACCGAGACCGCGCTCCTCGAGCCGACCGGCCTGCTGTCGGCGACCGACGTGGGGCGTCTGAACGACGGCAACGACCGGCTGCCGCTGCCCAAGGTGGCGCTTCTCACCGTGACCGACCTCGTCGGTCGCCCCCTGCCGGGCTTGGACGTCGTCCTCGAAGGGCCGGGCCAGCCGACCACGAAGCTCACGACCAACGCCAACGGGGGCTTCGTCCTGCCCCCGACGCTGGGCTTTCGCAACGACCTTGCGAACGGGACGCTGACCGTGCGCGCGTCCCAGAGCGGCACGACCGCGACCGGCACGATCAAGGCGTGGCGGCTGAGCGACGCCGTGCGCCGGAGCGGCTCGCCGGCCGTGGTCACGGATGTCCGGCTGAACCTTCCCATGCTTCCGCTGGAGACGGGCACGAACCTCGCGGAGGGCAAGGCGGCGACGGACTCCGCGGGCAGGCCGTACGCCTACGGCTCGCCCCTGCCGACCGAACCGGGATCGTTCGTCGAGATCGACCTGGGCCGAGACCGGACGATCGGCGAGATCGCGCTGCGGCCCGGTCCCGCGTTCTGGGAGCGCTACGAGATCCGGGTCTACTCGACGGGCGGAAAGCCCGAGGAGGCGGGGCTGTGGGCGGGCGAACTGGCCGCGGGCTGGAGCCGTCGCAACCGCGCGGAGGACGGCTGGCTCGCGTACCGCGCGCCGACCGAGCGCATCCGGTTCGTCCG
>CAXTOO010000107.1:0-11881 GCA_964245875.1 uncultured Fimbriimonas sp. | reverse complement strand
CGAGCGCGCGCCGATCGGCTGTCTAGGCTCGGTGTCATGAATCCCTGTAGGCGTCAGATGACCTGGTGCCGACGTGGCGGACCATCGCCCCACGGCTCGCTCCAGGCTCCAGGCTCCAGGCTCCCGGACCCTCACCCCCTCTCCCTCGGAGGGGAAGGGGAACCGGAGCTTGAGGACACCGCCTAGGCACTGTCCCGGCGAATCGTCCGACTTCGTCGCCCGATCGTGCCGCGGCGTCCGGGGCGGTCTTCCGAGGTCGTCGCAGGCTTTCTGCCTCTGGAGTTCAACGGTGGGCCGCGCGTGTCTGCTACAGGGATTCGCGGGGCACAGCCTGGCCCCACTACCCGGAGGGCCAACGTATCGTAAAACTCTTGCGCCGTGACGCTCGTGTGCCTGCGAAGAGATCAGGGTCTTAAACGCATGGGGCATCCTAGGGCCACAAGGATCCCACGGCCACGAGAGAGGAAGCGAAAAAGCCCGTCGCCTTGGAGAGGAGGCGGGACTTTTCCAGGCGCGGAGGAAGCCCTACTTGGGCTTGACTTCGCGGATGCCGAGCTTCTTGATCAGCGCGCGGTACTTCTCGATGTCGGTGCGGCGGAGGTAGCCCTCCAGGCGGCGGCGCTTGCCGACCAGGAGGAGGAGGCCGCGGCGGGAGTGGAAGTCCTTCTTGTGGGTCCGCAGGTGGTCCGTGATCTGGAGGATCCGGGCCTGCATGATCGCGATCTGGACCTCGGTCGAGCCGGTGTCGCCTTCGCTCGTGGCGTATTCGGCGACGGTCTGGAGCTTGATTTCGGGGGCTAGGGGCATGTCGTCTCTTCGTTTGGGTTCCGGGCAGAGGGTGCGCGGAGGGGCTTAGTGGCCGCTCGACGTTCTTGCGCGTCCGCGTTTAGAACTCGATTGGATATTACCCGTTGGTGGGCATCCGTCGTAAGATAAGGATATGGCCGCGCCGTTCATCGTCACGCCCTACGATCCCCCGCCGCCGCCGAGCCGCGTTTCGGTCGAGGAGTACCTGGAGGCCGAGGCAAAGGCTGAAACGAAGAGCGAGTACCTCGACGGCATCGTCCGCGCGATGCCGAACGCCTCGCCGCGGCACCTGATGATCGAGTCCCAGTTGAACATCCTGGTCGGCAACCGGCTCGGCGGAGGCGGACCGTGCCTCTACCTCAACGGCAACGTGCAGATCGTGATTCCCGGACTGCGGACCTACGTCTACCCGGACGGGGCGATCGCCTGCCCGCCCCAGTTCGCATCGAAGCCGCGCAACGCACTGGTCAGCCCGAAGGTCGTGTTCGAGGTGCTCTCGCCCCGGTCGACGGAAGGGTACGACCGTGGCGACAAGTTCTGGCGGTATCGCACGCTCGACACGCTTGAGGATTATGTTCTGATCGACACGCGTCGTCCCCTTGTCGAGGTCCACTCGCGCCCCGATTGGACCCCACGCTTTTACGAGGGCTTGGAGGCAGTCGCCCTCATCCCTTCCGTGGGCGTCGAGCTGCCGCTGGCGGAGATCTACGCGCGGGCGATGACCGTTTCGGAGTAGAGTGGGCGCGCTCGTCCTCGCTCGCCGGCGATCGATCGATCCGTTCGACCCGGTTCGAACCCCCTGCCGATTCCACGCGCGTCTTCGCCGTGGTGCGTCGACCTTCGCCTGGCGGGTTCGCGGATCCCGTGCGGGAAGCGGGCACGAACTACGCGTGGGGCGACGAACCCAGCTTGGCGTACCGCTAGGGAGCCGTCGGTCTGTCCGGGCAAGACGAAGATGCCTCGTGCAGGGTGCGGGTCGGTAGGCCCGCCGCGCGGGCGGCGGCCAGGATCTCCCCCAGGGCGGCGAGGCGCGGGTCGACCCGCGCCAGCACCTGCGGGCTGACCACCAGCGTGCCGCCCTCGTCCAGGATCGGCGGGAGCGTGGCGTCGAGCCAGGCGCGCAGGCCGCTGCCGTGGCGCACCGCCTCGTGCAGGCTCCGGCCCGCGACGGGGAAGAGGCGGCCGGGCGGGGCGGCGTCGGGCGGGCCGCTGAAGAGGTTGATTCCCTGGGGCGCGGGAAGCCCTTCGGGCCAGGGCCCGCGGATCGCCCAGCCCCGTGCGCGATGGCCGACCGCGGCGAGGAGGCGCTTCGCTTCCGCCCAGCGGTCGGGTTCGGTGGGATGCTTGGCGAGGTAGTCGAGGTCGTGGCCGTCGTTGAGGATCGCGTCCGCGCCTTGGGGAAAGGCGCGCAGGGCGCGCTCGCTCGCGAAGAAGTGCCAGCGCGCTCCGGTGCGGCGTCCGAGTTCCAGCAGGCGGAGCAGCATCGCGGGCTCGCCGTGGCCGAACTGCTGGGCGTCGGGAGTGTCCCAGGGGACGTAGTCGAGATCGACGCGGACGCAGAGGAAGCTCACGCGCGCCTCGCGTCGAGCAAGCTCGCCGGGGAAAAGCGGGAGCAAGCTCCCGCACTCCCAAAGGTCACTTGTCCTGGAGGGCGGCGATGCCGGGGAGCGCCTTGCCCTCCAGGAACTCCAGGCTCGCGCCGCCTCCCGTCGAGACGTGGGTCATGCGGTCGGCGAGGCCAAACTTCTCCACCGCCGCGGCGGAGTCGCCGCCGCCCACGATGGTCAGCCCCTTCGAGGCGGCCATCGCTTCGGCGACGGCCTTGGTGCCCGCCATGAAGGGCGTCATCTCGAACACGCCGACAGGGCCGTTCCAAAGCACGGTGCCCGCCTTCGCGATCTCGGCGGCGAACGCCTCGCGCGACTCGGGGCCGATGTCGAGCCCCTCTCGGTCGGCGGGAATCGCGTCGGTCGTCGCCTGTCCGACCTCCGCCGTCTCCGAGAACTCCGAGGCGGTGACCACGTCGGTCGGGAGAACGATCTTGTCGCCGTGCTCCCTCAGGAGCCGTCCGGCGTACTCGACGCTCGTGGCGTCGAGGATCGACTTTCCGATCTCCTTGCCCTGCGCCTTGAGGAAGGTGTAGGTCATGCCGCCGCCGACGAGGATCCGGTCGACCTTGGGGAGCAGGTTCTCGATGAGGGCGATCTTGTCCTTCACCTTCGAGCCGCCCATGATGGCGACGAAGGGCCGCTCCGGGCTCTCGACCGCGCGGCCCAGGTAGGCGATCTCCTTCTCGATGAGCAGGCCCGCCACGCCGGGCAGGAGGTGGGCGACGCCCTCGGTGCTCGCGTGGGCGCGGTGGGCGGTGCCGAAGGCGTCGTTCACGAAGAGGTCGAACGGCTTCGCCAACCGCTCTGCGAAGGCGCGGTCGTTCGCCTCCTCCTCGGGGTGGAAGCGGACGTTCTCCAGGAGGAGCACGTCGCCGGGCTTGGCGGCGGCGACGGCCATCTCGACCTCGGACCCGACGCAGTCGGGCAACAGGGGCACGTCGCGGTCGAGCAGCTCGCCCAGCCTTCGGGCGACGGGATTCAGCGAGAGCTCCGGGGTCGGACCCTTGGGACGTCCGAGATGGCTGACGAGGGCGACGACCGCGCCGCCCTCGACCAGGAGGCGGATGGTGGGGAGCGCCTCGGTGATGCGGCGGTCGTCGGTGATGCGACCGTCCTCGAGCGGCACGTTGAAGTCGCAGCGCACGAGGACGCGGCGGCCCTTGGGGTCGATGTCGCGGACGGTCTTCTTGTCGAGGGCCACGGAAGGGTTTTACCCTTCAGGCCGACGATGGCTATCGCGGCACGCCCGGAGGCCTGTCCGGGGCGTCGTTCTCGCGGTCGAAAATGCGTTGGATGCTTGCAGAGAGGGGTCTCGATGCTACCGAAATCGGGGTTCCGCAGGTCCGAAGAGGGGTGGGGGGTGGACCTGCCGAGAATATTTGTCAGATTGGGAAAACGCGCGGCCGCGCTTCGATGGCAGCGGCTTCGTTCCGTGCGAGCGACCGTCGTGGGAAGGCGGTTCCGTCAACCATCGCGGGGGAGTTCTCGCAGGGGCGCAGAGGGCCTCCCGCAAGGAGGGACATCCAGGCGACCACGGGCGGGGCGACGTTTAGGGGTGGACAGGCCACTCGTCCCTAACCCCTCAGCTCCTTGAGAAACCAATCGACGGCGTCGCCGACGTGGCCGTTGGCGGTGGACGCGCCATGGCCGGTGCCGGGGGAGACGATGAGGCGATGCTCGACGCCCGCGGCGGCGAGGGCGGCGTCCATGCGCTGCGACTGCTCGAGGGGGACGAGCTCGTCCTTGTCGCCGTGGATGAGGAGGGTGGGCGGGAAGGCCTTGGTGACGCCGTAGATGGGCGAGAGCGCCCTGGCGAGGGTCTCTACCTCCTCGGGGGTGGCGGTGGGCCTCAGGGGGAACGCGCCCGCGAAGACGGCGAACTTGGGCTCGCGCAGGGGCATCCGGGCGGGCGCGCCGAAGTTCGCGAAGTCGGTGGGCGGGAAGAAGGCGACGACGGCGTTGGGCTTGCTGGAGGCGCGCTCGACGGGGTCCTTCGCGTCAGGCTTGCCGTCGTCGCCCTGCACGGCGGCCATGAGCGAGAGGTGGCCGCCCGCGCTGCCGCCGACGATGCCGATCTTGTCGGTCTTCACGCCGTAGGCGGCGGCGTTGGCGCGGACGAAGCGGATGGCGCGGGACATCATGCCCTCCATCTCGGGGATCTTGTAGCGGGGCTGCGCGCCGTGGACCACCTCGAAGAGGGTGATGCCCCGGTCGGTGAAGGGCTTCGCGGCGTCGGCGGAGATCATCGAGTGGTCGGAGTACCAGCCGCCGCTCTCGACGAAGAGGACGGCGATGCCGTTGGGCTTCGCGGGGCGGAAGGCGTCCATGGTGAAGGCGGCGCCGCCCTGGCGGAGGTAGACGAGATCGTGGTCGGGGGTCGTTTGGAGGGCGAGGAGGGCGACGAGCGGGAGCATGGGTTACAGGATACAGGGGATAGGGGATAAGGGAGCAAGTAAAGCAGGGACAAGGGACTCTGTGACTTGTCCGTTTCCGGATGGCTTCCGGCCTATCCTGTCCCCTGTCCCTCGTCCCTTGTATCCTATCCCCCATGACCCACCAGCGCGTCCTGGTCGTCGACTTCGGCGGCCAGTACACCCAGCTCATCGTCCGGCGCGTGCGCGAGTTCGGCGTGTACTCCGAGATGGCGCCCTGGACGGACGCGGCGCGGAAAATCGCGGAGACCAAGCCCGAGGCGGTGATCCTGAGCGGCGGGCCGCGCTCCGTGCGGGAAGAGGGGGCGCCGGACCTCGACTTCGCGGTGCTGGAGGGGATTCCCGTGCTGGGCATCTGCTACGGCCAGCAGCTCATGGCTTTGAGGCTGGGGGGGCGGGTGGCGCGGGCGGACCACAAGGAGTACGGACTGCGGGAGCTGGTCGCCGTGCCGCCGAACGCCCTGGTTCCGAACGAGGAGGTGGTGGGCGAGAGCGAGGCTTTGGCCGGCACGGAGGCCTGCCCCACGTCGTTGGTCTCCGGCCTCGCGAGCGTTCAGGTCTGGATGAGCCACGGCGACCAGGTGGAGGCGGTTCCGCCGGGGTTCGCGATCACCGCGACGACCGACTCGTGCCCCGTCGCCGCGATGGAGAACGCTTCCTTGAAGCGGTACGGGGTGCAGTTCCACCCCGAGGTGACCCACACGCCGGACGGGAAGACGGTGCTGCGGCGGTTCCTGTTCGACGCGTGCGGCCTGCGGGGCGACTGGACGAGCGAGGCGTTCATCGACGAGGAGGTCGCGAAGATCCGGGAGACGGTCGGGCCGGAGGGGAAGGTGCTGTGCGCGGTGTCGGGCGGGGTCGACTCGTCGGTGATGGCGGCGCTCCTCATCCGGGCGATCGGGGAGCGGGCGGTGTGCGTGTTCGTGGACCACGGCCTGCTGCGCAAGGGCGAGGCGGAGCAGGTGGTGGCGACGTTCGGCGGCCACTTCGGCGCGAACCTCAAGGCGTTCTACGAGCACGAGCGGTTCTTCGGCTCCTTGAAGGGGCTGACCGACCCGGAGCTCAAGCGCAAGGCGATCGGGGCCGACTTCGTGCGGGTGTTCGAGGACCACGCGGGCGAGCTGGCGGGGTGCGACTTCCTCGCGCAGGGGACCTTGTACCCGGACGTGATCGAGTCGGGCTCGCCCACGGCGGCGAAGATCAAGACGCACCACAACGTGGGCGGCCTGCCGGACTGGATGCGGATGAAGCTGATCGAGCCGCTGCGGTGGCTCTTCAAGGACGAGGTGCGGGAGGTCGGGCGGAAGCTGGGGCTGCCGGAGGAGATGGTCGAGCGCGAGCCGTTCCCCGGTCCGGGGCTGGGGGTGCGGGTGTTGGGGGAGGTGACGCCGGAGCGGGTTCGGATGGTGCAGGAGGCGGATTGGATCTTCCGCTCGGAACTGCGATCGCGGGGGCTGCACCGGGGGATCTGGCAGTCGTACGCGGCGCTCTTGGACGTGCGGAGCGTGGGGGTGATGGGGGACGAGCGGACGTACGAGCAACCGATCGTGCTGCGGGCGGTGGAGAGCGAGGACGCGATGACGGCGCGGGCGGTCGATCTGCCGTTCGAGGCTTTGGAGACGATCGCGCGTCGGATCGTGAACGAGGTGTCGGGGGTGAACCGGGTGTTCTACGACCTCACGAGCAAGCCCCCGGCGACGATCGAGCTGGAATAGGATGGAGCCCCTGCCTCGTCGCCACGGTGCAAGGCTTTCGAACTGGGCCTGCCTGCGTCGGACGATGAGGAAAGGGATGGAGCAAAACGCTCTCTAGCTCTCCCCCTAGCCCCCTCTCATCGCCCGTTGAAGGTCTGTGAACCCTGCGCCGGGGCGACGAGAGGGGGAACGCCTACTTCAGAAACCGGTTCAGCGTGACCTTCAGCTCCTCGACGCGCTGGGCGGGGTCCATGTCCTGGCCCTCCTCGCCGCCGCCGTAGACGCAGTCCTCGAGGTGGGTGGTGAGCATCAGGAGGCCGAACTGGTCCAGCGCGGAGCGCAGCGCGGAGACCTGGGTGAGCACGTCGACGCAGTAGCGGCCCTCGTCCACCATCTTCTGGATGCCGCCGACCTGGCCCGCGATGCGGGCGAGGCGCCGCTTCGCGTCGTCGCGCACTCCGTCCTTCACGTTTTCCATTGTGACCTTTCCAGACGCCGCCGGTCGCGGTAGGCGCGCCATCGCAGGCGCGGGACCCACAGCCCGGACCAGACCATGAGGAGCATGATCGCGACGATCATGGCGACGCAGGCGGCGGGCGCGCCGCTCACGACGCCGAACCAAAGCCCGAGCCCGGCGAAGGCCGCCCAGAACGCGGTGACCCCGAGGGCGGCCCGGAGCAGACGCTCGGGCGAGGGCGCGCCGGGACCGACGGCAAGGGGCGGCAGCCCACCCTCGCTCGGAGACGCGTTGGCGAGCCAGCCCTTTAGAGCGCCGTGGAGGGCGGCCTCGCCTTGGCTGGACGGTATGAAGGTTTTGGGAACGACGCTGAAACCGAGGGCGACCGAGCCCGCCTCCGTTCGGGTCTGGAGAACGAGGTGAAGGTTGGAGCCGAGATCCGGGTCGAGCCAGCCCTGGAGCGCGACTTGGAACGCCTCGCCTCTCGCGAGGGCGAAGGAGGTGCGGCGTCCCGAGAAGAGGAGGCGGTCGTCCTCGAACCACACCGCGCCGCGGTCTCGCCCCGTGGGGGCCGCGCCCTGGTAGACGGCGAGGTCGACGATCCATCCGCCTACGGGGGCATACTCCTCGTCGAGGGCGGCGCGGCGGGATTCGTCCCGTCGTGCTTGGCCGGCGGAGTGGCGCAGGTAGGCGAAGGCGGTGCCCACGAGCGCGGCCGTCGGAATGAGAAGCCAAAGCCCGCCGCGGTCCGTGAATGCGCCACCGAGTCCAAGGCAGGTCAGCGGGCAGAAGCCCAGGGAGGTCAGGCCGAGCGTCCAGGCCCACCGCCGGGCGGCGGTGCGCTTCCGGCTTTCCTCGACGAGCTCGCGCTCGGAGGTGGGATGGAGCGTCCACTTGGCGGGCTCGTTCACGGGAGCCTCCTTCGGTCGCGGTAGGCGCGCAGCCAGAGGGCCGGCGACGACAGGGAGGGCAACGCCCCGCCGGCACCGAGCCCGAGGAGGAAGACTATCGCGGCGAGGGAGAAGTCGAACAGGTTCGACCAGCGAACGAGGAGGAGGAGGGCGGGCCAATAGCCGAAGGAGACGATCGTCTTTGCGAGGAGTCGATGGGCACTCGCACTGCCGGGGCCGGGCTCGAGGGGCGGCAACTGGCCGCCGGTCGCCTCGCGGCGAGCGATCCAGTCCTTGACGACCTCCGCGACCTCGCCGTCCCGCATCGCCATCTGCCACTTCGCGGGCCGGACGACGGTGAAGGAAAGAAAGGCGTTCGACGCCCGGAGAGGAAGGCGCAGGCCGTGCCGGAGGCCGGGCACGGCGCGGACCCTCTCGCAGGGACCGGCCGTCTGATCCGCGGTGAGGCCGAACGAGGTCCGCCGCCCCGCGAAGTAGAGCCGCCCTTCCTCGATCCACATCATGCCTCGGTCGGTCCCAAGAGGTGCGTCGCCGCCGTGGACGATCAACTCGACGAGCCACCCGCTGCGGACGCCGAACTCGTCGATGACGGCGGCGTCGCGGCTCCAGTGCGCGTCGCGGGCCGACTTCTTGGCTGATGTAGCCTTCGCACTGCCGTAGATCGCGAACAAGGCAAGGATGACGAAGATCGGCCCCACGCCCTCGAAGTCGCCCGGCAGGAAGGCGGCAACGACGAGCCAGAGGGGGACGGCGGCGAACGCCAGCCGCGCCTGCCAGACCGTGTCCCTCAGCGCGCGGGCCTCCTTCTCGATCTCCCACTCGATGTGGGGCGCGCGCGTCCAGCGCGCGACGTTCACGATGCCCTCCTGAGCCTTCGGCGATCGCGGTAGGCGCGCCATCGTGGGGCGTTCTCGTATGCGGCGGCCCAGTTCGCCAAGCCCGCGACCACGACGAACGCCGCCAGCGCGAAGAGGGGATGGGCGCCGAGCGCGACGGCGGGGACCAGCGCAAACAGCGTCCAGCCGACCACCCGCGCCAGCGCGCCGAGCAGGAGGTCGCGCGGCGTGGGCGCGTCCGGGCCGATCGCGAGGGGTGGCCACTGGCCCAATGCCTCCAGGACGTGGTCGCGGCGCCCGGCGACGGTGTTCAGGGCCACCCGCAGGTTCGCGGCGTCCTCCTGCGCGCCGAGCAGGCCCTCGGACAGCGGCCAGAACGAGAGCGAGAGGGGGCCGACCGGCGTCTCGCGGGCGAGCGGCAGGTTCAGCCGGTGACGGATGCCCGCCAAGCGGGGGCCGTGGACCACCGGTCCCCCGGTCTGGGCGGGTGCGAGGGCGAAGGAGGTGCGCAGGCCGGCGTACAGGATCCGGTCGCCCTCGACCCACATCAGCCCCCGGTCGCACCCGGTCGGGGCCTCGCCCTGGCGCACCATCAGCTCCACCGGCCACACCGGTCCGACGCCGAACTCCTCGCGCAGGTCCCACGTCCGCTCGCGCTCGGCGCGTCGTCGGTCGTCGCGGTGGCGTCCCATGAGGCCGAGCGCGCCCATGCCCAGGACGATCGTTCCCGCGGGCAGCGCGAGGCCGACCCACGACGCGGCGCCGGCGACGAGCGCCGCCGCGCCGGAGAGGACCGCCCCCTCCCGCGCGGCCCGCCGCCAGTCCGGCCCCGGAAGGCAGGGCGTCTCGTTGTGCCCGGTCCAGACTCCCTCACGGTGCGCCGCCATCCGGCCCCGTTTTACCGCTTTCGAGGATGGGTCCTGAAGAAGTCCCACACGACGTCGGCGACGGGTGCGCCGTAGTCGGGCACCGGCCCGCCGTAGCCCAGGCCGCCCCACCAGTCGTGGGGCGCGCCGTCCACGCTCACGAGCTGCACCTCGGTGCCGTTCCGGCCCCCCTTGTAGCGGTCGACGGTCACGCGGCCCTTCTTCGTGGTCTCGGGCGTGGGGCCGCAGCCGTCGGCCACCGCCCAGAAGCGGGCGGAGGCGACCGCGCCGACGTTCGCGAGGAGCCCGCCCGAACCCGGCCCGTAGGCTACCGTCGCGTCGGCCTTGCCGTGCAGGAGGAGCACGTTGAGCGGAGCCGCGGGCGCGGGGATCTCGTTCGTCGGCGTGAGGCCCACGGTGCCCGCCATGCTGGCGATGGCGGCGAGCCTCCCGCCGACCTTCGAGCCCATGAAGTTCGCCATGAACGCGCCGTTGGAGTGGCCGACGACGTACTCGCGGTCGCGATCGGTCTCGACCTCGCCCTCCACGCGGTCGAGCACGGCGGTAAGGAAGCCGAGGTCGTCGGGGTGGTTCGCGCCGGTGAGGTCGATGAAGCCGGCGTTCCAGCCCTTGGGGTTGCCGACGCCGTCCGGGAAGACGGTGACGAAGCCCTCCTTCTCGCCCTTCTCGGCCAGGCGCGTGTAGACCTCGGCGGCCTCCGCGCTGGCGGTCCAGCCGTGGAGCACCATCACGACGGGGGTCTTGTCGCCTTTGTAGGTTTTGGGGACGTGGAGGATGAAGCGGCGCTGAAGCCTGCCGACCTGTAGCGTCTCGACGTAGCGTCCCGGCGCCTTGGACGGCGCCTGCGGCGCGGCGTGGGCGCAGGCGGCGAGGGGCAGGGCGAGGAGCGGCAGGAGTCGCATAGGGATTGGTACGTCGGAAGTCTCTTCGGATTACGCTGAGGACGCAGAGAGTTCGAGGGAGAGCCGCTGAGGCTTGGCGACGCCTCAGCGGCTCTCGATCCTTCCTCATCCCCCTCGGCGTTCGTCCGGCAAGCCCTGCCGCTAAACTAAGGCGATGCGAGGCACGCGGGTGGACGAGGTTAAGCGGGTGTTCGACGGCCACTTCAAGGTGGACGAGGCGACGGTGGCGTACGAGAAGCCCGACGGGTCGTGGAGCGAGCCCGCGAAGCGGCTCTGCGTCGAGCGCGGCGACGCGGTGGCGGTGCTGGTCCACGACGAAGGGAACGACACCCTGCTGTTCGTGCGGCAGTTCCGCTATCCCACCCGGCGGCACGGCGAGCCCTTCCTGCTGGAGATCATGGCGGGCATGGTCGACGAGGGCGAGACGCCCGAGGAGGCGGCGCGGCGCGAGTCGGACGAGGAGCTGGGCATGCGCCTGGGCGAGCTGGTGCCGGTGGCCGAGTTCTACGGCTCGCCGGGGGGGCTGAGCGAGAAGGTCACCCTCTTCTACGCGCGAGGCGTGCGGCACGGCGAGGGCGGGGGGCTGGCGAGCGAGGGCGAGAGCCTGGAGCGGGTGGAGATGACGCGCGGGGAGGCGCTCGGGATGCTGGACCGGGGCGAGATCCGCGACGGCAAGACGCAGGTGGCGCTCGGCTGGCTCGGGCGTCGGGGCGGGGCTTGAGCGACGAGCCGCTCCAACTCCGCGCGGCGCGTCTGGAAACCGCGAGCACGTGCAGCGAGATCGGTCTCGAGGACGCCGTGCGCGCGGTGCGCGAGCCGGGCAAGCCCGTGTGGGTCGACGTCGTGGTGCGGGACCACGACGCGGGGCAGGAGCTGTTGGAGACGAGGATGGGCTTCCACGAGCTGGCGGTGGAGGACGCCCTGAGCGACCGCGAGCGGCCCGCCCTCCAGGAGTACGAGGAGACGGTGTTCCTCGTCGTGCCCGCGGCGGTGCGCGACGGCGAAAAGGAGCGGTACGTGGAGATCGGCTTCTTCCTCTCGCCGCACGCCCTCGTCACCGTCTCGCGCGAGCCGGCCCCGATCCTCGACGCGATGTACGACCGTTGGCGGGCGAGGCCCGGCCGCCTCGCCCACTCGCCCGCGAACCTGCTCCACGCCATCGTGGACGACGTCGTGGACGGCTACTTCGTGGTGATGGACGACATCGAGGACCGCATAGAGGCGCTGGGCGACACCCTCTTCGAGGGCGAGGAGGGCCAACTGCCGAAGATCGTGGACCTCAAGCGTCGGCTGCTGAAGCTGCGCCGCATCGTCGCGCCCGTCCGCGACGTGATGAACTCGCTCC
>CAXTOO010000106.1:0-12035 GCA_964245875.1 uncultured Fimbriimonas sp. | reverse complement strand
ACCACGGAGCAACGCTGGACGTCGCCGCTACGGATCAGCTCGCTCTGCGGGTCCCAGTCGCGGACGAGGCAGACAACGTAGGCGTTCTCCGCGAGAAGGGACTTCACGAGCCAAGAGCCGACGAGGCCCGTCGCGCCGGTCACGAGGACGCGGCGATCTGCCCAGAAGCCGCTCAATCCCATGCCTTCCAAGGGGCCCGGTTCGTTTCCCAAAGCTCGTTGAGGGCAAGGTAGTCGCGATAAGTGTCCATGGGGAAGAAGAAGCCGTCGTGGCGGAAGGCCATCAGTTGACCGGCCGCGCACAGGCGCTCCATGGGTTCCTTCTCCAGCATGGTGTCGTCGCCGTCGATGTAGTCCAACACCTTGCGGTCGAACACGAAGAATCCGGAGTTGATCCAGCCGTCGATCTGCGGCTTTTCCTGGAAGTGCGTGATCCGACCATCCCCATCGACGTCGACGGTTCCAAACCGCGAGATCGGCTTCGTGGTGGTCGCGGTCGCAAGCCTGCCGTGCGATCGGTGGAAGTCGATCAGCCTGTCGATCGGCACGTCCGACACGCCGTCGCCGTAGGTCGCCATGAAGAGGTCGCCGTCGATGTGCTGGGCGACCCGCTTGATCCGCCCTCCGGTCATGGTGTGGAGTCCGGTGTCCGAGAGCGTGACGGTGAAATCCTTCTCGTCGTGGGCGTTGAGGTAGTCCACCGCGTGGCCGTGGCCGAGACTGATCCGGAAGTCGTTGTTCATCGCCTCGTAGTTGAGGAAATACTCCTTGATCATGCTGGCCCGGTAGCCGAGGCAGCACACGAAGTCCGAGAACCCGTAGTGGGCGTACGACTTCATGATGTGCCAGAGGATCGGCTTGCCTCCGATGTCGACCAGAGGCTTGGGGCGGTACTCGGTCTCTTCACGCATGCGCGTGCCTTGTCCGCCGCACAGGATAACAACTTTCATGTCTCGTCGAGGCCCGAGCCGGGCCGCGTGGAAATGTTACCGCAAACGTGCGGGGCAGCCGGGGCGAGCGCCTTCGATTTCATAATATAGATTATCGGAAGTCGATCCTCGGCGACGGCGAGAGGAACAGGCCGCGCTCCTCGCCGATCTGCGACAGCCGCTCGTCGATGCGCCGCGACGCCGCGCGGTCGAACACGTCCAGCGGAAGCTCGCGGTACATCTGGCTCGTGCGCAGCATCTCCTCGCGCACCGTCATCGCCACGCGATAGTAGCCATCCACGCCTAAGCTCGACCGGACGGCGTCAAGATCGACAACGTGCTCGAACAGCGAGCCCTGCGCCCGCCGTCCCTTTGCCGAACCCTGCCTGAGCCGCGCCTCCACCTTCGTCCACCTCTGCGTGAACCTCCAGTGTGCACCAAGGGTGTGAAAAATCGGTGGGAAACCTACCGGAGCAAGGCGCAGCGCACGTCCAAGCCGCGCAGGAGGAACTCGCATCGGCCCATCTCAAACTTGGTCTGCGCCCCCGTGTCCAGCATTCGCCTTCGCAGCGCCACCGCGCTCGCCAGCGCGCAGGCGCCGATCAGAACCCAAGACTTCTTCGTCATCATCTCTACTCCTTCCACACTCCTTTTCGGCAACCTGCGTGCCGTGCGATAGGCCTAATGGCGAAGCTCCGCCGCAAGGGCCGAATGGTAGACTCGCAGGGCCGATGCTCGACAACCTCACGCGCCGCTTGGGCACGATCCTTGCCAAGATCGCGCAGAAAGGCCGCCTTTCCGAGGAGGACGTGGCCGAGATGCTGCGCGAGGTGCGCGTCGCCCTCCTCGAGGCCGACGTCAATTTCAAGGTCGCGAAGGAGTTCATCGCCCGCGTCAAGGACAAGGCGGTCGGCGAGAACGTGTTCGGCACCCTCACGGCCGACCAGACGATCATCCGCATCGTCCGCGACGAGCTCGTGGAGATGCTCGGGGGCGAGGAGGGCTTCCGCGTCGACTACGGCTCCGCACCTCCCGCCGTGGTGCTCATGTGCGGCCTCCAGGGCTCGGGCAAGACCACGACCACCGGCAAGCTCGCCTTGTGGATGAAGAAGAGCGGGAAGAACCCGCTCCTCGCCGCCTGCGACGTCCAGCGGCCCGCCGCGATCACCCAGTTGGAAATCTTGGGCGAGGGCGTCGGCGTTCCCGTGTTCTCAATGCGGGACGGCCAGTCGCCCGTCGAGATCGCGAAGGCGGCGCTCGCAAGGGCGAAGCACATGGGGCACGACGTGCTGATCGTCGACACGGCGGGCCGTCTCCAGATCGATGAGGCTCTCATGGCGGAGCTTGCGCAGATCGTGAAGGTCACGAAGCCCAACGAGTCGTTCCTCGTGCTCGATGCCACCACGGGCCAGGAGTCGGTGAACGTGGCACAGGCGTTCGGGGCGCAGGTGCCGCTCACGGGAGCGATCTTCACCAAGCTCGACGGCGACACGCGCGGCGGCGCGATCCTTTCCGTTCGGAGCGCGACCGGCGTGCCCGTGCGGTTCATCGGCGTGGGCGAGGGCTCGGACGCGCTGGAGCCGTTCTATCCCGATCGGATGGCGGGCCGCATCCTCGGCATGGGCGACGTGCTGGGCATCATCGAGAAGGCCGAGGCGGCGTTCGATCCCGAGGCGATGGGCGGGCTGGAGAAGAAGTTCGACCGGGGCAACCTCGACTTCAATGACATGCTCGGCCAGTTCCGAGCCATGAAGAAGATGGGTTCGATGAAGAACCTCATCAAGATGATCCCCGGCATGTCCACGATGCTTCCCGAGGACGCCTTGGAGAACATGGACGAGAGCCGCATGGGCGTGGTCGAGGCGATCATCCTCTCGATGACCCCCAAAGAGCGCACCCACCCGGACCTTATCGACGCCTCGCGCCGCAAGCGCATCGCCCGCGGGTCGGGGACGTCCGTCGAGGAGGTCAACCATCTCATCAAGCAGCTCTACGAGAGCCGCCGCATGATGAAGCAGCTCTCGCAGATGCAGAAGAAGATGGGCAAAAAGGGCGGCCTCGGCGGCATGATGGGCGGCCGCGAGCTTCCCCCTCCCCCGCCGCCGCCCACCGTCGGCTCGAAGCGACGCTCCTTCTGGGGCGACAGGATCGACAAAGAGTAGCGCCTCGTCGCCCCGGCTTTCAGCCGGGACCCTACTCCGCATTTGGACGTCTGGTCAACGCCCACGCCGTTCCGACCGTGGCCAAAACCCATACGAACAGCGCGCCGTGCTCGACGGTGAGGAACGCGCAAGCCAGAAGTCCCGAGGCGGGCGCGAGAGCCCTTCCCTTCGGCAACGCCACGAAGCCGAGTGTGCCCGCGAGCGCCGCGCCTACGACCGTCGCCACTTGGGGACTCAAATAGGCGGAGAGCACCGGAATTCCAAGCAGACCGAGGCCGAAGGCCAGCGTAGCCGGCAACGAACCCGCAGGAGCGATCCACGAAGCGCCGAGCGCGAAGAGGCCGAGGATGGCGGGAAGCCACCAGAGGGTCTTGCCGAACGTCTCCGCCGCGACGTCCGCCTGCGGAAACACGATCGAGACGTTCTGCGCGGTGATCACGTCCCGCAGGCTCCACTCCGACTCCTTGCCGGCGATACGGGTGGGATAGATCCCGGCGCGCCCGTACTGGGGCGAGGCGTCGCTTGTGGCGACGAGGCGGAACTCGCCGATGCGTCGCCGCTCGCTTCCAAGGGCGTAATCGTACAGGCCCGAGCCGGTCACCCGGTAGCGGACGCGGGCCTGCACTTCCCCGCCCGCAGGGACCGTTCCGGACCATGCGTAGAGACCCTTCACGTCCGGGTCGGTGACCCTCTTCCCCGCCGCTTCGATGGAGAACTCCTGCAAGGTGCCTCCGCCTTGGGGGAGCGGAAAGCTGAAGCGCATCGCGGCGTCCGCCGGACGCGGATTGCGGAAGCGGTAGGTGCCGTCGAACGTCGCCTCGTAGTGCCGCCGGGAGCCTTTGCCGACAAAGCCCACGGCGACCTCCGCCGCGTCCGCGGTGACGGGCGTTTCGTCGCGACGGACCACATCGCGGGTGAACACCACGTCGTTGCCGCTTCGTTTGAAGACGTCCTTCAGGCGCAGGACCTCGTCGGCGGACGGATCGCTGAGGTACGGCGAGAGCACCTGCACGCCCTCGGCACCGATCCGGTTGAGGAAGTCGGGCGGCAGGATGAGCGTCCGGCGATACGTCTTCTCCTCGAGCACCGCGACCGCCGGAGCGTACTGGGTCACGCCGCTGAGCGAGGGCTCATTGCGGCGACTGGCGGTGGCGCCTTCGACCGTCGCTCGGCGGGCGACGACGATCTTGCGCGTCTGGACGAGCGCACCGCCGAGGAGAAGCGCCGCGAGGAGGGCGAACGGCGGCCCGGTCAAACGGAGCCTGCCCAGCCTGACGCGGAACTCGCGATAGCCCTCCGGGTCCAATCGACGCGCGGCAAGCGCCAGGGCGACCAGGGCAAGGACCGTGAACAGGATGGGCGGCAGGAGTCGCAGACCGATCGCGGCCCCGCCGACGAGCCAACGGTAGGCGGCGATCAGCGCGTCCTGGACCACACTCGTCTGACGGTTGAAGCCCAGGGCGGGTACGGGAATTGCAACCCTCCAGCCCGTGCGGGTACCCTAGCCCGCAGATGGTTAAGATTCGACTCCGGAGGATCGGCACGAAGGCCCGCCCTTTCTACCGCGTCGTCGTCGCTGAGAGCAGCGCCGGCCGCAACGGGGCCTTCGTCGAGACGCTGGGCACCTACGACCCGACCAAGCAGCCCAAGCACCTCGAGATCAACGAGGAGCGAGCGATCCACTGGCTCATGAACGGCGCGCAGCCCTCCGAGACCGCCGCCCGCCTGCTGAACAAGACCGGCGCGCTGGACAAGTTCTTCGAGCAGCGGCCTGGCCAGAAGAAGGCCTACAGCTTCCTCGACAAGCGGACCGCCGCCGTTTCCGTCGCCTCGTCGGTCGACGCGGGCGCCGAGGCGGTCTGATGGACTACCGACCCTTGGTCGAGACCCTCATCCGCGCCGTCGTCGAGAAGCCAGAGGCGCTGGAGATCGAGGAAGAGACGGAGGCGGGCGCGCGCACCTTCTACGTCCGGGTCGATCCCGAGGACGTGGGCAAGGTGATCGGCAAGCGCGGCCAGGTGATCTCCAACATCCGTTGCGTCGTCAGCGCCGTCGCGTCCAAGTCGCGCGAGAAGGCGTTCGTCAAGGTCGTCACGGAATAGCCGTGGACCGCTTTGTGCGCGTCGGCCAGATCGCCGGCGCGTTCGGGCTAAAGGGGCACGTCAAGATCCAGCCCCTGACCGACTACCCCGCCGAGCGCTTTGTCAAGGGCGCGCGGCTTCGGATCGACGGCGAATGGATCGAGGTCGAGTCGGCCACCGTCCACAAAGGCCGTCCCCTGCTCAAGCTCAAGGGCGTGGACAGCATGACCGCCGCCGAGACGCTGCGGTTCAAGTACATCGAGACCGCCGATGAGCTCGTCCTTGAGAAGGACGAGTTCCTCGTGACCGACCTCATCGGGCTTTCGGTGCGCACCGACGAGGGCGAGGACCTGGGCAAAGTCGAGAGGGTTTTGCCGAATCCCGCGCACGAGATCCTCGTCGTCGGCGAGATCATGATCCCCCTCGTCGAGCACTTCGTCAAGGACGTCGATGTAGAGAGGAAGCAGATCACAGTGCGGCTGATCCCCGGTATGCGTCCGGGCGAGCTGTAGACCCTCCTTTCTGCGGGTCGAAACGAGGGTTCGGTAACACTACAATGCTTGCAAAGCGGGGTCTGGATGGTATAATTTTAGGCTCTTTCAGGTTCAAATCGTCGAGATGGGGCATTTTTCGAGAAGATTTGTTCAGATTGGAGTTGGTGTTTTCCCAAGCGATTTTGATCCGCGGACATGGGGAATGGGGTTACGTTCTCCTCGTCCTCCGGCGGGCAAAATGTCAACCAAGAGGTCGTTTCAAAACCTACGATCCACAACGAGGCCCGGCCGATCTAAGGTTCTCGCAAAGGCGCGAAGACGCAAAGGAGAGTCCGAGGCGAAGTCGTGAAACGATCTGTTAGGTAGGGCACTGCTCCACCCCTATGTGGAATACCGGAGCCACTCCAGAGAGTGGCGGTCCTAGGGTGTGTCCGTAGAGAGGAGTTCTCGAACGCTCGCGAGGGAGTCGGCGTCGGCGGGTTTCTTGTCGTGCCGCCAGCGCAGGATGCGGGGAAAACGTACGGCGATGCCCGACTTGTGGCGCGACGAGATCTGGATGCCCTCGAAGGCGAGTTCCATCACCAACTGGGGTTCAACGGTTCGAACGGGACCGAATTTTTCCTTGGTGTGCGCCCGCACCCAGCGGTCGACCTGCGCCAGCTCCCCGTCCGTGAGGCCGCTGTACGCCTTGGCGAAGGGGACCAGCTTCCCTTCCTCGTCCCACACGGCGAAGGTGTAGTCGCTGTAGAGCGAGGCGCGCTTGCCGCTTCCCCGCTGGGCGTACACGAGCACGGCGTCGACGGTGAGGGGATCGACCTTCCACTTCCACCAATGACCCTTGCGGCGACCCGTCTGGTAGGCGGAGTCGAGGCGCTTGATCATGAAGCCCTCGACGTTCAGGGCGCGCGCGTCCTCCCGCTGGACGGCGAGCGCCTCCCAGTTCGGCACCGGCAGACGGGAGGCGATCAGGAGCCGGGATTCGGCGAGAACCACGTGGTCTCCTGCCGTCGGGTGCGACCCCTTCGGGGTCGGGTGGGTCGGCGGCTCTCCGGGGGTCTGCGACCCCCGGCTATCCTCTAGGACCCCTTCGGGATCGGACGACAGGGCGCTTTCTCGAGCCAGCCGCGTGTCGACGGCGGTCACGTCCGTCCGCCGCTTGGGCAGGCCCATGAGCTCGTCCCAGCCCCTTCCTTCCACACGGTTGACGCTCTCCACCAGACCTTCCAGGGCCGAACGCCGCTCCCGGAGGGAAAGCTCTCTTAGGTCTCGCCCCTCAAGCTCCAGGAGGTCGAACGCGACCAGCACGACGGGCACCTCCTGGAGGATCTTCTTCGAGAGGATCTTGCGCCCGATGCGCTTCTGCAGCTCCATGAACTTCAGCGGCTTGCCCTGCGCCCACGCCAGGATCTCCCCGTCCAAGACGGTGCCGTTCGGCAGGGACTCCGCGATGCCGAGGATCTCTGGAAAACGGTCGGTGATGAGCTCCTCGCCGCGCGACCAGACAAACGACTTTCCTTCCCGGCGGATCACCTGCGCACGGATGCCGTCCCACTTCCATTCGACCTGCCAGTCGTCCGGCTCTCCCAGGCCTTCGGGGCCGTTCTCGATGGGATGGGCGAGGCAGAAGGGATAGGGTCGGCTGAGGTCGGTCTCCGGACTGGCTTCCGTGAACAGGCCCTCGTAGAACTCCGAGGTGGGTTTCCAGTCGCCCATCAGGCGGTGGGAGATTGTGGGCGCGGGCACGCCGCTCGCCTCGCTCAGCGCACGGGTCACGAGCTCGCTCGACACGCCGACGCGGAACGACCCGGTGATCAGCTTATTCCAGACGAACATCTCGGGGCGGGTCAGCTCCGCCCAGCAGGCGACCAGCGCGGCCTTCTGCTCAGCCTCCTCCAAGCCGCCGAGGGGCAGGAGCCGGTCGATGACCCAGTAGTTGAGGCCGAGGTCGGAGCCGTGGCCTTCCGGCAGGATGGCGGCGATCGTCTCGGCGAGGTCGCCCACCGCGTCGTAGCACTCACCGAACAGCCATGTCGGCAGTCCGGCGACCTCCGCCGCCCAGCCGTGCATCTTCGCCGACGAGACGAGCCGCTTGGGGCGACGTCCGGTGAGGAAGTGAACCGCCCAAGCGGCGTCGACGGGCGGCGCGACGGCGAAGTAGCGGGCCATCGCCGCCACCTTGCCCAGGGTCTTGGTCGTTTCGTCTAGTTCGGAGTAGAGGGCGGCGAAGGCTTTCACGGGCGTCCCTCGAAGTCCTTTTTGCCGCTTGCGGAGTCGGCGTATCCCGTTTCCGTTAGGTTATCGCAAAGGCGCGAAGACGCGAAGAAGGGGAGGATGCGGTCTCTCTGAAGTCTTCGAGGATGCGTGAGTTGTTGAATATCGTGGTTGAGAAGGGAGTTGCTTGGTCTCGCCACGAGCATCGGTAGCGGGAAGGATCTGAAGCTGGCGAGAGCGGGACGCTCTTGCCACCGGGGTTCTTGCCTGCGGGTTCTCATTCTCCTTCCTCCGCCATCTCGGCGTCAGTGCCTTCGATCTCGAAGTGCCCGGCCAGCACCTCGGCGTCGAGGCCTTGCTCCTGGAGGTAGCGGACCACGACGTTGGTGTAGCCGTGCGTTACCCAGACCCGCTCGGCTCCCGTCTCGCCGATCGCGCCGAGGAGCGAGGTCCAGTCGACGTGGTCGCTCATCACGAAGCCCCGGTCGACGGCTCTCCGCCGACGCGCGCCGCGGATCGCCATCCAGCCCGAGAGGAACGCCGCCGACGGGTCGCCGAACTTGCGCGCCCAGGGCGTGCCGTGGGCACTCGGCGGCGCGAGGACGATCGCCTGCGACCAGTCGTGGCCCTTCTCCACGTCGGACACCTTGAGGGTCGGCGGCAAGGCGACGCCTTGGTCGCGATAGTCTTGGGTGAGGCCGACGAGCGCGCCGTGGAGGAAGATCGGCCCGATGGACGGGTCGAGCATGGCGAGGGCGCGCTGGGATTTTCCCAGCGCGTAGCCGAGCACGATGGAGGCTCGACCCGCGGCCTGGTTCGCCCGCCACCACGCCAGCATCTCCTCCCGAAGCTTCGCCTGCGAGGGCCAATGGTAGATCGGCAGTCCGAAGGTCGACTCGGTGACGAAGAGGTGGCATTTCACCGGTTCGAAGGGGGTGCAGGTAGGGTCGGGGTCGGTCTTGTAATCGCCGGAGACCACCGCCACCTCGCCGTCCACCTCGACCCGAATCTGGGCGGAGCCGAGGATGTGGCCCGCGGGATGGAGCGACACGCGGGCCCCGTTCATGGCCAATGCCTCTCCGTACTCGACCGAGTCGATGGACGCGTCCGAACCGACCCGTCTCCGCAGAACGCCCTGACCCTCGCGGGAGCAGAGGTACCGGCCCATTCCCCAACGCGCGTGGTCGCTGTGCGCGTGGGTGATGATCGCCCGTTCGACGGGTCGCCAAGGATCGATGTGGAAGTCGCCCGCCGGGCAGTAGAGGCCGCGATCGGTCGGGACAAGGACGGGATCGCGGCTCATGGCTCTATTGTGGACCGGGGATCGCGGACCGCCGTTCCTCCACCGTGCGCGTCGCGCTCTCGGGGAACTTGCCCTCCTCTTCAGCCGTCCGCAGGACGTTCCATGACGCGCGTCGAAACGGCGAAGAGCCTGCTCCAGAAGACCTTCGGCAACTGGTCGGAAGACAACGTGCCGCGTCTTGCGGCCTCGTTCAGCTTCTACGCCATCTTGTCCATCGCCCCCCTCCTGGTGCTGGCGGTCACCGTCGCCTCGATCGTGCTCTCGAACAGCAAGGTCGAGGGACAGCTCCTCAAGCAGGTGGGCGACTTCGCGGGAGGCAGCAAGGACGTGGTCGCGCTCCTCGAGGGGCTGATCCACAACACCCAGAAGAAGGGTTCGGGGACGGTGGCAACGGCCCTCAGCTTCGTCGTGACGTTCTTCAGCGCGAGCAACCTCTTCCTCCAGCTGCAGGACACCGTGAACTCCATCTGGGGCATCAAGGGCAAGGGGCCGGTGATCCGGCAGATGATCGTGACGCGGGTCTTGGCCTTCGCGGCGGTGGTGGTCTTCGGGATCCTCATCATCGCGTGGCTGGGCCTGGACTCCTGGCTCAGCTGGGTCGCGCGCCACACGCCAGGCTTCGACGTCGCGCCCATCCTGAGCCTCGTCGGCGCGGCGGCGTTCTTCACCCTGGCCCTGGGAATCGCCTACAAAGGGATGCCGAAAGGGCGGGTGAGGTGGAGCGACGTGTGGCCCGGCGCGGTCACGGCCGCCGTGGGGATCGCCCTGAGCAAGCTCATCTTCTCCGCCTACTTCGCCTACGCCAACGTGTCGGCGGCGTACGGCGCGGCGGGATCGCTCGTGGTGCTGCTGCTGTGGATTTACTACACGTCGCAGATCTTCTTCTTCGGCCTGGAGCTGACGTACACGTACGCGACGAACTTCGGGTCGCTGAAGGGCGAGAGCCCCGGCGACCTCGAGTACAGCTAAAGGTCGTCCCCCGGCTTCGACGCCGCCGGCACGAGGCCATTCATCGACCACAGGAATCTACAGCGTGAACGAAAGGCCCACGGTGCCGTACTTGCCGCGCACGGTTCCGAGAAAGAAGCTCAGCTCGCTCCGAGCGTTGTCGTTGCCGACCCGCAGGCCCTTGCCAGTTCCGTACAGAAGGCCACCGTTGAAGTTGAAGCCGTCGTACTCGACGAGCGCGCGAAGACGCGAGGTGATCGGTGCGCTGGCGTTGCCGATGATTCCCTGGAACCGCCGGTCGCCCTTGCCGAGCGTCGCGTAGACGCCGTGGCCGAAGTCATAGGTGCCGACGACGTAGAGGGAACGGCTCGAAATCTTGTCCACCGTGTCCAGACCCTCGCCACTTGCCCCGCCCGTGTCAAAGGCATCCTGAACGCCCAGCGCGAACCCGAGCTTGCCGATGGGCGGAGGGGAAAACTGGAAGTTGAACACGTTGTCCAGGTTTGTGCTCAGGATCATGTTCGAGGCCGTCAGCCGGTAGCCCTTGTAGGAAAGGCCGAACATGAGGAACGCGCTACCGTTCGCTTCGTTCGTGGTGCCGCTGCTTTTGATGCCGTTGGTGTCCAGCTTGAACGGGTTGCTGTCGACGCTCGTGTTGAAGAAGCCGACGGCGTAGCTTCCCGTGCCCATCGTGTAGCCGATGGGCGTCGTCAGCGCCGCCGCGCCCATGACGCTCGTCTTGCCGTCGGGCGTCACGCCGAAGCCGCCGCCGGGCAGTCCGGAGAGGACCCGGAACTGGGGGTACCGCTGCTTGCCCGTGAGATCCGCCTGCGCAGAGGCGAAGTGGGGGACGACGAGGAGGAGCGCCCACCCGAAACGGAGCCGCGACATGCCGGAAATGTACCTGATGCCGACGCGCGGGCGGGAAAGGTAACGTGAGCGGGATGGCCGAGTTATCCTTCCGACGCGTCGCGATCTTGGGCGCAGGCACGACGGGGGGAGCGCTGGCCGCGCATCTGACGAACCTCGGCTTCTCCGTCGCTCTCATCGACGAGACCCCGGCCCTCGCCGCCCTCGCGCTGGAGCACGTCCGTCCCGCGCTGTACGTGCCCGAGCGGGCGGGCGAGATCCGCACGATGGGGATCGAGGACGGCATGGACGCGCTGGCCGACGCCGACTGGATCGTTGAGGCGGTGCCCGAGCGACTCGACGTCAAGCGGAGCGTGCTCGCGACGATCTCTCGCGCCATGAGGCCGGACGCGGTCGTGACGACCAGCAGCGCGAGCCTGCCGGTGGCCGAGCTCGCCGAGGGGCTGCCCGAAGGGTTCACGAGCCGGTTCCTGGGAGCGTACTTCAGCCTTCCGCTCGCCGACCACCGCCTCGCGGAGATCCGCGCGGGCACCGACCCGTCGCTGGCGCGCGAGTTCGGTCGCTTCCTGTCGGCGGACGTCGCCCGGCACGTCGTCCACGTGGCGGACGGTCCTGGCGGGGTCGTCGCGCGGTACGGCGTGTGGTGCCTCTGCCTCGCGGTGGGCGCCGCGGAGAAGCTGCGTCTCGACATTGAGGACGTGGAGGCGATCACCGGTCTGGGGCAGTCGGGGGGCGGCATCTTCGCGGCGGTGGACCGCCTCGGGCTGGACGAGCTGCGGGACGTCTCGATCAGCCTGCGCGAGAGGCTGCCCAAGGATCGCGGCGCGCGGTTCCTCGCTCTGCCGAACGCACTGACGCAGCTTCTCGCCAGGGGCTGGACGGGCGACAAGTCCGGGCGTGGCTTCTACCGTCGCGAGGGCCGCGAGCGGCTCGCGCTCAATCTCACGACGATGGCGTACCGCCAACCGCGCGAGCCCGGCTTGGCCTTCTTGCGGGGCGGCAAGCCGACCCCCGAGTGGCTCCGTGCGGCGATGGAGG
>CAXTOO010000105.1:0-12044 GCA_964245875.1 uncultured Fimbriimonas sp. | reverse complement strand
ATGAACATTCGTCGCACACCCCTGGACGGGGTGCTCCTCGTCGAGCCGACGATCTACGCCGACTCGCGCGGCTACTTCCTGGAGCGGTTCCGGCGCTCCCGCTACGCGGAGCATGGCATCGAGGGCGACTTCCTCCAGGACAACGCCTCGTTCTCGAAGCACGGCGTGGTCCGCGGCCTGCACTTCCAGAATCCCGACCCGCAGTCGAAGCTGGTGGAGGCGCTCACCGGCGCGATCTTCGACGTCGCGGTCGACCTGCGCAGGGACTCGCCCACCTTCGGACGGTGGCACGGGGAGACCCTCACAAGCGAGAAGCGGAATCAGCTGTGGGTGCCCGCAGGATTCGCGCACGGCTTCCAGGTACTGTCGCCCGAAGGGGCGCTCGTGGGCTACAAGGTGAGCGGCGCGTACAACCCGCAGGCCGAGCACTGCCTTTCGTGGGACGATCCGGACGTGGGAATCGCCTGGCCGCTGCCGGAAGGCGAGATCTCCCCAAAGGACGCCGCCGGGAAGCGCCTCCGCGATCTGCCCGCGAAGGCGCTCTGGTAGGCCGCTCAGGCCTTCTTGGAGGCGCGACGACGGCGGAGCATGCCGAGGCCGCTGACGCCGAACGTGCAGAGTGCCGCAGGGCTGGGCACCGCGTTCACGGAGACGTCGTCGATGAACGAGCCGCTGTCCTGGGTCGTTCCGCCGGTGACGGAGAACGAGAGGTTGGCCATCGTGCCCGTCGAGTAGAAGTTGCCGGTGTACAGCGTCCAACCCGTCGCGCTTGCCGGGACGCCGCCGAACACGACCTGAGAGTTTCCGACGGTCGTAACGATGTTCTGCCCATAGCCGCCACGCTGACGTGCGTAGAAGGAGACGGTGTACTCCTTGAACGCGTCGAGGCTCAGCGTCTGCGAGATCGAGCTGGAGTACGTCGAGCCGAGGCCTGACTGGAGGAAGGCAAAGTAATCGCCCGAGTTCGAGACGCCGCCCCACGCGGTGTTGTTCGAGGTGATGCCCGCGCCGTTGACGAACGTCCAGGGGTCGGCCACGACGCCGTCGTGACCCGTGCCCGAGCCGGCAGGATAGAGATAGTTTCCGGATCCAACGTTGTTGGTCTCGAAACCGCCATTGACGACGATAGGAGCGGCACTGGCGAAAACGCCTGCGCAAAGCGAAAGGATGACGAGTGAGGTCTTCATAGCAACTCGATGCCCGAGAACGGGTTCGTCCTTGTAATTTACACGATCTAAGACCAAGATACCTTCCTCGATCGGGAGAACTCGCATAAATACAATGTGGATGGCGGCCTCGGAGGGACTCGAACCCCCGACGCTCTCCTTAGGACGGAGACGCTCTATCCCCTGAGCTACGAGGCCGCGCGATCCCTATTATGACATCCTAGAACCCTATGGCTTCCCTGCCCCGCGACGTGAACCAGGCGCTCGGCATCGGACAGGTGGCCATCGACTTCATGGCCGGGCCGGGACCGGGCGTCCCCGCGCTCGAACGAACCCGGCTCTTCCACACCGACGCCGTGCTGTGCGGCGCCTCCGCGATCGCCCTGCGCACCAACGCGCCGACGATCCTCCAGGCCGAGGCGCGCGAGTACCCCGGCGACGCCGGACTCCTGGGCGGGGGCAGGACGGTCAAGGCCGAGAAGGCCGTCGTCGCAAACTGCGCCGCGATGCGCGAGTGGGACGCCAACGGCACGAACTTCGGCTACGACCCCGCGCGGGGCCGCACGGCGGGCGAGTTCGGCCACAACGACTTCTACCCCGTGGCGGTCGCGGCGGCCCAGCGCTCGGGGCTGGACGGCGCCCAGACCCTCCGGGGCATGGTCCTCATCGACGAGATCCGCGGGCGGCTCGCCGAGGTCTTCTCCCTCAAGACGTACAAGATCGACCACGTCCTCCACGGCGGCATCGCGAGCGCGGCGGCCTACGGTGCGATGACCGGCGCGAGCGCCGAGCAGATCGAGTCCGCCATCGGCATGATCGTCGCCCACTACACGCCCTGGCGCGCGATCCGCGCGGGCAAGCAGCTCTCCGACAGCAAGGGCGCGAGCGCCGCCCTCTCCGCCGAGGCCGCCGTCCTCTCCATGCGGCGGGCGATGGCGGGCTTCGTCGGGCCCAAGGACGTGTTCCGCAACCCCGAGTCCGTGTTCCGCCAGTTCGAGCCGCGGGGCTTCGACCTCGACCTCTCCACCCAGGGCGACGACTTCGCGGTGATGGGGATGCACTTCAAGCTCGGTCTCTACGAGCACCAGTCGGCCGGCGCCCTCCAGGCGGCGATCGACCTGCTCGCCGCGCGTCCCGACTTCCCCGCCAAGATCGAACGGATCGAGATCGTCGCCTACGAGCCCGCCTTCGGCATCATCGGCGACCCGGCGAAGCGCGATCCCCGGACGCGCCAGTCGGCCGACCACTCGATGGTCTACATCGTGGCGACGCTGCTGAGGAAGGCGCATGAAACCTTAGCTGGTTCCCCTTGGAGCGAGGCACGAGCGCAAGGGGGAACCGTGGGGGAGGGGGTCGAGAGCGACCGACTCTGGAAAGCCCTCATGCTCCTCCCCGAGGACTACTCCCAAGGCGCGATCCTGGACCCCCGCACGCGCGCCCTCATGGAGAAGATCACGTTCGTTCACGGCGGGCCGGAGTACGACGCCCGCTACCCCGAGGGCATCCCCACCTCCCTGCGCGTCTCTCTCACGACGGGCGAGACCCTCGACGGCGACCTCGTCATGTTCCCCGCGGGTCACGCCCGCAACGCCGCCGCCGACCTTCGCGGCATCCTCGATGCGAAGTTAGCGCACCTGGGCGCGCTCTCCTTCGGCGATCGCACCGACGCCGTCGTGGCGCGCCTGGAGAGCCTCGACCGGCTCGACGCGCAGGGCGTCCGCGATCTGTACGACTTCGAGATCGAGAGCCGACCGGGATACGAGTAGCCCCAGGACCGGGGATCGATGCCACAGCCGTTCAGATAGGGCGGTGGCCTCCTCGCGAGCCCCGCGGTCCCAAAGTGCCTTTGTGCGCGCTTTGTCTCGCGGTGTTTCTCTTCCAACGCCACAGTCATGGGGATCGATGTTGCCCCAAAGGCGGCCAAACCGTCGATCCGCCATCGGCCAAGAGGTAGAGTCTAAAGGGTATGCGCGCAAAGGTCGCCCGGGCGACGACGCTCCGGCCTTTTGGCGAAGGGTGCGGCAGGCCCGCCATGACGCCCCGGTAGACGGAGGCTCGGGATTGTCGATGACGTAGACATGGCGGGGCCGCGCGGGACCCGCGATCGAGAAGGCATGAAGCGGCTATACGAGATGAACCGAGACCGGCAGGCGATGCTCGCGCGGTGGGTCCTCGCAGACTCGCTCGGCATCCTCCTTCTCTGCTACACCGCGCAGGCGCTCGGGTCCCGGTCCCGCGCGCCGTCCGGCGCCGGCCTCGCCGCCGAGAGCGTCGTCCTCATGGCGGTCACCGTCTTCATGCTCTGGTTCCGCGGCCTCTACGCGATCCAGGCGAAGTACCTCAACCTCAAGGACGTGGCCGACCTCTTCAAGCTGGGCTTCGTCTCATCGCTGCTGCTCGGGCTGCTCGACCTCCTGCGCGGGATACCCCGTCTCGACGCGTTCGTCGTCACGGCGCTCTACTTCCTCGCCTTCGCGCCCGCCCTCGCGGCCATCCGGAGCCTCCACCGTCGGATCGACGGCAACGGCCCGCGGCGACCCGAGAGCGCGAAGGAGGCGGAAGGCCTGCGAACCCTCATCCTCGGCGGCGGCGACGCGGGCGAGATGGTCATCCGCGAGATCCGGCGCATGCGCGCGCCCACCCACCGCCTCGTCGGCATCGTCGACGACGATCTCCGCAAGAGCTACACCCACATGCACGGCGTGCCCGTCGTCGGCACCACCGGCGAGATCGAGGCGCTCGTCGAGAAGCTCGATATCGACGAGATCCTCATCACCGTGCCCTCCGCCGACGGCGCCCTCATGCGCCGCCTCGCCGCGATCTGCGGCCGCACCCGCGCCCACGTCCGCACCCTGCCCGGCGTCCAGGACCTCCTCTCCGGCGACCGCGTCACAAACCAGATCCGCGACGTCGAGGTGAGCGACCTCCTCCGACGGAAGACTGTGCCCGAGGACGCCGAGGGCGTCGCCGAGCTCCTGCGCGGCCAGGTGGTCCTCATCACCGGCGCGGGCGGCTCCATCGGCAGCGAGCTCGCCCGCCAAGCCGCCCGCCAGTCCCCCGCCAAGCTCATCCTCCTCGGCAAGGGCGAGAACTCCATCTTCGAGATCGAGCAGGAGATCGTCCGCGACGGCTTCCCAACCCCCGAGGCGGTGATCGCCGACGTGCGCGACTCCCGCGCCATCGACCGCCTCTTCGCGCGGTTCCGCCCCACGATCGTCTTCCACGCCGCCGCCCACAAGCACGTGCCCCTCATGCAGGGCAACCCCACCGAGGCGGTCCGCAACAACGTGTTCGGCACGATCAACGTGGTCGAGGCCGCCGTGAGCCACGGCGCAAGCCACCTCATCCTCGTCTCCACCGACAAGGCGGTCAATCCGGGCAACGTCATGGGCGCGACCAAGCGCGTCGCCGAGCTCGCCGTTCGCGCGCTCACCCGAGGAACGAACACTTGTGCCTCGATCGTGCGCTTCGGCAACGTCCTCGGCAGCCGGGGCAGCCTCGTGCCCATGCTCAAGGCGCAGATCGCCCGAGGCGGACCCGTGCGGATCACCCACCCGGACATGACCCGGTTCTTCATGACGATCCCCGAGGCCGTGGGACTCATCTTCCAGGCCGGAAGGCTCGGCGGCTCGGGCGAGACGTTCATCCTCGACATGGGCGAGCCCATCCGCATCCTCGACCTCGCGAAGGACCTCATCCGGCTCCACGGCTACGAGCCCGACAAGACGATGCCCATCGTCATCACCGGCATCCGACCCGGCGAGAAGCTCGAGGAGGAGCTTTCCTACGACTTCGAGACCCTCGTCCAGACCGCCCACCCCAAGATCCGCTCCGCGCTGCACAAGGAGCCGATCGACGAGGCCTGCCTGCGCCGCAGCGTCCACGACCTGCGCCGCCTCTGCGACATCGGCACCGACGAGGAAGTCCGCGAGGCACTTATGCGCATTGCGGGCCGCACTGTGGACAGCGCCGCCAATGTTGCGGATTCCGCACCCTTCCTACCCAAAGAACGTTTCGACCTCTCTTTCGAAGATGTCGACATCGACGCCTCGATCGAGGCTTACGCCGAGGTTTATGCTCAAGAGGAGGCCGGGTCCAAGTATCTCCGATCCTGATCAGGCCAGTCGCAGCGGCTCTGATTGGAGGCAGTGGTCGGAAAGCTGAACCATGGACCCACTAACGAATGCCTTGTACGGCCATGGCGAGCCTATTATGCGCTGGGACGACACGCCCGACGGTCCGCCGCGTGAAACGGTCCGCGCCCTGGAGCGCATCGTCAAAGGATCTTTCGATTCATGTTTCGAACGTGGGCTCGAGGCCGCTTGGATGTGCGCATGCCCACAGGGAGCGCAGGTCAACATAGACGGCTACGATAGTGATGAGGAGACGTTCGTCTCGGTAGACTTCTGGTTCGAGGGTTTGATAGAGTCGGTCGGTCTCTGCACGATGAGAGCTCGGTCAATTCTGATTCATGAGGTAGGTAGGACACCTTATTGCCGTGGCGAGTTGGCAGACTTCTCACCCGCGGGCTCCGGAGTTGGCGTCCGCTATTTCGGCATGCTGACACACCGTCTGAGCGAGGGGGGCTTCGCGAGGTTCAACTGCGAAGCGGCAGGATGGTCGGGCAGCCGATATAACGGATATTACACATGGGCCGCTTTGGGAGCCGATTTGATACTGTCCAAGGATCTCGTAGAAGCCGCCTGTCGCGCTGGTTTCCCGACGGTCCGCTCGACCCATGAGCTGTTCCGTTATCCGGGAGCCCAGAGGTGGTGGCTAGAGAATGGAAGGACGTCGGAAGCCTTGTTCGACCTGTCCGCAAATTCGAGACACTTCGCCATTCTACGAAACTACATGAAGGCCAAAAGAGTTGAACTGACATGAAACGGCCCTTTACGGTGGCCCCCGTCCGCTTCGCCCCCTGGCCCCACTTCGAGGCCGACGAGATCGAGGCCGCGGGCCGGGTGCTCGCCTCGGGCAAGGTGAACTACTGGACCGGCCCCGAGGGTCGCCTCTTCGAAACCGAGTTCGCCGCCGCGATGGGCGCGAAGCGGGCCATCGCGATGGCGAACGGCACCGTGGCCCTGGAGGCCGCGTTCGAGGCGCTGGGCATCGGCGCGGGCGACGAGGTGGTCCTCACCCCGCGCACGTTCCTCGCCTCCGCCAGCGCCGTCGTCCGCTACGGCGCGATCCCCGTGTTCGCCGACGTCGATCGCCGCACGGGCAACCTCGATCCTCGCCGCGTCGAGGAGGCGACCACGCCCCGGACGCGCGCGATCCTCGCCGTCCACCTCGCGGGTTGGCCCTGCGACCTGCCCGCCCTCTCCGCCCTCGCCGAGTCGCGCGGCGTCGCCCTCGTCGAGGACTGCGCCCAGGCACACGGCGCATCCTACGCGGGCCGACCGGTCGGCTCCTGGGGCCGCGTGGCCGCGTGGTCGTTCTGCCAGGACAAGATCATGACCACCGCCGGAGAGGGCGGCATGGTCACGACCGACGACGATGCCCTCTGGGACCGGATGTGGTCGCTCAAAGACCACGGCAAGGACCACCACGAAGCCGTGGAGCGCAAGGACCATCCGCCGGGCTTCCGTTGGCTCCATGCGACGTTCGGCACGAACTGGCGGCTCTCCGAGGTCCAGAGCGCGGTCGGCCGGCTCCAGCTCGCCAAGCTGCCGGAGTGGCATCTCCGACGCAGCGCGAACGCGGAGGGGCTGCTCGAAGCCTTCGAGGGACTCGATGCCCTGCGATGCGAACGGCCAGGCCCCGACGAGCGCCACGCCCACTACAAGTTCTATGCCTACGTCCGCCCCGAGGCGCTGAGGGACGGCTGGAGCCGCGACCGCATCATGGCGGAGGTCGTCGCGCAGGACGTGCCGTGCTTCTCCGGGAGCTGCAGCGAAATCTATCTTGAGAAGGCGTTCGCGAACCGGGGCCTCGCCCCGAAAGAGCGGTTGCCGGTCGCGCGGGAGTTGGGCGAGACGTCGCTCATGTTCCTCGTGCATCCCACCCTGAGCGACGAGGCGATGGCGAGCACCGCCGAGGTCGTCCGCTCGGTCGTCCTCCGCGCGACCCGCTAGCGGGCGGGGACGCCGCGGACCGTCGCCCCGGCATCCACGTCGCGCACGACCGCCGCGCCCGCACCGACCGTCGCCCACGCGCCGACGGCGCGGCCTTGGACGACGGAGGCGCCGATCCCCACGAACGCGCCCGCGCCCAGCGTCACCGCGCCTGCGAGGCGCGCGCCCGGCGCGACGTGGGCGAAGTCGCCCACGTCGCCGTCGTGGTCCACCGAGCAGCCGGTGTTGAGGATCGCGTGCCGCCCGATCCGGGTGCCCGGCTGCACCACCGCCCCCGCGAACACGACCGTCCCCTCGCCAAGCGACGCGTCCGGCGCGATCCAGGAAAAAGGGTGGACGAGCGTCGCGAACGGCAAGCGGACGAGCGACGCGAGGCGGGCGCGGGCCGCGTTGTCGCCCACCGCGACGACAGCCTCGCAGTCTCCGTAGCCAGCCAGGGCGGACGCGACCGGCCCCTCGACACGCGCCCCGCCCAACGCGGTGCCGAAAAGCGCGGGAGCGTCGTCCAGCACCGCGGCGACCTCGCGCCCTGCCGCGAGGGCGGTGGCGACCACGACCTTGGCGTGGCCGCCCGCGCCGATCACGACGATCCTCACGCGCCGCCCCCGGGCGGGGTGCCGAGGAACTCCGCCGTCGTCGCGTGGTCCGATGCCGTGATGCCTTCGCGGACGACCACCTTCTTCGCGGTCAACAAGAGGGTCTTGATGTCCAGCCCGAACGAGCGGTGGTCGACGTACCAGACATCGAGATCGAACTTGCGCTCCCAGGAGATCGCGTTGCGGCCGTTCACCTGCGCCCAGCCGGTGATGCCCGGCCGCACCTCGTGGCGGCGGGCCTGCTCCGGGGAGTACAGCGGCAGGTAGCGCACGAGCAGGGGCCGGGGGCCGACGAGGCTCATCTCGCCCCGCAGCACGTTGAGCAGTTCGGGGAGCTCGTCGAGGCTCGTCGCCCGCAGCGCCTTCCCGAAGGCGGTCAGCCGCTCGGCGTCGGGAAGGGGCCACCCCTGCGCGTCGGTCGCGTCGCGCATGGTCCGGAACTTCATGATCTCGAACGGCCGGCCACCCCGTCCCGGACGGGTCTGCCGGAAGAGCACCGGACGCCCGAGCCTCACCGCGATGAGGGCCGCGATGGCCAGCATCGGCAGGAGGAAGACGACGAGGAGGAGGAGCGCGCCGACCACGTCGAGGGCGCGCTTGAGGGGATCGTAGGGTTTCGGCATTCCCGGCTGGAGACCGTCAGTCTACAGCCCCAGAGCAGGATCGTGGCCGAAGGGAGTACTAAGAGGGGATGAGCCAGCTTTCCGTCCGCGCCGCGATGATCCCCACCGAGGAGGGAAGCGCGTGGCGGGCGATGGTCGCGGGGTACTGTTGCGACGAGATGAACGAGGCGTGGGACGACGGGGTCGTGGGCTTCGGATCGAAGGACGAGGCGACCGAGGAGCCCGCGGTGAACCTCTACCGGGTGGACGTGTGGCCCGAGGCGACGGTGTGGACGGAGTACGCGATCCGCTTCTGCCCGTTCTGCGGGGAGAAGATCGTTTTGGAGACCGCCGAGGCGGAGTAGGGAGGAGCGCGAAACGGCTTCTGGCCGAACCCTTCCGGCCAGATTGCGTCGGAAAGGTCTATGGACAGCCGACGCCTCCTTCTCGACGATTCGATGCGGGCCGACGACCCCGGTGAGAAGATCGACGGCGTCCATGAGGTCCACCCTGATGTCGCCTACGAGCGCATCGCGTTCGTCAACCTCCTCTACGTTGGCCCGGCGGAGGCGCGCGACCGGGGCTGGACCCTGGTCGACGCGGGGGTGACGAAGGCGTCGGCCGGGCGGATCCGGCACGTTGCGGAAGGCCGATTCGGCAAGGACTCGCGTCCCAACGCCATCGTCCTCACGCACGGCCACTTCGACCACGTTGGCGCCGCCCAGGAGCTCGCCGAGGCGTGGGACTGCCCGGTCTACGCCCACCCACTAGAGCTGCCCTACATCGACGGACGAAGCGCCTACCCCGCGCCCGACCCGAGCGTGGGCGGCGGCATGATGGCGCTCTCCTCGCCCACCTACCCGCGCGGCCCGATCGACCTCGGCGCTCGGCTCCACGCCCTGTCCGAGGACGGCTCGGTGCCAGGAATGCCGGGCTGGCGATGGATCCACGCGCCGGGCCACAGCGTCGGGCAGGTCGCCCTCTGGCGAGAGTCGGACCGGACGCTGATCGCCGCCGACGCGTTCGTCACGACGGACCAGGAGTCGCTCTACGCCGCGCTCACGCAGAAGCCGGAGCTGCAGGGACCGCCCGCCTACTTCACGTGCGACTGGGAGAGGGCGCGCGAGACGGTGCGCGCCCTCTCCGCCCTGGAGCCGGAGACCGTGGTCACCGGGCACGGGCGGGCGATGGGCGGAGCCGAGTTCCGCGCGCGCCTGCGTGAGCTGGCCCAAGAGTTCGACGCGATCGCCGTGCCTCAGGGCCACAAGTACGCGCTCCAACCAGCGCGGGTGGAGGACGGGTCGGCCTACGTGCCAGCCTAGCGGGAAACTCCCACACGAGCATCAATGCGGCGAAGGGAGTGCGCTTGCGGTCGGCGTCCCGACACTACTTCGTCGCAGAGGCTACGGATCCTTTGCAAGGCCGTCTAAGCGTAGCGTGCAGTTTCCTGCGCCTCCCTGGATGTATCCTCAGTCAAGGCCGAGGGGCGCGCGTTCGTCGAAGAGGTCCCCAATCTTCGTGGGGACAAGGTGCTTCGCGGATTCGGGCATCAGCTCACTTAGAACCTCCTGCCGCAGACCGGTCTTCGCACGAAAGTCTGAGACGCCTTGACCTCGGTCGCCGAGAACATCGAAGAGGCGAGCGTGGACGAAGGACTCCTCGCGTGTGGGGCATCCAGGTTCCGGACCTGAGCGCCAGCCTAGACCGGCCATGCGCCGGTAGGCGTCTTGGTACTGCCAGTCGGACAGGCAGCCGCAGTCACGGCCACGGCGGACGAGCGCCTGGATGCTCATTCCCCATCGTCCACGAAGGAGCGAGAAGGCATCGATGTCGAACCGTCGGGGGCACTCTCTTGGGTAGGACGCGATCGGAGCAAGGAACTCGGAGGCGAACTGATTCGCCTCGTTCTCGAACGCAGGGCGGTCCTCGTCGCCATGGTCGAGGCCTTGGTGCAGAACGAGATGACCGAGTTCGTGCGCGGCATCGAACCGCGCCCTCGCGCCATCGAGTTTCGCGGTGCTCAGCAAAACGTAGGGTATGCCTTCCTGCCATGCGCAGAGAGCGTCCAGCGTCTTGGACGACCCGTCGAGAAAGTAGACAGCGACGCCCTTGGCTTCAAGGAGCCGGACCATATGGCCCACCGGGCCGCTGCCCATGCCCCAGTGCGCGCGCAGGAGCCTTGCGGCGGCGATCGGTCCCTCTTCGGAAAGATCCGGGACGTCGACGGGCGGCAGACGAAGAGTCCTGCGGACGGCGGGAGAGAGGACGCCAGATGCAAGAGCGACCGCGGCCCTGGCTCGGGAGCGTTCTTTCAAGGTCGCGCTTCGACGCTTGCGGAACGAGACGGCTCCCGAGTCGGGAATCGCCACGTCGCTGCCGAGGAAGTACGATGGATCGGCGTCGAGTTCGCGTACAAGGCCCTCCAGCGCCGGGCCGGCGTTCAGGCCATCGGTCTCGTACCTCGCGACGGTGGCCTGGGATTTCCCGAGCGCCCTGGCAAGATCGCTCTGCGTTCTTCCTCGGAACATGCGCAACGCCGCCAGCCTTGTGCCAGAGACGATCGCGGGCGCGTCACTCATCCTCTAATTCAACGTCGATCAGGGGCGTCGCGTCTTCGATGGGAGGCAAGTCAGAGGCAGGCGAGAAGGGGGTTGGAACTCCAAGATCTTCGACGCCGACCTGATGAACGAACTCGGCCTGGAGGGTCGTGGAATCGGTCAGTCGCCCCCATACGAGGTGAATTTTGCGCCACTCGTGCTTCTCCACACCCGTAAATCCCTCGACGATCAGGAAGAAGTGGCTCCCCTCGCCCACGGCGTTCTCTTCAAGCACGAAGAGAACGCCCTGTTCAGGTGGTGCGCCAATGGTCATCGCTCCCTTTCGGTGGACCTTGAAAGTGACCTCATCGATCTTGCGGCCGCTCGCCAGAAAGCAGTAGAACCGCCGTCCGTGCTCGGGCAGGACAAACGCTCCCCGACATTGGTTGACAAGGTGCCGCTCTTGATAGAAGCCGTCCTCACTGGAAAGGGCGAGATCGTGGTGGGCAATGAAGTGCGCGATTACGCCGATGGCGAACGGTGGATGGTTCGGAGCTTGAGCGCGAGCTTTCTGAACGGCAGTCGCGATCACGGAAGGAACACCGTCGAAAAAGGCTGTGCGATCTCTGACGACCTCGAAGGCGTGGCGCTGGCGTGTTCGATTGTTCAAAGTGGAGAACTTCTATTTACACGGAAATTATTACACAAACTTCTCGCTCAGCACTCTTAGTCGGTGAATGCATCGGAGAATTCACGCTCTTCCGAAAACTATACGAAGATGATTGAGGTGCAGAGGATTGTTCCGCTTTCTCTGCCTACAGACCGAACTACGGTGAGTCCGAAGAGGTCCCAAGGAAAGAACGGAATGCCGGCACCCTACTTCATCTTCGCGACCGGGATCGAGAACTCGTATCCGACCATCGACGGCGGGAAGACCCGGATGGACGAGATGGAGGCGTGCGGCCACTACGACCACTGGAAGCGGGACTTCGACCTCGTCGAAGAGCTCGACATCTGCTACCTGCGCTACGGGCCACCCATCCACCGGACGTGGCTCGGCGACGGC
>CAXTOO010000104.1:6236-12091 GCA_964245875.1 uncultured Fimbriimonas sp. | reverse complement strand
CCGAAGCCGAGGATGCCGACGCGGAGGGTACGAGGAGGGGCCGAGACGCTCACGGGAGGATTATACGTGGTGCCTCCCCTTTGGACTGCGGCGCTCCGCGCCGCGGTCCGCCTTTCCCGTGGGCGGCAAAATGAATTTTTTACTTGTAATTAAAATTATAATATGCGAACGCAAAAGATCCTTCTAGCCGCATGGACGAACGGCGACGATGCCCCAAGCCAAAGCGTTTCGTGAGGCAATCCGAACCTCGTGCCTTTTGCGCGTCTCTCTAGGGGCGGTTCCCTTATGGAAGACCCCGAACTCATCGACCGCCTGAGGAGACGCAATCCCGACGCGCTCGACGCCCTCGTCGTCGGGCACCACGCCTCCGTCTACCGGTTCCTCCGGCAACTGACGCGCCATCCCCAGGAGGCGGAGGACCTCGCCCAGAGCACCCTCCTCCGCGCCCTCGACCGCCTCGACACCTACGCCGGCAAGGCACCCCTGCGAAGCTGGCTCCTCGGCGTCGCCTATCGCGAGTTCACCGGCTGGCGCAGGCGGCGCCTCTGGCTCCCCCTCCTGGGCGACCGGCCCGCGCCGGGCGACCCCTACGGCGACCTCGCCGAGGCGGAGGCCCTGCTCGACGCCATCGGCCGCCTGCCCGACGGCCTGCGCGCCGCCTTCCTCCTGCACCACGTCGAGGAGGTCCCCGTCTCGGAGATCGCCGCGACCCTCGCCATTCCCGAAGGCACCGTGAAGAGCCGCCTCCACGCCGCCCGCGCCCGCCTTCGCCAGACCCTGACCGAGGAGAAGTATGTCCCCGAAACCGTTTGATCTCGACCGCGCCCTCGCGACTCTCCGCGCGGAGTCGCCCTCGCCCGAGGCCGCCGCCCGCGCCCGCCGCCGACTCGACCCCCTCCCCTTGGAGAGGGGGTCCCGAAGGAGCCTCGCCCGCCCCCTGACCCTCATGATCACCACCGCTGCCCTCGCCGTCGTCCTCGCCATGCCCCGCTCCAAGGCCGGCTCGGCCTGGGCCCAGACCCTCGCCGCCACGCTCGACGCCCCACTCGCCCACCTCGTTCAGCATGGCCCCGACGGGAAGATCCGGATGGACGAGTGGCGGGCGGGCGCCCGCCGCGCCCGGATCGACTACGCGGAGAAAGGATTCCTCATGGGCGAACTTCGAGAGGACGGCCGGCGGCGCTACAATTTCTTCAACCATCGGGCCTTTCGCGGCTCGACGCCCCTCAACGGGGCACAATATGGTCTGCTCTACACGCCGAAGGGCCAAGGCGAGGGCGGGTCCGCGTTCCCGGTGGAGTCGCTCGACCGCCTGCTCGCCTCCAAGGACCTCGTGGTGGAGGGCCACGACGAGGCCGACGCGGAGAAGGGAACGCCCGAGCGGTATCGGTTGGCCTATCGCCCCATGCGCACGTTGCGGCTGACCGTGGAGATCGACCCCGAGCGGCGCCGCGTGCGGCGCATCCTGACGGACTTCATGCCGCCGACGGAGGTCGAGTACCCATCGTCGGCGCCTTCGGGCGTGTTCGAGCCACGCCCGCAAGCGGCGAAGGACGTGGTCGTCTACGACCTGGACGCGCAAAGGCCCGTCGTCGTCCGGCGGCTGCGCGAGGGTCTCGGAAAGCAGGGGCCGGTGACCCTGCGTCTGATCACGCTCGACGCCGACGGAAGGCTGTGGGCGTTCTGGACGGGCGCACCGCCCTCCCGCGACCTGAAGCCCGCCTTTCGGCTGCCGGGGGTTGCGACGGGCTCGCCCTTCGGGCTGAGGATGTTCACGCGCGACTGGTTCACCGCGCCGACCGCCAAGGGCAACCCGCACCGGAGGCCGGGATCGCCGCCCCTGGGCGGGATGGCGGTGGTCCCAAAGGCGAAGATCGGGGCCAACGTCGCGCTGGACGTGCCGTATCCCGGCGGAGTCGCCCGCTTCCGGAACGTGCCGGTCCTGCGCATCGCGGAGCTCTCGCACTTCGACCGGGAGCTCGGGGTGAGACGGACGTATCGGTAGTCCCTTTGGATCGTCTCGTCCGCGCCGCTTTCCGCGGGTCCGTCGGGTGCCACGGGTAAGGGGATGTCTCGTGCCCGTCACCCGTGGCTGGAGATTTCCCGGACACGGGTGCCGCCCGCACGGGGCATCGGGCTGTACCCGTGGCACCCGGGTTCGGCTTATGCCGACGGTCGCGTCATCTCGATGGGCACCACCCAGGCGTCGAACTCCTCGCCCGTGACGTGGCCGCTCGCGAGGGCGGCTTCCTTGAGGGTGGACCCCTCCTTGTGCGCCTTTTTAGCGATAGATGCCGCCTTGTCGTAGCCGATGTGGCGGTTCAGCGCCGTCACCTGCATCAGGTTCGAGGCGAGGTTCTCCGCGATCCGCGCGTGGTTCGGCTCGATGCCCACCGCGCAGTGGTCGTTGAACGCCACGCCCGCGTCGCCCAAGAGGCCGATCGACGAAAGCACGTTGTGCACCATCACCGGCTTGAACACGTTGAGCTGGAAGTTGCCCTGGGAGCCGCCGAACGCCACCGCCGCGTCGTTCCCGAACACCTGCACCGCCACCATCGTCATCGCCTCGCTCTGCGTGGGGTTCACCTTGCCCGGCATGATCGACGATCCCGGCTCGTTCTCGGGAATCGTGATCTCCCCGATCCCGTTGCGCGGGCCCGACGCGAGCCACCGCACGTCGTTCGCCATCTTCATCAACGCCCCCGCGAGCGTCCGCAACGAGGCCGAGACCGTCACCAAAGCGTCGTGCGCCGAGAGCGCGGCGAACTTGTTCGTCGCCGAGACGAACGGAAGGCCCGTCTCCTCCGCGAAGTACCGCGCCGCAAGGTCGCCGAATCGCGGGTGCGCGTTCAGCCCCGTGCCCACCGCCGTCCCGCCGATCGCCAGCTCGTAGAGTCCCTTCTCCGCGTGGCGCACCTCTTCGAGGCAGTAGTCGAGCTGCGCGACCCACCCGCCCACCTCCTGCCCGAGCGTGATCGGCGTCGCGTCCTGAAGGTGCGTCCGCCCCACCTTCACGATCCCCGCGAACGCCTCCGCCTTCGCCGCCAGGGTGTTCCGCAGGACGCCCATGCGCGGATACAGAGCGCGATGAAGCTCCTCCACGACCGCGATGTGCATGGCGGTGGGGAAGGTGTCGTTGCTCGACTGGCCGCGGTTCACGTGGTCGTTCGGGTGGACCGGCGTCTTGCTGCCCATCGTGCCGCCCGCCATCTCGATCGCGCGGTTCGAGATGACCTCGTTCGCGTTCATGTTGCTCTGGGTGCCCGAGCCGGTCTGGAACACCACGAGCGGGAAGTGGTCGTCCAGCTTGCCGTCCACCACCTCCTGCGCGGCGGCCACGACGAGGTCGGCGACGTCCGGCGGCAGCTCGCCCAGCTCCCGGTTCGCCCGCGCCGCGCCCTTCTTCAGGATGCCCATCGCCCGCACGATCGAGGGCAGCATCCGGTACCGCTCGCGCCCGATGGGGAAGTTCTCGATGGAGCGCTGCGTCTGCGCGCCCCAGTACCGCGAGGCCTCGACCTCGACCGTCCCCATCGTGTCCGATTCCTGCCGGAAGCTCATGGGACTATTGTGGCGCGCGAGTCCCTTCGCGCGATCCGGATCGCAACCCAGTTCCGGAAGTGAGTTCTCACGGAGACATCAAGACACGAAGAGTGTGTCCGCCCTTTGTGCCTCCGCGTCTTTGTGAACGACGCTTTCCCGTCCGGAAGCACCTAGCGTCGGCGCCGACGTGTCACAAGGCCAAGAAGGGGAACCAGCGCGAGGCCCGTCGCCGGCTCCGGCACGGGATTGACCGTCACCCGCAGGTTGTCCATCGCCCACGACTCGTCGGTGATGTCCTGCACGCCGTCCCCCTCGATGACGAAGGTGAAGGTCGCGGTCGGGGCGGTGTGCGCGAGGCCGTGGAACCGCGGATCGATCGCCATGTCGTACGCGCTGTCGGTGTAGTAGCCCCCCGGCCCGGAAAAGCCCAGGTCGATCCGCCGCGCCAGTTCCCCGCCCGCGGGCGGCACGTAGCTCTGGATCTCGTCAGCCGTCGCGTTCGCGAACGACTCCCGGAAGAACGAGACGCCGTCGAGCGACGCGTTGAAGAAGTCGCCCGCCGGGTAGGTGCCGGTCCCGTCGAGCGAGTCGATCGCCGCGAAAAGGAAATCCAGGGAGATCGTATCGTGGGCCGGAAGCCCCGTCAGCGAGAGCGTGACGACGTTGGCCGTCTCGCTCCGCAGGAAATCCCCCCCGAACGGGCTGTCCGTCGGCCCAAGCCCCGCGTACCCCTGGACGCCGGTGAGCGTCGCCGAGCCCGGCGAGACCGCGGCGGGAAGGGTGCCGTCGAAGTCGGTCGAGAAGACCGTCGTCTGGGCGGGAACGAGGGCCGAAACTCCGAGGAGCGCGCAGAGAGAAAGGCAGTGTTTCAAGAGAGGTCTCCAATGTGGAACCAGCGTGGGTTCCGCACTAGAGTGGATTGTACACGAATGCTCCGCTTGCCGTGGCGTGGGTGGCCCGCCCGCGTCGGCTCGGGCCGAGAGGCCCCCGATAAAGGCGTCGCGCATCGTCGGCCATGGCGTATCCTGAAGGCGCCATGGCCGCCGTCGCGAACCCCGTCGTCACCGAGGAGGAGTACCTCGCCCTCGCCGAAGCGTCCGACGTCAAGCTGGAGTTCGTCGACGGCGTCGTCCGCTCGACGGCGGGTGGGAGCCTGGAACACAGTGGGATCGCCTACAACGCGGGCCGTGCGCTCGGAGCGCTCGCGGACGCCCGCGGCTACCGAGGCTTCTCCTCGGACGTGCGCGTGAAGGTGGACGAGGCCGGCGATTACGTGTACCCCGACCTGACGTTCGCCTGTCCCGAAACCAAGCGGGAAGGTCTTTCCCTGCTCAATCCGACCCTCGTCGTCGAAGTCCTCTCCCCCTCCACCGAGGCCTACGATCGCGGACGCAAGCTGGAGCTGTACCTCTCCATTCCCTCGCTGGAAGAGGTGCTGCTCGTCGCCTCCGAAGAGCCGCGCGTCGAGGCGTACCGGCGGCGTGGCGGGGTCTGGCTCTACGAGTCCGTGCGCGGCCTCGACGGCTCCCTGGAGGCGCTCGGCGGGCGGCTCGCCCTGCGGGACCTCTACCGCGATGTCGAGTTCCCGCCGCGCGCCCGCACGGTGCGACCGAAGGAGTAGCCCTACCGTCCGGCCCGCAAAGCCTGCCGCCACTTCGTGTGGACGTACCGCTCCACCGCGAACGGATCGCGCCCGAGCGGACGCTGCACCTCGCAGAACGCCAGCGCGTACCCCGCCGCCCGCGCCGCGCCCTCGGACCGCGCGTCGTAAGACCCGTTGGGATACGCGAGGTACCGCACCGGATGGCCCAGGTGCCGCTCCAACGACGCCTTCGAGTCTCGAAGCTCGGTCGCGATCTCCCCATCCGACAGATCGCCCAGCGACCGGTGGGTCACCGTCTGCGAGGCCACCGTGCAGACACCCTCGCGGTCCAACCGTCGAAGCTCGTCCCACGTCATCTTCGGCCGCCCCACCGAAGAGCCCACGAACCCCGTGTGGACGAACATCGCCACCGGGATGCGCCGCGCCCGTAGCAACGGGTATGCGTACCGAAGGAACCCCCGGTAGTTGTCCGCGAACGTGATCGCCACCGCCCGCGGCGGCAGCGGCCTTCCCCGGTAGAAACCCTCCACCTGCGCGAGCGACACGAACCGCGCCCCCGCCCGCGTCATCGCGTCGATCTGCGACCGGAACTCCCCCGGCGTGCAGTCGAACCACACCGAAGGGCGCGGCGTCACGTCGTGGTACGTCAGGGCGACGGCGTGGCTGGCGGTTGGTGGGTAGTGGGCAAGGAGCAACGAGGCTATCATCG
>CAXTOO010000104.1:0-6226 GCA_964245875.1 uncultured Fimbriimonas sp. | reverse complement strand
ATCATCGATTCACCATCCACTCCTCACCACTCACTCCGGACTTGCGCTTCTCACCGCAATACCCCGTCGGCGACGGTTCACACGGACGACCGGCAGGGGGTACGGTACGTCGTAAGGGGAGTGGGCGGTGAGGGATTCGAACCCACGGCCACCTCGGTGTAAACGAGGCGCTCTACCACTGAGCTAACCGCCCGCACCGAGATTACCGCCTCCGACGGGACAAGGGACAGGATGAACCGACGACTCTTCGCCTTGCTGCCATGGATGGCGGTCGCGGGCGCGGCGTGGGGCCAGGCGCGCTCCGCCGACGTGCTCTACACCTACCGCTCCGCCACGCCGGTCCACGCCTTCCGCCTGGGCGACGAGTGCTTCGTGCCCATCGAGGCGCTCTCGTACTGGGACTGGAAGGCCGAGCGCAACGGCGACGTCGCCCAGGTGAGCGCCGAGGGCAACACGATCTCCGTCCCCGCGCGGGTGGTCGCCGGCCAGCCCTGCGTCGCCCTGCGCCGCGCGGTCAAGCTCCTCGGTGCGAACAGCGAGTGGCTCGCCACCACCGACACCCTCCAGGTCTACTCGCCTCTGAAGAGCCTGGAGGTCGCCGACGGCCGCGTCTCCGCGAAGGGGCCGCTCGGCGTGAAGGCCACCGGCTTCGTGCTCTCCGATCCCAACCGCGCGGTGGTCGACCTTGACGGCGCCCGCCTCCCGGCGAAGCTCGACCTCCCGGAGTACGTCCGCGCCGTCCAGTTCCGCCCGAACGTCGTGCGCGTGGTCGTCGAACTCCCCTACGTGCCCCTCGCGCCCGGCATGAAGGGCGAGACGGGGCGCGACCTCGACCTCGACCTCAAACCCGCCGACCTCCCTCAGGCCCCGCCCCCCGCCCCCACGCCCGTCGACGCGCCCCTCACGCTGAAACTCCTCTCCGAGACGCCCGACCGGACCGTCCTCGCCATCCCCCTCGCGGCCCCCCTGAAGGCGCCGCCCACCTTCGTCCGGCGCGACCCCTCGACCCTGGAGGTCATCCTCCCCCTGCTCCACGGCACCCTCCCGCCGGACTTCCTCTCCCCCACCGGCGCGGTCGTCGGCGTGGAAGCGACCGTGCGCGGCGAAGACACCGTGCTCACCCTGCACCTCGCCCACGCTTTCGGCCTGGAGATCGCCGCCTCGCCCGAGGGCGTCCGCCTCGGCCTCGTGCCGGTCGTCGGCGACGGACGCCTCGCGGGCAAGGTCGTGATCGTGGACCCCGGCCACGGCGGCCAAGACACCGGCGCGACGGGCGGCGGCGTGCGCGAGAAGGACCTCGCCCTCGCCGTCTCGAAGCTCCTCGCCGAAGACCTCACGCGGGCGGGCGCGACGGTCATCATGACCCGCAAGACCGACGTCTTCATTCCCCTCCAGGTCCGCAGCGATATCTCCAACCGCAACCACGCCGACCTCTTCATCGCCGTCCACATCAACTCCACCGGCGGCTCGGGATCGCAAAGCGGCACGATCTCGTTCCATCATAAGAACAACCCCACGGGCCGACGGCTCGCGGCGTGCATCCAGGCCCAGATGGCGAAGGTGAACGGACTCCCCAACATCGGAACGTGGTCGGACGGCCGCATCTACGAGAGCGGCTTCTCCGTCCTGCGCAACACCCGCCAGCGCGCCGCCGTCCTGCTGGAGCTCGGCTTCATCAACCACCCCCGCGACCGCGCCCGCATGCTCACCGCCGACTTCCAGACGAAAATCGCCGACGCCATCGTGCGCGGCGTCCGCGACTTCCTCGGCGATACGACCGGGGAGGGAGCAGCCCAATGATCCAGTCCCGCTCCTTCGACGAATCCGTAGCCGCGGGATGGTTCGTGCCCGCGCCGCGAAGCGGTCCGCCAATCCCATTCGACCCGCCCTGTATCCGCGGGACGCCCTTGTGCCCGCGCCGCCCTGCGGTCCCCCAGGCCCTAGGCAACTTGCTCCGGGAGGCAAAGATTTCATGAGCCAGTCCAAAGGCGGCCGCGCCGCGATCCTTCTCATCCTCGTGGGCGGCGTCGGCGTCGGCGCGCTCGCCTACTACGTGAAGTCCACCCCGCAGGCGACCCGCGTCCCGGACGACCTCCGCATCGCCCAGGAGGACAAGCGCCGACCGTCGACCGCCCCGCCGACCGTCGAGGTCGACCCGCCCCGCCGCGTCGAGCCGAAGCGCGCCGAGGGCGAGACCGTCCGCCTGCCCGTGTTTGGCGACGAGATCTCCGACATGGAGCTCGCCAAGCGCCAGACCCTCGTGCCCGACGGCGGCGATCCCATGCGCTTCGTCGCCCTCAAGGTCGCGGAGGCGGCGCACATCGACGGTGCGAGGGTGCTGGGGATCGACGTGCGCGACCACGTCGCGTTCGTCGGCTACAACGACGCCGTGCAGAAGGGCATGGGCAGCATGGAGGAGGGGATGTTCCTCCACGCGCTCCAGGTCGGCTTCGGCCAGTTCACCGACGTGGACCGGGTCGCCGTCGAGTCGGAGGGCGCGCCGCTCCAGTCGGGCCACGTCGACCTGAGCCAGCCCCTGCCCGTCATCCGGCCGGGCGAGAAGTCTTCTCGGGAACCGGACTCCACGCGCGGCGAACCGTGAGGCCGACCACCGCGAGGCCGCAAAGCCCCCAGAGGATCGACCACGCGATCGCCGGGACGAGGGTCAGCGACGCCATGTTCTGGGCGTCGCTGAACCGCTCGGTCGCCGCCGTGATCTTGAACAGCTCCAGCAGCGAGCGAAGGGAGTTCAGCCCCTGCTGCAGCCCCACGAGTCCCGCGACGAACTGGAGCGACGAACCGCGCAGCCCGCGCGCGGCGGCGACGAGCGCGACCGCCCACGCGAGACCGCTGACGATCCCCACGAAGTCGCCCCGCACGAACAGCAGCATGCTCGTCGCGAGCGCGAAGCCGGTGATCCCGAGCGCCCAGCGCGCTCCCCGCTCCGTCCGCATCGCGAACACGATCGCCGCGCCCCACGCCGCCGCCCCGAGGTAGCCCGCGCTGGACATGAGCGCCGCCGACCCTCCCCGGACGAGCGTGAGCCCCGAGCCGTCCCCATACACGTTGATCCAATCCACGCTCCCGCCCGTCCCCATCGCGGCGAGCGCGTGGCAAAGCTCGTGCAGGTGGGTGTTCAGGTACGTGAGCGGGAGCAGCGCCAGGGCGAGCGGCGGCACGAAGAACGCCAGGATCGACACGATCCCGGCGAGCACGAGGGCGGTCTGGTGAGGACGCACATCTCACTATACGGTCAAGTGATGATCATGCGGCACCCCTCCTCGTCGCCACGGGTCCAAAGCCCCGCTTCCCGCTCGTTCAGACGGGCGATGAGGAGGAGGGTCCGCCGAGGGATGCGCTCTGGCGCGCCCCAGGTGGATGGGGTGGAGAAGGGCAAGAGGGCGAAGGAAACCGGAAGCAGGGAAGCTCAATTCTCACCCGTCACCCGTCACCCGTCACCCGTCACCCCACTACGCCGCTCGGCGTCGCCTCTCCTGGGCTTTTGGGCGGAACCGCGCCTGGCTCGGCTCCGCCACGAAGGTCTCGGTCCCCTCCAAGACGTGCTGCAGGCGCACCGTCTGGTGCGCCGCCCGGTCGGAATCGTCCGCCGCGATGGACCAGATCATCGTCGCCCCCGCCGCCAGGAGCGCGTCCTTCACGTCGCTCAGCGCCACCACCGTGTCGGCGTCCATGCGCCGGGCGCGGGAGTGGTCGAGGAGCACCTCGAACGACTGATCCTCCAGGTGGTCGAGCAGCTCCATCAGCTCGTCCCCGAACACCCTGACCTCGTCGGCGGTGACCCGCCCTCCGAGGCTCGCTTCGACGATCCCTTCCTTTTCGTACAGACTGACCAGATACATGGTTCGGTGGGCCTCCGCCCTACTGGATACGAAAAGGGTTTTCCTCGTAGGACCGTGGTACTGCCCCGGTATTCCCGCAGGGGAGGGAGAATCCCCGCAACTCATCCGGTCTCTCCGGCCCTTCCGGCCCCCCTCCTCTTGCCTCCGCGGCGCGGACTGAACGATCGAGGACCGGACCCCAGCGCGAACGGGAGGTAGGAGGGGTTGGGGGTGGTGGTCCGCCATGCCTCCGACACCCTCTGTCGGTTTCCCGCTCGAAATATGCCCTCCAAGCGTGTCTTCGTGCCTCCTTTGTGTCTTCGTGTTTCCCCATGAAGAGGTCGTCGCGGTCAACGCGGGATCCCTCCCACACGGAGCATCGCCGTCCGGCAGATGCTCGAAAAGCCATTCGCTCCGCATCTCCATGGTTGTCTTTTTGCCCGCTCACGAGGGAAAGAAACGTGATCCACCACCCTCTCTCAAAACACTCCCGGCGCTAAAATCGCAATCTGAACAAAATATCTGCACCCACCACCCCCGACCCACGCTTTGAACCTAAAGAGTGCCCGAAATGAAAGCATTCGAAGCCCCGAATGATAGCGCCCCGCGCGATTTGGAACGCGAGAGCGAGGCCCGGAAACGCTCTCGGAGAAGGTAGAAGAAAGCCCATGCCCGCCGCCCTCGCCCTGCTCCTCGCCCTCCAGGGCGCCCGCTGGCCCGACCCCCGCGTCCCCCTCCCCTCGCCCTGGAAGGAGCTCGGCTACCTCCACATCGAGTGGATCCAGTCGCCCAACTTCAACAAGCGCGCGGGCGGCATCACCGACGTCGACGGCATCATCGTCCACGCCACCGTCATCCCGACCTTGGAGCGCACCACCGTCGCCTTCTCGCGCGGCGAGAACGTCAACCCCAACGCCGTCAGCTCGCACTTCACCGTCGGTCGCGACGGCAGCATCGTCCAGAACGTCTCCACCTTCGCCCGCGCCTGGCACGCGGGCGTGAGCGTCGGCCCCGATGGACGCAAGAGCCTGAACGGCAACACCATCGGCATCGAGCTCGTCAACCTCGACGACGGCAAGGACCCCTACCCCGAGGCCCAGATCCAAGCCCTGCGCGGCCTGATTGCCGCCATGGTGCGCCGCTTCCCCATCAAGTATCTCGCCAGCCACGAGTACATCGCCCAGCCCCCCGGCCGCAAGAACGACCCCGCCGGCTTCCCCTGGGAACGCCTGAAGGACTTCGGCCTCCCCATGTACACCGGCCAGCACAAACTCCCCTAACCCCGTAGCGCGCGAGACCCTTCGCGCGTCGTAGTTGACGTATCATAGCCCCATGTCCGCGCTGAGGAAGCCCGCAACGATCACCGAGGCGGAGTACCTTGCCCTGGCCGAGGCGTCGCCTGTGAAGCTGGAGTACATCGGCGGCGTGGTCCGTGCGCTGGGCGAGGCTCCCGCAGAGGGATGGATCGAAGGCGTCGTCTACGCCATGGCGGGCGCCCACCCGAACCACACGACGATCCCGAAGAACTTCGACCGCGCGGCGGTTGCACCGCTCGACGCCCGTGGGTGCCGAGGTTTCGACTCCGACCAGCAGGTCCGCATCAACGATCTCGGCGAGTACGTCTACCCCGACTCGACCTACGTGTGCGGCGAGCCCGACTTCGATGGAATCGCGCTCCTGAACCCGACCCTGATCGTCGAGGTGCTCTCCCCGAGCACCGAGCTTCGTGATCGCAAGGAGAAGATGCCGCTCTACCGCGCGCTCGCGTCCGTCGAGCAGATCCTGCTCATCGACTCGACCGCGCCGACCGTCGAGAGCCAGCGAAGACAAGGTGAGTTCTGGGTGCTGGAGGACGCGCGAGGACTCGACGCCTCGATCTCGGTCCTTGGCCACCCTGTCCATCTTCGGGACATCTATCGGTTTATTGACTTCGGATAACCCGGTGCGGCTGAGGCGACCGCCTGGCGTATGATAGCCCTATGTCCGCGCTGAGGAAGCCTGAGATCGTGACCCGCGAGAAGTACCTCGCGATGCTCGAGGCTTCGCCGGTCAAGCTGGAGCTGATCGACGGGGTCGTCTACTCGATGGCGGGCGGGACACCGCATCACGGCATCGTGGCGAAGAACATCGATCGAGCCTTCGCGCCTGGGCTGGACGCCAGACAATGCCTCGGCTACAGCTCCGACGTTGGGGTGAAGGCCGATGAGTACGGTAACTACGTCTTTCCCGATTCGTCCTACCTCTGCGGCGAGCCCAAGTACGAAGGCAACATCCTTCTCAACCCGACCCTCATCGTCGAGGTGCTCTCCCCAGGCACGGAGCGCCACGACCGGCGGGTCAAGGTCCCGCTCTACCGGAACATCCCGAGCGTCGAGGAGATCCTGCTG